>NZ_CP036264.1:3594401-3900837 GCF_008035925.1 Stieleria maiorica
AAGATGATGGGGGCAAGATGATGGGGGCAAGATGATGGGGGCAAGATGATGGGGGCAAGATGATGGGGGCAAGATGATGGGGGCAAGATGATGGGGGCAAGATGATGGGCGGAGGAGGATGGGGGCTGTCATTGTTCTGCCGCGTAGTGTGCTGCCTTCTCCGATCACTAGAGCTTCACGGGATTGTTGAATTAATCGTTTTCGATGAACGAACAGTACACTACGAGCCCGACGCGCTCGCGAGGGGATTTGCTGTGCCCCTTGCTAACGCTGCGGGCTTGTAAATCAACAGGCCGTCACATTGCCGGGGCGAACACATGGCTTACATCCCACCTTCGGGCTGAATTCTGATGGCGGGATCCATCGCTTTCAATTCGACCCGCAGACCGTGATTCAGTCGATCGGGATCGAGCCCGAACGTGAAGGAGTGCCGTCCTTTGGCCAGTTGGATTGGAGCGGTAAGGTCGTCGATTGATTCTCCGTCCAGCCAGAGCGTCAGTCCATCGATGGAGTTGATTTCCAAGCCGGCCGTCCCGGCGATTAGCACATTGACGAAACCGCGGGCAAAGACCGCTCCGCCGGGCGGGAGCTCATCGGCTGGCAATTCTCCGCTGACCTTGCTGTAGGCCGGCAACCAGTTGGCGTCGTCTGGTGGCGGTACGAACGCGCCGGACGCCGAGATCACGCGCCACTTTCGAATGACCGGGCTTTCATCGTTTGCGTACACGCCGGGTTCGCCTAAAACGGAGAGGAACTTGACCAGATCCAAGAACTCGCCGCGGTTTTGCAACTGGTCGGCCAGCCCCGAGGGCATCAGCGACTTTGCCGGAACCTCGGCTTCGATCTCATCGGCGTCCAGACGCACCTCTTTGCCGAGTTCGGCCGAGTCGCGGACGACAACTTCGTTTTCGTTTCGGAAGGTCACGATGCCCGTTTGCACTTGACCGCTGTCGAGTAAAAACGTCCGCGTTTCGTAGTGTTCCGCGATCGCGGCGTTGGGTTCAAGAATCGACTGAACCAAATAATTCGTTTTCGCTGCGGTTCCCACAGCCACCAGGTTCGGACCGATCACTGGGCCGGCCGAACCGATCGCGTGGCAGCGGGTGCAGGAGACGGACTCGCGGCGATAAACCAGCTCGCCACGCGCCGGATCACCAAGTGATTCCACGTCCGCGGTGAGTGTTTCCAGGTCTTCGGCAAGCAGTTGAGCACTCAGGGAACCCGTCGTTGCTGACCGGCGAAACAATTCTGCCAGACGATCGGAAAGCAGACCGGTGTCGCGATGAAACCGGCTGACGCTCTCAATGACCGCCGGGTGAATCTCGCCACCCTGCCGTCGGGTATTCCGCAGTGCGTTGCCAAGCAGTTCGCCGCCGGTCTGGTATTGCAAAAGCGTTTTGACCAGCGGCACCGGATCGACCCCCTGCGGATCTTCGGTCAACAGTTCGGCGGCCGCAGCGACGCCGCGAGCCAAATTCGCCTGGGCGAGTCCGGCTACCGCGGCATAACGTGTCGGCAGGTCAGCGGTCTGGGAAAGATCCGACAGTGTTGCCTCGTAACGTTTGCTGCTGGTTTTGGCGAGTGCCACGGCCAGAGCGAGTTTGACCGCGGCACTGTGCGAGTCACCTTGAAGTGCCGCGATCTGATTGCGACCGGCCACTCCCCACGCGCCTAGCGTTTCGGCGGCGAGAACGGCGATCGATTCGTTCTCGTGGCTGAGCAGTTTTTCGAACCCGCGAAACGCGCGTTTCAACGACCGGGGGGCATCGGGATCGGCGATCTGCTGCAAGGTTTCCAGCATCGCGATCGTTGCCGCCTCGGACTTTAAGCCTCCGTCCGTGCTGATCGCCGCGACAATCGTCAGTACGTCATCCTCGGTTGCGGCCTCGCGTAACTGTGCCGCAATGGCGGTGATGTCTTGCTCCGTTGGGGAACTTGCCTTTAGAAACACCGCCAGTCGACGCTGCAATCCGATCCCCGCGTTCTGCTCGGCGAACTCACGATGACTCGGCTTGGCGAATTGCAATGTCCCTGCGTCCATCGCTGGACGCCAGTAGCGTTCCAAGGCGTTCATCGTCTGGGGAAGTGCCAGGTCTAACACGGGGTCGCCGGGATGATCGAGTGAATTCAAGGCCGCCACGAACGACTCCGCACGGGGAATGAACCCGGCCGACAGCACGGCTTCCATTCGTGTGCGAGGGAATGGATCCGCGGCAGCGCGGGTGATCATGCCCACCGGATCGGAAAGCTGGTCGTGCCAGTACCGGATCACTCGCGCGCCGGCACTGCGGGCATGCCCATCGCTTGCGGCAAGTACTCGAATAAGAATGTTTTCGCTGACACGTTCGACGTTCTGGCACGCCCACATCGCTTCGACCAGATGATGATCGTGATCCGGGGTATCGGGATCGAGCGATTCCACCCAGGATTCCAACGCGGCGAGCACCAGGTCCGGGTCTCGTTCACTCAACTCCTTTCGGGCCTGATGACGCGTCCACGCTTCGGGGCTTTTCAGGTGGTCGATCAGCGCGTCGACGGAAATCCCAACCAGCGTCGGCTTTTTCGCAAGCGGGCGCTGGGTGTGGGTGATCCGCCAGATGCGGCCGTGGTCGTGATCACGGCGAGGGTCGCGAAAGTCATGCTGGGCGTGGTTGATGATGGAGTTGTACCAGTCGGCAACATACACGGCGCCGTCAGGGCCGATCTTCACGTCGACCGGACGGAAGTTCGGGTGTCTGGAGCTGATCAACGGGGCCAGCACTTTCGCGCTGAACCCGGCACCGTCCTCGATCAGTTCATACCGGACCACCGTGCGACTCTTAAAACGCCCCGTCAGCAATTGTCCTCGGATGTCTTCCCCGATGTGGCTGCCGGTCGCCAGATCGCCGCCGCACTGTTTTTCGGTACTGATCAGCGGTTTGACGCGAACCGCTTCGCCGCTGTTTCCCGTCGCCGGGGACAAATGCATGATGCGGGGGTTGTTCACCATGAACGACTGCCCCCAACGATCGAAGACGTGCCCCCAAGGGTTGCCACCGGTGCCGCGACAGAACAGTTGCAGCTCAAGCGTGCGAGGGTTGAATTGATAAACCCCTCCGTTGAAATTGCGTACCACGCCGTATTGCGTTTCGACTTGTGAATGCAGGAAAATGCCTTCTTGGAAATAGATCCAGCCTCCCGGGCCGCGACGCCAGGCGCTGATGCTGTGGTGACTGTCTTCGATCCCGAACCCCGTCAACACCAATTCCTTGACATCGGCGACATCGTCACCATCGGTGTCCTTCAAGAAAAAGACGTCGGGCGATTGCGCGACGTAACAGCCGCCGTTGGCAAGTTCGATCCCGGTCGGAAGATACAAACCATCGGCGAAGACCGTCGACTTGTCGGCCACACCATCATCATCGGTGTCTTCCAGAATGATGATTTTGTCGTTGGCAACCTCGCCCGGCTTGAGTTGGGGATAGGCCCACGAACAGGCGACCCAAAGTCGTCCTTTCGAGTCCCAGTGCATGTGGACCGGATTGGCAAACATCGGATCGGCGGCGAACAGGTTGACTTGGTAACCCGGCAGTAAATCGAAGTTTTCTCGCTGCGACTCCGGATCATGATTGTTGATCAAATCCAGATCCGCGCCTTTCAGGTTCGCGATCTTGATGCCCGTTGCGTCCTGTCCCGATGCCGTGTGTCCGAGTGCCAATCCCGCCAGCAGCAAGCCGACGCAAGGCAACAGATTTCCAGTTCGATTCATGGTTTTCATCATCAATGATCCGGCGTTGTTGGTGGATCGGGTTGGTGTTCAGGCTTTAGCCGCCCGCTGTCGCTGCTACGCAGCGACCGGGAGTCGCCTAAAGGCTAAACACCAACTCGGTGCCTGCGCCGTGCGATCGGAGAACTAATTCGGTTTTGAAATTCGAGAAAGACGCCAGGACCGTGTCTTGAGCTCCATCCCTCGGCTCAGCTGTCGATCCAGCTCAATGGCAAGCTGGTTGAATTGGATGACTTCTTGGGGAAGCGATTTGCCGCTGGGGGACGCGCGGCGCTCGCCGACGATGTGGACTTGATTGAGTGCCTTCCAGCTGTACGTGAATTGCAGATTCTTGTCATTGACCACCGCACGGTATGTCTGGGCCGTTTCGTGGGCCGGGGATGAATCGATGGCCACGCCTTGAGACCAGGCTTGAGCGGACGCGGTGGCAACGGGATGGTCATCCACCGTCAGTCGGTAGGTGCCGCGCGGAAGATTTTCGACGACCAAAGTGTCTCGAATGAATTCCAGTTGTGGCGGAAGCGGCTGGTCGGTCGGCGGGCGCAGCCTCGGTGCAGATGTTTCGCTGACCTGAAATCCTAACTCCGCCCCATCGGTTTCCAATTCGGTGACCTCAACTCCTTGAGCCTCCGCCGACTTGGTTGCCGCATCGATCCGCATCAGCCAATTGGGTTGATGGGGGACTCGGTCGTCGGCCGTCAACTGATCAAAGAACGTGTGGCTGATGGCCCAATAACCATACGGATTGAGATGGATTCCGTTGTGGGTCAAATTCGGTCCCGCCGGCTCATCCATCAGATAACGCGACGCTTCGAACAGATCGACAAAGGGGACATTGGCGTCCGTCGCCACCTCGCGCATCGCATGGGTGTACGTCTGGAGTTCGCGATTCTGCCGCGCCCGATCCGGTGTTCGTTTTCCCAGATCCTCGCATGCGATGGGTGAAACCAGGATCAGCCGGACTGCCGAATGACCGTTGTATTGTTTACCAATGTGCGAATCGATCAGGGCCTTCAAATGGTTCTTAAATCGCTCCACGCCCTGTTCGCCATTGAAGGATTCGCCCATGCCGAAGCAGGCGATGATCACATCCGTCTGATGGTCGGTCAGCGTCGATTCCTCGGTCGGGAATCCTGTCGGGCGATCGCGTGCCGACAGCATGTCTCCACCCCATCCCAAATTGCGAATCGAAACGGGATTATCGCGAGTATGCTGCAAGAGCATCGTTTCCAGGTAGCCGTGGATCCTCAATTGATCGGCGAACGTGTTGCCGATGATCGCGATGCGGTCGCCGGGTCGAATGGGCGGCTCGGCGGATGCGAACGAAACGACCAAGAACCACAGGGTAAACGACGCGGGAAAAAGGATTCTGAGCATGGGGCCGAATGATTAGATCGATAGAAAATCGCTTCAGACTACTTTCGGGGCTTTTTGTCGACACGTTCGATGTTCCAGGTCGAAACCTGCTGGTCGGCACTGGGGAGCGGACGATCGACAGCCCAATGGACCGCGTTGACCAACATCCGCACAAACGACTCCTCGGCGAAATCGCCGGGATGCCCGAACGAGGTACCGAACACCTTGCCGCCCCATTCGTTCTGCCAGGCCCAGGCGACGACATCCGATTCTTGCGGTTTCACTTCGACGGTCCCGAACGCTCGTTTGAGTGTGCGGGAACGGCCCTCGCCCGATCCCGTCGCCAACGGCAAACAGTCTGGCTCAAGCCGCGTCAGATAGAGCGTCCCGGGTGAAACCCAGCGTTTCTTGGTCACGTGGGTCATGACCGGGTGGTCGAGGTTTTCTTCGACAACGCTGATTTTTGTTTCACTGGTTTGATGCACCACGTAGGGAGTGCCCAGCGCGCGTCGACCGAAGCCATCGTTCCATGGCTGGTTCGGATGTCCGGCCGGGTACTTGAACGAATGGTTGGCGGTCCGCAGCCCGATCACCGGTTTTCCTGACGTTAGATAATCCAGGATCGGCTGCAATTCGTCGTCGGGCAGCTTCAGGAAACGCATGAAGAAGATCGCCAGGTCGGCGTCCGCTAAAACATCGATACCCGGCAAAACGTTTTCGGTTTTCTTCTCCGGATTTCCCTCGCCCATCACCACGGTCGTGCGAAACCCGAATCGTTCCAACTCTTCGGCAAACACCGGCATCGTCAGTTCTGGTGAATAGTGCAACGTGCCGACCACGATCACCACATGCGGTCGGTCATCCGCGGTCGCTGCCGTCGCGGCACTGGCAAACACGAGGGTCAGTGAGATCGCGGTGAAAAGGAGATTGGACATGTTTCGTGGGAGATTCATTCGGATGGCTTCCTCTGTTCGTGCCAATCGATCTTGGCTTGTTTGGTTTCCAAATTGACCCAAACGTGGGCATGCTGAAAATCACGCTCCAACACCCACCCGGTTTGCTTGGCGTCGGCAAGGGGCGGCCCGAGTTTCTTGTCGAATTCCGGATACCACTCCAAGCAACCATGCCTCATGCGATAGCCCCAGTTGTAAATGAAGTAAGAATGTTCTTGGGCACCGACAAGATACGTAGCCAGTGGGAAAGTGATGTTCTCCGCTGCAAGTTGTCTTTTTCTTGCCAAGGGCATTGCCATCGCCTCGTTGTCGGTCCAGGCAAAACCGGGCCACGCTTTGAAGACGACGATTTTGCCCTGTTTTCCGGACTCAGCCATCGCCTGAATGTCCTTCAACATGCATTCCTTGGAATCACTGTTGAAATGACCGAAGTGCTCGATCATGACGGCATCGGTGTCATCGATAAAGTCGTTTCCAAGATGCTTCGTCGGTGTCGTTCGAATACCGTTGTAAAAGATCAGTTTGTCCTGTCCGATTTTGGCGCGAGTTTCTTTGACGATTTCGACCAGCCCCTGTTGGATCGCGTGGTATTTCGCGTCGCCCCAAATCGCGCGATTGGCTTCGGAAACGATTTGTGGAAACGCGTCCATGAATACTCCATCACAGCTGCCATCGACGACCGCCTTTTTGGCAACGTCACTCCACCACTGCCTGAGCTCCGCGTTCGACAGATCGTAACGCATCAGGTTGCCCCTCTTTTTGTCCAGATTCCCCTCCAGCGTTCGTAGCCACCATTTGGGATGCTTCTGATAGTCATCATGCGCTCGAAACATGCTGTAGTCGAGAAACGTGTTCCAATAGAAGATCACCTTGATGTCAGGGTTGAACCGTTTTAATTGCCTCGCTTCATACTCAATCCCGTCCTCGGTGTGATCGAACTGTTTGCCGGCGTGGCCTTTCTCCAAACAGATGAAACTCGCATGTGAGGCGACAAATTCGGCCTCCGTCGCCGTCATCAAAGGACCGTCCTTGCCGAAATGAAATCCGACGGGGACGGTCTCCCAACTGAACGCGGGATAGTGATCCGTTTTTCCTGGCGATTGAGTAAACCCGGGTGCCGTGCCCGTCAGGATGACGATGGGCAACACGACAGTGACGGCGAGGTTGCGAAGACCAAGATTTCTCATGACTGCGATTTGGTGCATGACATTTCGGACTCCTTGAGTGAACGATCTGTTGTGCGGAGTTTTGCATGCGACGGCCCGGAAGAGCCATCGTACGTGGCGACAGCCCAGAAGGGCTGTCGTACGCGGCGTCGGCCCGGAAGGACGGTCGTACGTGGGAAACGAATTGTTCTTAACTGGACGATAAGGGGACGGGGCTGAATGGCACGGGCTTAGTGAGCCGACGGCGCTAGCCGCGGGTCTTGATGCGCCTTGAACACGGCGGTAAGGCCCGAGGCTAGCGCCTACGGCTCAGCGTTTTGGCTTAAGCCCGTGCCATTCGGGACGGGCTCAGTCGAGGCTTGTGACGGTCACGTAATACGCCCCCAGTTCGCCTTCACTGATTTCGAAAAATGGAGCCAGTTGATAGGACCCTCGTTTCAGATCGGTGACGAACGTGACCTCTTGGGCACCCTCTTGCACGGGTTTCCGGTCCAGGTCTTCGCTGTCGATCCGCAGCACCCCGTGGGTGGCGCCGATGGCATTTCCGGGCACCGATCGAAAGGCTGCGGTGGCACCCGGGACATTTTCTCCTGCGGGTAGTGACGCATTGATCGCCGCCCCCGATTCGGCCGGCCAGCGGCGGAGCGAAATCTGGTACTTGCCGTCGCGAACCACTTTGACCGCCCAATGGCCTCGGTGGACCAGTTTTTCGGCACCGTCATGCGTGCGGTCGGCGGCGCGGATGGACCCTTGGTGCCAGGGGGGATAGACCTTTTGGATCCAGTCATGGGCGGTCAGGCTGACGACCGGGTGTTGCGGGTGTCCCAAGTGGATCTCGGTGGTTTGCGCGAAGGTCGGTTCCAGCTCGGCCCACCATTGTTCATAGAACGCTCGCATCTCTGCCACGATTTCCGGGTGTTGGTCGGCGATGTTGTTCTTCTGGCCGGGGTCGGCGCTCACGTCGTACAGCTCTTTGCGATTGACCAGCCGATACTTGCCGGTCATGACCGAGGAACTGCGCCACTTGATCGGATCGCGAACACGCTGGGAATCACTGATCACAAAGCGTTTGGGCCAATCTATCTCCTTTTTGGGATCGAGCAGATCGGCGATCGAAACGCCATCGAAGGTTACATCCGCCGGCTTCTTCACACCGGTCAAGTCAAGCAGGGTCGGGACGATGTCGACCGCGTGCGTCAGCTCATTGACGTCGTGTTGTTGGTTCAGTCCGCCGGAGGGCCAATGCAAGAAGAACGGGACCCGGTGGCCGCCCTCGTACGGGCTACCCTTGCCGGCTCTCATCCCGGCGTTGTAGATCTTTGCCCCGCTGGCCGTCCCGTTGTCGGTGGTGAAGACGAAGATGGTGTCGTCGGCGATTCCCAGGTCTTTGACCAGCCGGCGCGTCTTGCCGACGTTGTCGTCGATATTGGTGATCATGCCGTAAAACGCGGCGATGCTATCGGATTGCCCCTCGTACATCTTCAGATACTTCGGCGGGCAATGAAGCGGTTTGTGCGGTGCGTTGGTCGAGATGTACGCAAAGAACGGTTTTCCCTGTTCGGCACACTTGCTGATAAACGCGTTGGCCTGCTGAAAAAAAACGTCGGTGCAAAAGCCTTTTGCGGGAACGATCTCGCCGTTGTGGAAGTACGACCCGTCAAAGTAGGCGTTGTCCCAAACGTCGGGGGTTTGGCCGATTCCGCCGCCGCCATGTCGGTAAACCTCCGTGAACCCGCGGTCCTCCGGGCGATAGGGGTAGTTGTCGCCGAGATGCCATTTTCCAAACATGCCCGTTTCGTAGCCGGCGTCGGAAAACATTTGGCCGACGGTGACTTCGTTTTCGCGCAACATCGATCGGCCCATGATCGTGTGCCAAACGCCGGTGCGGTTGGTCCAGTGCCCGGTCAGCAGCGAGCATCGTGTGGGAGAGCAGGTCGGAGCGACGTGATAATCGCTCAGCCCAGAACTTTCTGATGCCAATTGATCGATGTGCGGTGTCTTGATGATCGGGTTGCCGGTGCAACCGAGGTCGCCGTACCCTTGGTCATCGCTGATGACAAAGACGACGTTGGGAGGGGCCGCTGCGAGCGATCCGTAAATGAATAGACCGATAGAGGTCAAGCACAGACGACGGATGAGAGTCATTAGCGGTCGGGAAATGAAAAGAGGGTTGGAGGTGTGGGGACGCGATTATCGGCACGCAAGCGGCGGATGGCTATCCGGTGTTTACGGGACCGAGGGACACCACCTGCAGGCTTTTCAGCAGGAGATTCAGTAGATCACGCCGCATGGGCTGTGCGAGATCGCGGGACGTCCTATCGCAAAGATTCCCGAATCGTCTCTACGATCAATAAAGACGACTAGGGTGTAGCCAGGCAGGAAAACTCGGTCGACATCAGTCGGTTCCGTAAGTGGCCTCGTTAATTGGCCATCTACGGAAGTCAGGTAAGAAGATTTCGGGGGTAAGAAGATGATGAAATACAACCTCCATTGGGATTGGTCAATTTTCCTACCTCCAAAATCTTCCTACCACTCCACTCCTTACATCGTAAGCAACCAGAAAAAGGACGGCAAATTGCTGTTAGGCTCCTACTGCACGCGACGTTACTGTCCCGAACGCTGTTTGCTGGCGTGGAAAAGCCCCAGTCGATGGGCCTGGTTCACTGCCGACGGCGCGTTGGAGACATTCAGTTTTTCATAGATGTGTGCGACGTGCGTATCGACGGTGCTGTAGCCGATGCCGAGTTGACGGGCAATTTCTTTTTTGACCAAACCTTCGGCAAGCAGCTGAATAATCTCCAGCTCGCGCTGAGAAAGAGGAACCTGGTCTTCGTCCGCGGGAAGCCGGGTCTGCAGGCTTTCCAGGATGAACTTGGCAACGCCTTTGTCCAACGGCGCTCCGCCACTCATGACCGTCCGGATCCCGTCGGCGATCTCATCCAACGTTGCTGATTTTAAAAGGTATCCAGAGGCACCGAGCGCAATCGCGCGCAGCACATCTTCCTCGTTGTCCGACTGGGTCAGGATGATGACCTTGGTGTGGGGCGCCGACTCGCGAAACCCCGCGAGTGCCTCGAGGCCGCTCATTCCGGGAAGCCGCAGGTCAAGCAAGATCAGATCTGGTTGTTCGCTCGGCGTGGCATTCCGAATCGAGCGCAGGGCGATTTCTGCCGTCCCGAATTGCCGGGACAATTCCACGCCTTGCGATTGTTCCAACGCCAATCGGACCGCTTCCCGATACTCCGGGTTGTCTTCGACCAACATGATGCGAACGCTTTTGATCATCGTTTGCCCTTCACGATAACAAGCCAAACTTCTTGGTGCGAAGTTTCAGGGTGATTTTTGTTCCGCCGCCGACGAGCCGACTGGCCGAGACCTGGGCTCCGGCAAGTCGGGCGCGGCGGCTGAGTGATCCCGGGATCCGGCTGATCTGAGAGTCATTGAGACCACATCCGTTGTCGGTGATCGTCAGCCGCAGGCCCTTGCGATCTGCCGCCAGATGCGTGATCACTTCCGTTGCATGGGAGTGTCTCAAAATATTGGTCAAACATTCCTTGTAGAACAAGAACAGGTCGATCCGGACGCTCGGCTTGAGTTCCCGGACGTAGCCCTCCCCTTCAAACGTCAGCGTGTGTTCCAAGTCGTTCAACAGACGATTCGACGTCCGCTGCATGTCCTCCATCAGATCGCCGAACAACCCCTCGGATTCTAACAGGTTCGAACAGTAGCGGGTTGCGGCGCCACTTCGCTCGGTCAATTCACGAACCCGACGGAGCAAAGGTTTCAGTCGATCAGGCGAGTCGGCGGCCGCTTGGGCGAGATCGCCCAGCAAGCCGATCGCGTGCAGATTGGCGCCCAGCTCGTCGTGCAAGTCGGCCGCGATCCGTTCGCGGGTTCGTGAGACGGCGCGTTGCCGTATCGAGCGTTCGGCGAGAACAGTCGAGACAGCGATGAATCCGAGCAACCCGGTCAACCAGCTCAGGCGACGGAGGATCGCCTTTTGACGCTGGTAACGTAGCCTCAACTCCGCCGCGATCCGTGGCCGCTCCGTTTCCAGGTCGTGCCGCATCGCCAATTCGCTCATCCAATCACGAATCGGCAAAATCCGTCCGAAAAGGTTGTTGCCGTCGGTCAGCGTGGACGCCGATCTGGAGGTGAGGTCCGGATCCAAGTTGACTGTGACGGGCGCACCGAGCGCCACATTGATTCCGTCGGAAATCACTTCGATCTCTGCAAAACCGACCCGCGCCTGCGTTGGGCCTCCTTCGGAATCCGTGTTCGGCTCGTTGACGATCAATCGAACGTATCGGCAATGCTGCTGGGGAAACCGACGCATGATGATCGGCCCGGCATCGTAGATCGAATGCATCTGGTAGTCGCACAGTCGCACGGCGTCCGAAAAATCCGATTCGGTCGCACCTTCGACGACCATCGATCGCGGGATCCCGAAATCATCTGTCAGGGCTTGCGGAACGTTGTCACTTAATTCTGTCGCATGCAGGTGGATGCGGCTCAACGGCACACATCGGCGGAGGTCGATTTCTATCACCGGCGTCGTCCCGAGGCTGGTTCGGCTGACGAACGCCAAACTCTGCTCTCCGTCATGGGCATCCATCAAATAGGGAACAAAACCGTCGACCAAGTAGTCTTGATGCCGAGGCAATCCACGCTCCAATTGGTCGGATGAAGAGACTTGGACGGACTGCCGAAGGGCGAGGTTATCCAGGCCGCTGAAAACCAGGATCTCGGAGAGCTGCAGAATATGCCTGTCGTCCCATCCCCGTGGTGAAAGCCTGGCTACCTCCAGACGCACCCAAGAGGCTTGAGTCGCCGGAAAGGAGATGACGACCGGAGCCACACGGGGCAAGAGTTGATCGTCGGCGTTAAATCGTGCCACTACTGTCCCATTGGGATCTGGATCCGAGCCGACACGGATGGAAAACTCCAGCGGAAAACCATCGGCGCGGAACCCTTTGGCTGTGTCACGCCAGATCATCGGCACCAGCACCACCTGATCGATCGATGCTTGCTCGGAAAGAGAAATTTGAATCCATTCCGGGTGATCACTCCTCGCTTGTGGGATCGAGCGAAAGCCGACTGCGCCGACCCCGGTTCGCATGCTGGGTTTGGCCAGCATGGTCAGTTGCTCTTCAAGCGTCGCCAAACGCCGCTCCAACGCCGAGAGCGAGAGACGCTTCAGCGGCGCGTCCGATTCCACCGCCGGCGCCCTGATCACAAACACGACCGCCGCGCCAACGATCGTCGCCATCGCGGCAAGCGCCAGAAGGATGCGTGGAAGCGGCGACATGGACACGGCTTTTTGCAATGGAAACGTTACCGATCGATCGGCATCAATCGAAACCGCGAATCTCGATGAGTCCTATCCCGTGAATACGGGATGCGACAATCTCTCGCAAAGGAGTACATTCTAACCGCAACGGCCGCCTTTGGGGCAGTCATCCCCAGTGCGCGGATTCCTTGTCGGGTGTCTCTCACCGAACTCATTCTCGCTTCGGGTAGTCTGATGAAAGATTCTAGGGTCAGTCGTGGTTTCACGTTGGTGGAGCTACTTGTCGTCATCGCCATCATCGGGATCTTGGTGGGCTTGCTGCTGCCGGCGGTCCAAGCTGCTCGCGAAGCGGCGCGGCGGATGAGCTGTAGCAACAATTTCAGGCAAATTGGGATCGGCATCCACAACTACCACGCCGCGTACAAACGAATCCCCACCCAGGGCATCGGGACGGTTGCGACGCCCAGCCACAACCGGGCGTGGTGGCAGGAGAGCGGGGCGGGCAGTAGTCTGTTCGTCAACAATCGACGCTTGAGCACGTTGGTCGGCATTTTACCGTTCGTCGAACAGCAAGCGGTCTGGGACCAAATCTCCAACCCCAACGCGACACGCACCGACGGCGATCAGTCGGCAGCCGCAGGAACTCGCACCAGCCCTTGGGCGCCCATG
Source organism: Stieleria maiorica (assembly GCF_008035925.1). Lineage (NCBI taxonomy): Bacteria > Pseudomonadati > Planctomycetota > Planctomycetia > Pirellulales > Pirellulaceae > Stieleria > Stieleria maiorica. The sequence goes on from NZ_CP036264.1 coordinate 3,607,602, forward strand.
GGGCCCACGCCCGGCACCATCCAGTACATCCCCTGGACGCTTGAGATCCCAACGTTCCGCTGTCCCAGCGACCCGGGCGTGGGATTGCCGGCGCTGGGACGAACGAACTACGCCGCCTGCCTCGGTGACAGTCACTACTTTACGATGTGGGGTCCATGGAACAATCAACGCACCGAACCACGTCACACCGGGCGGAGTCGCGAAGCGCGCGCCTCGCACCGTGGTTTCTACAAGCCGTTCGATGACACCGGTCGCTTCCGTGACGTGCTCGATGGCCTATCGAACACGATCGCGATGGGAGAAATCGCGACGGACTTGGGTGACAGCTTCATCTCAACCAGTCCTCCGAAAGACGGCCGGGGACTGGGCGGCAACCTCGCTGTGATTCGGATGGTCCGCGACAACCCGGGCACGTGTGACCAGTTCATCGATCCCGACCGCCCGCGATTCTGGCTCAACGGGGGAGACCGGCTGACGCATGCCCGTGGGTTCAAATGGGCCGATGCGAATCAAATGTTCTCGGGATGCTTTACCATTTTGCCGCCCAACAGCGCCTACTGTGGACGGCACAATTCGAATCACCTTTCGGGGACCGCCCCGGTGTCCAGCCGACACACCGGCGGGGCGCATGTCCTGATGGCCGACGGAGCGGTGATCTTCATCACCGATTCGATTGAAGCCGGCAGCCGAAACCAAGGCGACGTCTGGAGCGGCGGGACGGGCAATCGCGCCCCCGGCAGCGAAAGCCCCCACGGACTTTGGGGAGCCCTCGGCACTCGCGCCAACAGCGAAACGATCGAAGAGCAACTCAACCAGTGAGTCACGACTGTCGGCGTTGTCAGTTAACCTCAAACCTCCTTGGAACTTCTGATGAAAACGATTTCTCGCGCGCTTCTGGCGATCTGCTGGTCGATTGCAATCTTCGCCCTGGCAGGTTGCGGCGACGATACAAAACCCAAGTCGATGACCGAGGGCGTCGACTTGAGCGAAATCGAAGCCTACGAACAGTCGGTCCGAGAGATGGAAGCCGAGGACGCCGGTGAGATGGATGATGTGAAACCCTAACCACCGGACGTCACCAGGCTTCAGATATCGAGCCGTTGCGGCGTGACGGAACATCGTTGCGATTCGATGTTCCGATTCACGCGGCAACAGGCATCACGGATGCGTCTATTCCATTGATCCGCCGGGTTCCGGTTGTGCATCCAGCTCTTCCATGCTGATGTTCAGTTCCGGATTCTCGGCAAGGAAAGCTTCGATTTCATTCGAGTCGGTCGAAACCGTTGGCGTGTCCTTGCTGCATCCGAAAACGCAGGCGAGAAACAGAAGCAGTGACGAGAGTATTAAGTTTCTGGGCATGATGTTGTGGTGATTGAAGGTGGTTTGGGAAACGGATTGCAAACGAACGAGACCCGTGATCATTGAAAGTCTTGGATGACTTCGCCGGACGCTCGCGTTCCGAGCGCTCCCCAAAGTCCGTAGGGGCTCTCGATCCCCGGCAAAGAATTGGGATCGGTGTGCTGTGAATGCACGCCGACTTGTCCCCGGCTGGGATCTCCCGCTTCGATCGAATCGGTGATGAACACCACCGCACCGTCGCCCATCAGTACGTGGCAGCCCCCTTGGTGCCGGCTGCTGGGCGGGGCGACGACGATGGACACGGCGTTGGAATTGCCACACAGTTCCGCGTTGGGTGGCAGGATCGTCAACACTTGGGTGTACAGCGGCAACAGCGACGACCACTTGAATCCGCGTTTCTCTTCCGCACTGCCGGACAGGCGGTTGGGAGCGGGGTTGTCCGACCAGAACCGTGGCCGGTCCGGGTCCAGGCTTTGCCGGCAGTTGAGGTTCCCACCCTGGTTGACGATGTTGATGGACGAATCAAGCAGATGAGTCCTCGCGTCGCGATCGCCGAGGTCCGTCGCGATCTCTCCCATGAAGATCGTGTTGGAAAGCCCATCGAGACAGTCTCGGAATTTGGACTGCAGTTGGACGGCAAAGGCGCCCCGCTGGGCAGCGAGGACGCGTTGGTACATCGGCGGCGTTCCGTGGGATTGACGGATTCCGGTCAAACGATTGAGCGCGCCGCCGAAACCCGTGTCACAGGAATCGCCGGTGCAGATCGCGTAGTTCGTGCGCCCGGATGCGGGTATCCCCACCCCCGGATCACTCGGGCATCGCAGCGTCGGAATTTCAGTCAACCAAGGGGCGTAGTTGCCCTGTGACAAGTGCGCCGACAAAGGCATCCCCGGCCAAGGTCCCATCGGGTTATACGTCCGTGTCGCACCGGATGAGTCAACCGTTTGGAAAGGATTTCGGATCTGATCCCAGAGTCCTTGTTGCTCGAAGAACGCGGTCAAGCCCACCAGGGCGGACAGCTCAATGCGGTTGTTGCTGCGTCCATCGCTCGCAGCGCGTCCGGCGTGCGGCCCCTTGGTTCCGCCGCCGTGCGGCGGCAACTGCTTGTACGCCGAGTGGTAGTTGTGGATGGCGAGTCCGATTTGTTTGAAGTTGTTGCTGCAACTCATGCGTCGCGCCGCTTCACGTGCCGCTTGAACCGCGGGCAGCAACAAGCCGACAAGAATGCCGATGATTGCGATCACAACCAATAGCTCGACCAGCGTAAAACCACGCTTCGTTGTTCTGACCTTCATACCGATCCTCCCTTTCGCTCAATGTCGAAGCGAAAGCATTCGTTGGGATAGAAAAAGTAACAAGACGTATCGGATGACCGACCGCTACAAGGAATCCAGTAGCAAGTCGCCCAGGGGCCGCCTTCCCCAACACGCGATGACCGTGCACGATCCAGAGATGACCGTGCTCGCAGAAACTAATTCGAGCGCGTTTGGCGTTTCAAGTAGCAAGCCGCGCCCCCCAGAAGTAACAGGCGCAGCTAAGGTTGATCCATCGCCGCTACCGATTGCTACCGGGGTGCAAACACCTACCCGGCGCGAAAAAAATATTGCCGTCTAATTCATGAAGAAACTCAGCCAAAGCGTCCAACAAAATCGCGTCGCAAAAGCACGCCCTTGCATGTCGCAGATCATTGTCATCGCGTCGCATTTGCAGCTCATCAAATGCGTCTTATCGATGGATACTACAGGGTCAACGATAGCGTTCGAGAGAGATGCGCCGGGTTCGGCAAACCGGAAACCGAAGCTTTGGCCGTACCCACTAGGCGTGCTGGTGTTCGTGATCGTCGGCATCGTCATTCCACGTCAGGAACAGTTTTTCGCCGACGAAGATGACGACGATCCCACCCAGAGCAACCCAGATGACCAACATGTCGCTGTTGGCCTTCATCCACACGAATGCGGCAAGAATCACTGCATCCAGCAGTAACGCGCCGATCGGGATCCACCGATTGGCTTGGATTTCTTCACGCACGCGTCTCAGCACGCCCCAATGGACCGCCATGTCCATCACGATGTAAAAGATTGCTCCCAGCGACGCGATCCGCGACAGGTCAAACAGAAGCGTCAGCGTGATCGCGAAGACCACGGTGTAGACCAACGTGTGTTTTTGGATGCTTCCCGGCATCCCGAAATGTCGGTGCGGCACCAAGTTCATCTCACTAAGCATCGCCAGCATTCGTGAAACCGCAAACGTGCTGGCGATCAGACCGGAAATGGTCGCCACGATTGCCAGTCCAGCGGTGAAGTAGATTCCCCCGTCGCCGAACGCCGGGCGAGCGGCTTCTGCCAGTGCAAAGTCGCGACTTTCGATGATCTCTGAAACCGACAGATTCCCGGCGACCGCAAATGCGACCAACAAGTAAACCACCAAACAGATCGACAGTGAGATCATGATTGAGCGGCCGATGTTCTTTTCCGGATTCACGATCTCCGAGCCGCTGTTGGTGATGGTGGTGAAGCCCTTGTAAGCCAGCAACGCGAGGGCGGTGGCGGACAAAAAACCGCCCGCGGACGATTTTTCAGATACGCCAGCACCCTCGAAGGTCAGCCCGGAAACCCACAGTCCAGCGGCTGCAAAGATGACGATCCCCGCGATCTTGATCACCGCGGTGACGGTTGAGAATGTCCCAATGAATTGGTTGCCCAGGATATTGATGATAAAGGCCAGGACCAACAAACCGACTCCCAAGGCAGGCACCAAGAATTGGTTGTCTTTGGCATCGAACAACTGCAACGTGTACGTCCCAAAGGTTCGCGCGACAAGGCTCTCATTGATGACCATGGAAAAGTACATCAAGAGCGCCATGCCGGCCGTGACCGTCCCCTTTCCATAGGCCTTCATCAGAAACATTGCGATGCCGCCGGCGGAGGGATACTGCTGGGCCATCTTGATGTAGGAGTAGGCGCTAAACCCGGCGACGACGGCCGCGGCCAGAAACGCGTATGGAAACAGCCCCCCCGTCTGTTCGGCAACCTGACCGGTCAAAGCGAAGATGCCGGCTCCGATCATCACGCCGGTCCCCATCGCGACCGACCCGGTCAAGGAGAGACTGTCTTCTTGGTATTCTTCGGCTTGTGAATTCGATTCGCTCATCAGGCCCTTCTCACTTGTCATCCGCGGGGAGGTTCGAAGACCTTGACGCCGCAAATGCCGGGCCAGCGTATCGCAAGCGTTCCTCGCGCTGTTAACGTGCGACCTTCGAATGATCAACGACCGGAGTGGTTCGCAATCGACCCGCCGGCATCCCTCTCCGCTAATCTCACCGGCTCCACAGGACGTCGTGGCGGAGGAGACGTCGGCAGGGAAGGTCGCATTCCAAGCAAGCGCTCTTGGACGGGATGCGACCGGCGGCGTATACTGCAGCTGTCCGTCTATTGAGGAGAGTTGCGTTTGAACCGGTTCGTTGCGTTTGTCCTGTTGCCATTTTTGACCTTTGGGAATGCGTTCGCGCATTCCCATCCGGGAGAAATTGTGCCCTCAGATCACGCAATTCGTCCGCACATCCATGTGGGCGGGCATCGCCACGCTGCCGATGGTCATGAGTGCGAAGCCGGCACTCACGTCCAAACGGGCACAACGTGTGGCGGGAAGCTCTTGTCGCCGAGCGTTGAATCGATCGACGTCCCGATGGACCACGATTCGACGGCGGTCTATCTCGCTTCCGGTTCCGACTACGCTTGCACTGCCAAGCCCGTTGATGTTCAACGAGAGTTGCTGCAAGGAGTCGCTGTTGGAGCAACCGACCGTTTCGTTCCAGCATTGGCCAGCGCTGTCGATCCGCCCGTCGAACGACGAACCGGCCAGCTCCCTCTCTTTCTGCTTCATGCTGCGCTGAGGTTGTAGCCAGACCAGCCGCGAGCACGTTTGTTCGCCTGCTGATTGCTACGTTCTTTCCCCTCGTTCTGCGGCATTGGTGTTCGATCCGTTACCGGATTTGAGCCGAAACCGCTTCCCCCTGCGCCGTTGATGGTCGTGCGTCTTCGTTCGTCCGCCATCCGCGTGAGGTTTCGAATCATGTCAATAAAAAAAGCGATTCGCGTGCTGGCCGGTCCGGCGGTGGTCCTGGTTTGTCTGGGCGGGCTGTGGGCGTTTCGCGCCCAACTGATTCCACCGCCGACGACGCCCCAACCTCATGACGGGAGCTCTGATTCGGCATCGACCGAATTGGAGGTGCTCGAGCTCAACCCGCAAGCGAGGAAGAATCTGAATCTGGTCTCCAAAGCGGTGAAGCCCACCGACTATTGGCGCGTCGTAACGATTCCAGGCATGGTTCAGGATCGTCCCGGCGTCTCCGACCGTGGCGTCACGTCACCCGCCGTCGGTGTCGTGTCACAGATTCACGTGTATCCCGGTGACACGGTGCAACCGGGCGAGCCCCTGGTGACGTTACAGCTTTTCAGCGAGTACTTGCAGGCGACGCAGACGGCGCTTTTCAAGGCGGCTCAGGAAATCTTGCTTGTCCAGGCAGAACTAGATCGCGTCACCGGACTCGCCAGCGTCGGCGGTGTCTCTGGCAGCCGCGTGATTGAGCTCAGGAACGAGATCAAGCGACAGCAAACACAAGTCCAGGCTTCCCGGCAAGAGTTGCTCACACGCGGGCTGCGACACGAGCAGATCGAGCAAATTGAATCGGGCAACTTCGTCTCGACGATTGAAATCGTCGCGCCGCAGCCCCGGTCACTGGACCGCGTCACGACCGAAGGAAACGATCGGGCCGTCGTCGAGGCAAGTTTTATCGTCGCGGATCAACCGGACCGGTGGATTGCCTATGAAGTCCAGCAGTTGCGGGTGGAGCTTGGGCAAACCGTCCAGGCGGGTCAGGTGATTGCGGACCTTTCGAACCATCAATCGTTGTATGTCGTTGGGCATGCGTTCAAACGCGAAGCCGTTTTTTTGGAAGCTGCCGCGCAGCAGGGACGCGTCATCGAGATCGAGTTTGCCGACGACACACCGGGGAACTGGCCCGACCTGGAGCAAACGTTTTCGATTCGCCACCTGTCCAACACGATCGATCCGGACAGTCGCACCTTCGATTTTTTTGTCCCGCTGTCCAACCAGTCGCGATCGTATAGGAAAAACGAGGAAACCTTTCTTGTTTGGCGATTTCGCCCCGGCCAACGAGCACGTATTCACGTCCCGGTTGAACAACTGGATAACGTATTCGTCATGCCTGCCGATGCAGTCGTCAACGAAGGATCGGAGTCGTATGTCTTCCGCCAGAACGGAGACTTGTTCAACCGCTTCTCGGTGCACGTGTTGCACCAAGACCGCCGCCATGTCGTGATTGCGAATGACGGCAGCATGACGCCGGGCGCCTACTTCGCACAAAACGCGGCTGCCTCACTCAATCGCGTGCTGAAAGCTCAGACCGCGAGCGGCGAGCAACCGGGGCTGCATGTGCATGCCGATGGAACCGTACACGCCGCTCACTGACGGGTGATTCCCCATGCTTGATTCAATTATCCGACTTTCACTGCGTTATCGAACGCTGGTTTTGATCACCAGCTTGGTGATCTTGGTTTATGGGGCTTATCTGGCGGCCGAAATGACCATCGACGTCTTTCCCGATCTTGACCGGCCACGCGTCGTGGTCATCACCGAGGCGCCCGGGCTGGCGACCGAAGAGGTCGAAACGCTGGTCACACAACCGATCGAAATCGCCTTGATGGGGGCCAGCGGAGTCCAGGCGGTGCGCAGCCAAACCACGGCCGGGCTGAACGTCATCTATATCGAATTTGACTGGGCGACACAGATACGCGCCGCCCGTCAAACGGTCAGCGAGCGGTTGAGCACTCTGGAGGGAATCCTCCCGGAGGGCATCCGCCCGCAAATGACGCCGCCTTCCTCGATCATGGGGCAAATCGTGGTGGCGGGCATCTATCGCCAGCGCGGCCCCGGCGGAGGTGTTTTGGCGCCGGTCGGTGGGACCGACGCCATCGCAGAACTCGTCGGACAAGGTGATGGTCCAACGATTCGAGTCTGGTCTGCGGGGGATCGCCACGATTTTTCCAGCTGGGAACCTGTGGAATCACAACTTCTCGACTGGGCCAATGCCCCCGATGCAAGCACCAACGATCTCGCTGGAACGGCAAGGCTTGAAATTGACGGAAAACAGCATGACGTGCTGTTCGCCACTCGAACCAAACAATCGTTGGAACTGCGGACGATTGCGGATTGGGTGATCCGACCGCGATTGCTGAAGGTCACCGGAGTTGCCGAGGTTTTCATGCAGGGGGGCGACCGAAAGCAATACCAAGTTTTGCTGGATCCAACCGCCTTGTTGGAATACGACGTGACCGTGCAAGACGTCGAAAAAGCATTGCGAGAGAGCAACATCAACACCAGCGGCGGTTTCGCGATCACGGGAGAAACCGAGCGGCCGATCCGAGTCCTCGGGCGGCTCGGAAGCGGGAATCGCAACATCGTCGACGACTTGAAGAAGATCGCAGTCGCGAAACACCCCAAGCGAACCGTCTTGCTGGATCAGGTTGCCAGGGTGCTGGAAGGCCCAGAACTAAAACGAGGAGATGGCAGCGTCAACGGTGAAGGCGGAATCGTCTTTACCGTCGTCAAGCAGCCCCATGTCGACACACGCACATTGACCGACGATGTCGCGGCGGCTTTGGAGGAGGTCGAAGCCTCGCTTCCGGCAGAGATCGTGATCAACTCCGAACTTTTTCGTCTGAAGAACTTTATCGACCGAGGGATCTTTAATGTCGCCGAAGCATTGGTCATCGGTGCGACGTTGGTCATCATCGTGCTGTTCTTGTTCCTGCTGAACTTCCGCACGACGTTCATCACGTTGACCGCGATCCCCCTGTCGCTGGTCATCACCACACTGGTCTTTCGCATCATCGGGTGGCTGAGCAGCAGTGAACTTTCTATCAACGTCATGACACTGGGGGGGATTGCCGTCGCGATGGGCGAACTGGTCGATGACGCCATCGTCGACGTTGAAAATATCTTCAGGCGTTTAAAAGAGAACCATTCCCGCGAAACACCGCAACCTGCCATCCAAGTGGTCTATGAAGCCAGCAAGGAGATTCGCAGCGCCATCCTTTTCGGCACCACCGTCGTCATTCTAGTGTTCCTGCCGCTGTTCGCGTTGTCCGGTGTCGAAGGACGTTTGTTTGCACCGTTGGGATTTGCCTACATCGTTTCGATTCTCGCTTCGTTCGCTGTTTCGTTGACCCTTACGCCGGTTTTGTCGTTCTACTTGTTGCCGGGGGCTGGTGCGACGCATCGGGAACAAGACGGATTCTTGCTCCGCGTGCTGAAGTCGTTGGCGATCCCATTGATTCGAACCAGCATGGCGATTCCCGGCAGTTTGCTGATCGTGACATGGCTGGTTGTCGCGGTTGCCGCGATCCAGTTGTCAACGCTCGGACGCAACTTCCTGCCTCCGTTTGACGAAGGCAGTGTCCAGGTCAACGTGACCTTGCCACCGGGATCATCGCTGGAAGCATCGAATCAGGTGTCCGAATCGATCGACGGTGTGTTCAAGAGCATGCAGCAATCCGCGGACAACCCGGACGGCGAGGTATTGAACTTTGTCCGCCGAACCGGTCGGGCCGAGATGGACGAGCACGCTTCGCCGGTCAACTTTGGGGAATACATCCTGAGCATGAACCCCGACGCCCAGCAGGGACGCGAGGAAATGCTTGCCGAGTTGCTCGAACGGATTAAGACCGAAGTTCCGGGCGTGGACATCGAAGTCGAACAACCGCTGGCTCACTTGATCAGCCACATGGTGTCGGGGGTCTATGCTCAGATCGCGATCAAGATTCACGGCGATGATCTGAACACGTTGCTCGCGCTCTCCGAACAGGTAAAGGATTCCATTGCCGATGTCCAGGGAATCACTCCGCCGATCGTTGAACCGGTCCGCATGACCTCCGAACTGCACATCGAATTGCGCGGCGACGACTTGGCCCTGTTCGGTCTGACCCGCCAGTACGTCGCCGACGTGCTGCAAACGGCATTGCAAGGGACCGTGGTCTCGGAGGTCTTGGAAGGTCAGCGTCGTTTCGATTTGCTGATTCGATTGGAAGAGGAATACCGGACGGACTATGCGAATCTGGGACGGCTTCGGATCGATTTGCCACACGAAAGCGGTCAAACAGAAAGAGGGCAAATCGAATTGCGCGACGTGGCCAGTATCTACGAAGGAACTGGTCCCAATTCGGTTAATCGCGAAAACGCGCGTCGACGGATTGTGATTCGTTGCAACACCCAAGGCCGTGACTTGGCCGGCGCGGTGGCCGAGATTCAGACGCGAATCGGCGATCAAGTCTCGATGCCTGTCGGCTACTACGTGGAATACGCCGGACAGTTCGAGAGCCAACAGAATGCAACACGATTGATCGTGATCCTTGCCGGGGTCTCCGTCCTCGGGATGTTTGGCGTGTTGATGATCCTGTTTCCTTCGGTGCGGATCGTTTTACAGATTCTCAACGCGTTGCCGACCGCATTTATCGGCGGGGTGCTCGCATTGGTCGTGACCCAGCAGAACCTGACCGTGGCCAGTCTGGTCGGTTTCATCTCCTTGGGTGGCATCGCAGTACGCAACGGGATTCTGCTGGTCACCCATTACTTTCACCTGATGAAAGAAGAAGGTGAGAGTTTTTCGCAATCAATGATCATCCGGGGCAGTCTGGAGCGACTCGCGCCGGTTCTGATGACCGCGTTGACGGCCGGCATCGGACTGATCCCACTGGTGCTGGGAGGACAAGAACCCGGCAGAGAGATTCTCTACCCGGTCGCCACGGTGATTCTGGGCGGCCTGATCACATCGACCTTTTGTGAGTTCCTGATTCACCCAGGACTGTTTTGGAAATTCAGCGGAAGAGACGCCAAGCGTTTGGCGGACGCTGAACAAGTGACTTCGATTTAATGGACTGAACCCATGAAAATGTATGCTTTCCTAGTGTTCCTCCCTGCACTGTTGCTCGCTGCCGGTTGCCAATCCTCGACGGAGCCCGAGACCCCGGCGACTTCAGCGGAAGCTGCACAGGACCACAGCGATGACGAAGATCAACGTGACCACAGTGTCAAGGGGCACGGCCACGGCATCGGGCCACACGACGGGACCGTGGCCGACTGGGGCGGTGGAAAATACCATCCCGAGTTCACTGTGAACCACGACAATCAAGAAGCCACGGTCTACATCCTCGGACCGGATGAAAAAACACCGGTTCCGATCGAGGCGGAGTCGATCGAGTTGAGCATTTCCAATCCCGAGATGCAGCTGACTCTCAACGCGTCACCACAGGAGGGTGACCCGGAGGGAATGGCTTCGCGTTTTGTCGGCAACCACGAAAAGCTAGGCGTCGTTCAAGAGTACGCCGGAACCGTGAGTGGTGTGATCGAGGAAACGCCGTACGCAGGGGACTTCAATGAAGGAGATCACGAGGGACACGCGCATTAGCGTGTTGCCTGGTGCATCGCCGGACGGTCCCGCGAATCACCGGAGGGCGTTGCGACGCCGCGACCGGGAATCGTCTAAAGGGACCGTCCAGCTTAAGTCGATGCTTTTCTTGGAGTACGATGGCCCTTCCGGGCCGTCGCCCGTGGGGCTCAGCGCGACGACCTGGAAAGGACGTCGTACACCCATCCACCGACCACCTCATACCCAATCGGCCGGCGTATTAGGATTCGTCGCGTTTCGCCTCCGCCCTAAGCTGGACGGTCCCGCGAGTTGCCGGGGGGCGCTGCGACGTAGCGACCGGGAATCGTCTAAAGGCTAAACACCAGCGCCGATGCCCGCGTCATTCGTTCCCAACCCGTTTCCGGTGATGGTTGCGGACCCGCCGTGACTGTGCATTCTCTGGCGAGCGCCAAAGCGATTCAATTCGCTGGGCAACCCACGGTTCGGTCGATTTGTGCGATCGTGCCGGCCAGGGTCGCTTCGATCCGTGCGAGTTGTGTTTCGAACATCAGCAATTCGCGATAGGTCTCGATCAACGAAAAGAAATCTGCTCGCTTGCCTCGATAATCGGAGATCGCCAGTTTGAGCGTGTCTTCGGTGCGGGGGATGATGCGATTCTCGTAGATGGACCGCTGCTGGATCAACGCATCGGCTTGTGCGGCAAGCCGGCGAACTTTGCCGTACAACGAATCGCGTTCCGCCTCCAGCCGCTGCGCCGTGCTGGACCTGCGACTGGCAGCCTCGCGAATCCCCGCGGTGATCTTGCTTCGCCAGATGGGCAAGGTCGTGCCGACGGTGAAGCTGATGTTGTCATGGCCGTTGGCGACCGGGCTGATCACGTCATGGTTATCGTTGACCAACCCCCAGTGCATGCCGACGGTCAAGTCCGGATACTGCTGCAAACAGGCCAGGCTTTCTTTGCTGCGATCCCGGGCGAACTCGGCGGCAAGCCCCTGAAGCGTCGGATTGCATTGCTCGGCCAGCGCAATCAATGCTTCCAGCTGTTCGGGAGAGCTTGCGGTCTCCAACTGATCGCTCGTCTCGGGCAGCATGTCGACCGGTTGTTGTAACAAAGCCGCCAAATCGGCTTGAGCCACCTGCTTTTGTTGCCTCAGGGTGACCAGTTGGTCGTCGATGCGATCGGCTTCTAATTGGGCACGCAGCACATCTTGCTGGGAACCACCGCTTCGGTAACGCGCCTCGGCTACCTCGGTCAAATCTTCGACCAATTCACGAGTTTCCTGAATAATCTCGATCGCGCGTCCGGCGAACCAGATCTCGTAGTACGCTAGCCTCACCGATTCGGTGATCTCACGTTCGATCGCATCGACCTCGGCTTGTGCCATGCGCACTTCATGGCTCGCGATCGATGCCTTCGCATCGAGCTTTTGGGGGAACGGAATCTGCTGGCTGAGACTCATTTGATTCCCGACTCGTCCGGCGGCGGTCTGGAGCGCCTGGTCATGAATCGGCCAAAACGTGTTGCTGAACATCGGATCGGGCAGCGCGCGGGCCTGTGGAATCAAGTTCACCGCTGCGGAGACGCGGTTGCGGGCGGCGAGGATCTTGGGGTGTCTCGACAATGCGATACCGACGAAATAGTCCACCGACTGGGCGCCGCCGTGACTCGCCTGTGTCGCTTGTCCGGCGGCTTCCTCGTCTTCCTGAGCCGAGTCAACACGCAGCAGGTCGACGAATTCCCGGGTTGCGACCACGGCGTCGTTTTCTGCGACCGCAGATGCGAGGTCGACCCGAGAAGAATCGACCGGGTCGTTTTGAGCCTCGCCAGAGGCTTTCGACGGGGAATCAGCCGGCGATGGGGTAGAGGCCGCAGTGTCGCAGACGTCTGCCTCCGGCAACGTGCCCCCAAAGTGTCTCCCCGAGAGCGGACGGATCGATGGATTTGCGGCGCAGCCGAGAAGCGAGAACACGGCCGTCAGCAGCAACAGCGTTTGCGAGCAATGCGTTCCAGAGATGACTGATCGACGCCGTTCCATGGCGAGTTTCCTGGGGTGGAGTACAATTCATGGTGTGCCGGACCAGGGACGTTCGAGCAGGGGCGTCAGGATTCCTCTTGAACACTTTGCCCCGATTTCCCATATAGTTGTTTACAGCACCTGTGTATCCATTCGGACGATTTCCTTGCAAAACTTCCCCCTAACTCGCACCGTCCTCAATCTTTGCCTGGTCGTCCTGGTGGCGATCCAGCCGGTGGCGGGGGCGCAGCAGAGTTGCCATGACACGCGACCTGATTGTGCGGAATCCGGGGGGCCGTCGTGCCAGTGCTGCGTTGTTGACGACGAACGTGAACGATGTGGTTGTTGTCGGGCAGCGTCAGAAACCAGCGATGGATGCTGCGGCCGGGCAAAACACGGGTCGAAACAGGGGGCGGGAGCATTTATCGCTCCCTCCTCGGGTGATCTCGATCCACAGGCCGTCAACGTCGGCGGATGTCGTTGCGGATTGGATCCCGAACCGGCAATTCCCGCGCCGATACGCGTTCCGGCCAATGAGCTTCGTGATTTGGTTCTGGTCGCAACCTTGATCGATCGCGATTTGACGGGGCACCTGATCAGCGCGTCTGGGCGATTCTATTTTGCACATGGTGCCGGTACCGCTGCGCCCCATTTCTCTCAGCGCACTCTCTGCGTTTGGCGGTTGTAGCGCGCCCCGCATAGGAACGCTGCGTCTTGGGCGTTCCTGCTTCTCTGACCAACGTTGATGGTCTCTCTGATGGAGTGAGATGCGGTAATCGAATCGCATCCGCAACGTCCACGCAGGTCCGTCTCCTTCGGTCAGTCGTCCAATTCGGCTTGATCCATTTGACGCCTCGACAGGATCCCCTGCGCGGGGACCGTCTGGTTTGGATTCCCCCCCTTTTCGAAACGGGAATGGATACATGGAAGACGATGAAAACACGCGAGTGCCCGAGGTGTCTGTTGGTGGCGGGAACACTCCGGCAGCAGATACCAGCACGTCAAAAACGGATGCCCCCTCGCCGGGCGATGAACCCGGCGCGGTGTCCAGCGATGTTTGTGACGGGAAGCTGGGTGAACAAGGTCCCCCATCGGGTTCATCCGACGACGCAGCGCCCGCGCGGCACGGCGAGCGTCCATTTGAATGGTTGGTGCGGACGGCCGTTCAAGCCGCTGTCGTGCTCGCCGTCGTCGGACTGGGGCTGTTCATGGTTGGCGTGGCGCAGCGAACGCAGTGGTTGACGGCCGATGGGTTTTCAACGGGTGACCGTGCTCTCGCGGAGGACACGGGCAACGCAGAACCAACGCGTTACATCTGCCCGATGATGTGCACGCCGCCATCGACCGAACCGGGACGCTGCCCGGTGTGTGCGATGGAACTGGTGCCGGCAACCGTCGGTGGCCAGGGAGATGGTGTTTCGATCACGATCGAGCCGGCTGCCAGGCGGTTGGTCGGAATTCAAACCGCCGTCAGCAAGACCGCAAACATGAATCGAACGATTCGCACCATCGGATCGATCGACTTCGTAGAAAGCCGATTGTCAACGATCTCCGCGTACATCGATGGCCGGTTGGAAAAGATGTATGCCAATTATGCCGGCGTCACGGTCAATCAAGGAGAAGATCTGGCACTGGTCTACAGCCCCGATCTGTATTCCGCCCAGGCCGAGTATGTCGCCAGCCTGGAAAGTAAAGCGGCGGGCAGATTCAGTATCGGCGATAACGGAATGCAGGAAATGGCTCGGGAAAAGCTGTCCGAGCTCGGCATGACGGAGGAGCAAATCGCGACGTTACGCGAGTCGGGAAAGCCGATGTCGCGGATTCGAATCAAGTCGCCACAGAGCGGAACGGTCATCGAGAAGTCGGCCGTCGAGGGCGACTATGTCAAGACGGGACAGAAACTCTATCGCATCGCCGACCTCAGCAGTGTCTGGTTGATGTTAGACCTGTTTCCCGACGATGCGTCCCTGGTTCGGTTCGGCCAGCAAGTCGAGGCAGAGATTCAATCGCTTCCGGGCGAAGTCTTTACAGGGCGGGTTGCGTTTATCGATCCCGTCGTCGACCAGCAAACGCGAACGGTTCGCGTCCGTGTCGAGTTCATCAATTTTGACGGCAAGCTGCGGCCCGGCGATTACGCCACGGCACGTCTGTCCGTCCCGGCGATCCCCAGCGATCGAGCGTATGACCCGGCGCTGGCGGATCGGTTTATCAGCCCGATGCATCCGCAAGTGATTCGCGACGGTCCGGGAGATTGTCCGCTGTGTGGAATGCGGCTGGTCCCCACATCCGAGTACGGATACTCGCCCGAGCCGGTTGAAGGTCAGCAGGTCGTCACGGTACCTCGCGACGCCGTTTTACTTGCCGGCGACCAAG
This sequence comes from Stieleria maiorica, assembly GCF_008035925.1. NCBI lineage: Bacteria > Pseudomonadati > Planctomycetota > Planctomycetia > Pirellulales > Pirellulaceae > Stieleria > Stieleria maiorica. The sequence goes on from NZ_CP036264.1 coordinate 3,622,794, forward strand.
GGGTGCTGTACGTCGAAACCGAACCCGGGCGATTCGAAATCCGACGCGTGACCGTGGGACCGATGAACGACACCGATGCGGTGATCGCCGAAGGACTCGCTGCCGGTGAAGTCGTCGCGACCAGCGGCAACTTTCTCATCGATTCACAGATGCAGCTTGCCGGTAACCCGTCGCTGCTGGATCCCAGCAAGGCGACCAGCTATCCGCCCGGACCGCTTTCGCTGCCCGATTCTCAGCCCGTTTTGTTGACGGGCGACTCCGCGGTGCAATTTGATCGAGCCTACAACGCCTACTTCGAAATCCAAGCCGCGATGGCGGCCGACACGGCACCGCCCCGCGTCGCGTTGAACTCGATGGTCGATGCACTCGCACGATTGGAATTGTTGCCCGACGTCCCCGACCAGGCTCAGACGCGATTCGCCAAGGCTCGCAGCGCGGCGGGCCGAATGGATGGTTCGTTGGAAACCGCGCGCGGTGCGTTCCGCACCGTCAGCCACGCCATGTTGCTGGCAGCGACCGTTGCTCGCGGCCCCAAGACCGCCGAGCGGTTGACTCACTATTACTGCCCGATGGTTCCCGGTGGCGGCGGCGATTGGATGCAAACCGGCGGCGAACTGGCCAATCCGTATTGGGGCGCTGAGATGCTGAGGTGCGGGGAAGTAATTGGGGAGTTGGGAGTGAAGGAGTTGGGAGTGAAGGAGTGAAGGAGTGAAGGAGTGAAGGAGAGTGTGTTGGGGCGTCAATCGATGGGGAACCAGGAGATTTGAAATGAGTGAAAGAATCAGAACGCATCGTGATTTGATCGTTTATCAAAAGTCATTCGCGGCAGGGAAACGGATTTTTGAACTTTCGAAATCGTTTCCTCGCGAAGAGATGTATTCGTTGACGGATCAGTTGCGCCGATCGGCTCGAAGTGTCAGCGCAAACGTTGCCGAGGCATGGCGAAAGCGACGTTATGAAAAGCATTTTTGCAGCACTTTGAACGTCGCTGAGGCGGAAGCGGCGGAGACGCAGGTCTGGATCGAATACGCATCGGCCCACGGCTACCTCGACGCGGACACAACCGAACAAGCCATCCAGTTCTACGAAGAGATCTTGCGAATGATCGTCGCGATGATTCATGGATCGTCAAAGTGGTGCGTTGATTTTAAGTCGGGAGTGAAGGAGTCGGGAGTGAAGGAGTCGGGAGTGAAGGAGTCGGGAGTGGAGGAGTCGGGAGTGGAGGAGTCGGGAGTGGAGGAGTCGGGAGTGGAGGAGTCGGGAGTGGAGGAGAGTAGTGCGAGCTACGACTTGGACAGTGATTGTCCCGTAATCGACCAACACCTGCTCCTGTCTCCCACCTCCCCATCTCCCACCTCCCCATCTCCCACCTCCCCATCTCCCACCTCCCCATCTCCCACCTCCCCATCTCCCACCTCCCCATCTCCCACCTCCCCATCTCCCACCTCCCCATCTTCCACCTCCCCATCTCCCACCTCCCCATCTCCCACCTCCCCTTCTCCCAACTCCCCTTCTCCCAACTCCTACACTCCCACCTCCTGCACTCCCAAACCGGAGCGGGGCGATGCTTAACCTCATCATCCGTTTTTGCGTCAAAGAACCCTGGCTGGTCGTCTTGCTGACGATCGGGTTGAGCATTGCCGGCTGGTTCAGCTATCAATCTGTTCCGATCGATGCGATTCCCAACGTCGGAGAGAACCAGGTCATTGTGTTGACTCCGTGGCCCGGACGCTCTCCCAAGGACATCGAAGACCAGGTCACGTATCCACTAAGCGTGTCGCTGCTTGCGGTGCCCGGCGCGGAATCGGTGCGTGGCAAAAGCATGTTCGGCTACAGTTTTGTCCAAGTCACATTCAAGGATGAGATCGACTTTTATTGGGCTCGCAGCCGTGTCTCGGAACAGCTCGGCACGGCCGCATCGCAACTTCCCGACGGTGTGGTTCCCCAACTCGGCCCCGATGCAACCGGGCTCGGCCAGATTTACTATTACGTTTTACAGCCGCCTGAGGAGGGCATGACGCTGGCGGAGCTGCGAAGTCTGCAAGACTTTGTCGTCAAGTACGAGTTGCAGGCGGTCGAGGGTGTCAGCGAAGTGGCATCGATCGGGGGCTACGTTCGCCAATACCAGATCGAGGTCGATCCCGACAAACTGCGTTTTCACAACGTCTTGCTCGATCAACTGGCGACGGCGATCAAGGGTTCGAACGTCGATGTCGGTGCGAAGACGGTCGAATCCACCGGGATGGAGTACATCGTCCGCGGCAAGGGGTTTCTGGGCACCGATGGCGATGAATCCAAAGCCATCGCCGACATCGAAGAAACCGTCGTGTTGCAACGCAGCGGTGTTCCGGTCCGCGTCCGCGACGTTGCCAAAGTCCAATTGGGGCCGGACTTTCGACGTGGGGCACTGGACTACAACGGTGCCGAGGCCGTCGGTGGTGTCGTCGTGATGCGATACGGCGAAAACCCGCGTTCGGTGATCGAACGTGTGAAAGCCAAAATCAGCCAGATCGAACCGGCGCTCGGCGGCGTGACGATTCACGGCGTTTATGATCGCACGGGATTGATCGACGAGACGATAGCGACGTTGACGCACGCGCTGCGTGACGAAATCCTGATCACAGCCGTCATCATCTTGCTGTTCCTGATGCATCTCCGCAGCAGCTTTATCGTCGCCGTCTGTTTGCCGGCCGCCGTCCTGATGTCGTTCATCGCGATGCGCGTCGTCGATGTCGATGCCAACATCATGTCGTTGGCCGGCATTGCGATCGCAATCGGCACGATGGTGGACATGGGCATCATCATCACCGAGAACATCTACCAGCACCTGTCCGATTGGGAGTCCGCACAAGAGCACCGACCGAGTGCATCGGGGCGGACGCTCAAGACACGGACCGAGGTCGTTTACGAGGCGGCCGTCGAAGTCGCACCGGCGGTCGTCACCGCGGTCGCGACCACGATCGTCAGCTTCTTGCCCGTCTTTTTTCTGACCGGTCGCGATTACAAACTTTTTTCGCCGCTGGCGTACACCAAAACGTTCGCCATCGCCGCGGCCATGGTCACCGCGGTGACCATTGTCCCGGCACTCTGCCGTCTGGTCCTAAAAAGTACCTCCTACCGGAAAGCCACCGCGGCGGTGTCCGGGATCACGTTGGCGGGGTTGCTGGCGGTCGCCAGCCATTTCATGTGGGGGAATCGCCTTGCGGATCGATTCGAGTTGCCCGGTTGGATCGTGACCGCGATCGCCGCAGCGTTGGGGTTCGTATTGGGGTGGTTTTTGATGCGAGAACGGATCCGCCCGATCGAGGACATCCCGTCCAGCAGGTTCGTCCGCTGGATCTATGCCGCGCGGTTGCGACATGCGCTCAATCACAAGGTGCTGGCGCTTTCATTCCCCGCCATGCTGTTGGTCATTGGACTGGGGGCATGGATCGGGTTGCCGACCGTGTTGCGACCGGCCGAACGGTTTGCCAATTGGCTGGGCGCCGAGCTGAACGACTTTCCCGGCTACGTCGAAGCGAAACATACCTTCACCGGATTGAAAAGTGACGACTGGATCGCATTGGACGAGGGCAGCTGGTTCTACATGCCAACACTTTACCCCGCGGCCAGTTTTTCTCAGGCGATGCAAGTGTTGCAGACGCAGGACGTGTTGATCGGCAAGATTCCCGAGGTCAAGGATGTGTTGGGAAAAATCGGCCGCACGGAATCGGCGCTCGACCCGGCCCCCGCGGCGATGGTGGAAACCTACGTCATGTTGAAACCGCAAAACGAGTGGCGACCCGGCGTGACCGCTCGCGATGTCTGGGACGAAATCAATCGTGTCGCAACGCTTCCGGGCGTGACGCCCGCCTCGGCGTTGCAGCCGATCGAGGGGCGTGTCGTGATGTTGCAATCCGGGATCAAAGCCCCGATGGCGATTCGCGTGTATGGCGATGAACTGCAATCGCTGGCCGATGCCGCCATGAATGTCGCGGCCGCATTGAAAAAGTCGCCGTTGATCAACGCCGGCACGGTGAACCCCGACATCGTCATGGGAAAGCCGTATGTCGAATTCACCGTTGATCGCGAAGCCGCGTCACGCTACGGCATGAACTCCGCGACGGTTAATCAGGTGATTGAAACGGCGCTGGGGGGAATGAATCTGATCAAAACGGTCGAAGGCCGCGAGCGATACCCGGTGCGTCTGCGCTATCACCGCGATCTTCGGGAACGGATCGATCAACTCAGCCGTCTGCCCGTGGTGACACACAGCGGAGCCGTGGTCCCGTTGGAAGAGCTCGCGACGTTGGAAACGACCTGGGGGCCGGGGGCCATTAACAGCGAGAACGGGCGGCTTGTCGCCCACGTCTCCTTCATGACCAACGGCATCCAAGGAGACCTGGAATCGGTCTCGGCGATCGAAGGGCAACTGCTCCGGGCACAGACCCTTCCCGAATCGGATCCGAATCATCTGTCCCTGCCTGCCGGCTATTCACTTGAGGCGGTCGGCAGTTTCCGGAATCAGATCGAGGCCAATCGCAGGTTGATGTGGATCATCCCATTGGTGGTCTGCATCAATCTGTTGCTGATCTACTTTGAATTTCGCAACCTGCCGATTTCGCTTGCCGTTTTCACCGGGATCCCGGTCGCCTTTGCCGGCGGGATGGTGTTGGTCGCCTGGATGGAAGTCGAGCTCAACACGGCCGTCTGGGTCGGGTTTATCGCGCTGTTCGGTCTGGCCGTCGATGACGGCGTCGTGATGGCAACGTACATCCATCAATTGATGAAAAAGCGAACGATCAAAACGGTCAAAGACATTCGCGACACCGTGTATGAAGCAGGCCTGAAACGCATTCGGCCGTGCTTGATGACCACCGTGACCACGCTCGCCGCGCTGGTCCCCGTCTTGTTGGCAACCGGGCGTGGGGCGGACGTGGCGCGGGCGATGGCGCTGCCCGTTTTCGGAGGCATGCTGGCCGAACCGTTTAGCTCCTTCATCGTCCCCACGCTCTACTCCGCCTATCTAGAGAGCAAAATGCGGTTGGGGCTCAGCGACCCGTTGTGGAACGACGCCGATGAGTCAGCGCCATCGGAAACGCCCATCGCGGCATAAGAAAGTGTTTTCGCAATCCGATGAAGAACGGAACATGAATTCCACCCAACTGTTTAACCGTCACTTTAAACCCGACTGCGAGAGCGGAATCTCGCAGTTCACTCTCAATGGAGCTGATGAAATGAAACGTCCTGTCATCCTGTCCGTCCTGCTGGGCGGCCTTCTCGTCTCAACCTCGCCCGCGCAACAAGCCAACCCACCGCAACAAACTCACACGCAGCAGCAAACCGCCGACCAACGACACGCCGGGCACATGCATGCGGTGTCGCAGCAGGCTTCCCGGTCTGTTGCGGGACAAGTCGCGGCGGGGCCACATGGTGGTTCTTTAAAGCAGGCCGGCACGTTGCAGCTGGAGACCGTCGTTTCACAAGCCGGCATTGAACTGTACGTTTATGATTCGACGGGGCAGCCCTATTCGGTTCAATCGGGTCGCGGTGCAGCGTCGCTTCGAATCGTCGGCGATGCAAAACGATACCGGTACGACTTGCTGCCCGATGGCAAGGGCGGACTGACGGCGTCGGTCAATCTTTCCAAGATCGCCGGACGCCAGGTCGAGATCAACCTTCAATTGGTGGGACTTCCCGGATTAGCGCGGAGCGGAGTTCAACTCAAAGAGGTGGCAACCGTGCCCGCCAGCGAGATGCAGTTGGCGGCGGCGGCGATCGCGCGTCAGAAAATCTGTCCCGTCAGCGGCAAACTGCTCGGCAGCATGGGCGACCCGGTCGCCGTCGACGTCACAGATGATCGCGTCTTCGTCTGCTGTGCCGGTTGCGTCGATGCGGTTAAAGCCAGCCCCGAGAAATACCTGACGGGCACGCCTGGGATTCTGGTCTCGTCGGCGACGAAAGAAGACGCGGCGTTGATCGCCGCGCAAAAGACATGCCCGGTGATGGACGAGCCGCTGGGCAGCATGGGCAATCCGGTCAAGGTCATGGTCGGCGACAAACCGATCTTCCTGTGCTGCAAAGGGTGCGTGAGGAGGGTTCAAGCCGAACCGGAAAAGTATTTGGCGATCCTGGCGTCGCAAGGAATCGATGCACCGGTGCTGAAATAGCTGGGCGGGACCTGGGGGCCAGGACGTGCACCCTGAACTTTGCCCATTGTTTTCACTGCGCGTTCCCTCCCCAAGACGCCGTCGTTGCTGGCATAGGTCGACCGAATCAATTCCTCAAGAAGATTTTTTGCGACGTCTCATCATGCCGACAGAAAACGCCAGTAGAACGAATATCGCAGAAGACGGTTCCGGGACCGCAGAAACACTGACGGACTGGCCGGAGACCTGAGCCGGGCTAAAGGTTTGAATCAGGCTTCCCGTCGGCGGCAATGAAGCGGGCAACAGGGTGGTCGTGGCTGGCGAACCGTTGACGGTGAGCGTGCCGACGCTGCCCGTGTATCCCCCCGACGCAATCAGCACGGGAGCCTGCACGTCCCAGTTCGCCAGCAAGCCGTTGGGTTCGCTAAAAGCGATTTCACCGACGCCTTCCAAAATACTGTTTCGTCCGCTCCCCGTTGAGCTCTCCGTATTGAAAATGTCCTGTGCACCCGAGATCCCAATTCCCGAAGCGCCGTTTGATCGGAATGAAGTGAATCCCTTCTGAAAGAAGGACATGAAGTCAGAGGTTTCGGTGGGGTTAGGCAGCCGCACCGAAGACTCGGTAATGGTCGCCCCTCCACTTCCGACCACGTCCACTTGTATTCCCGCCAGCCCCAACGTTTCCTGGTTGGGGTCGTCGACTTGCAGAAACGCTTCCCAGGTCTGACTGCTGCGATCGACAAGGAGCGACAGCTGTACCGTCACCGCAGCAAAAGCCGAACCACTCAATGTCAACGAGACGAAACAGATCAAGCCAAATATCAAACGTATCATTGGGAAACTTGCCAAATTTGGTTCAATTCAAAGGATGATTCTTAGACCTGCAAGTGGACCGAAGCCCACGAGCGTAATTCGAGTGAGGCGGCAACGCAATCATTCTTGCCCGGCCGAAGGATCGAAAGAGGCTTCCAATTCCAGCTGGACGAATTCCAACAGTGACTCTGCGGCAGACGCTTCCTCAGGGCGCCAATTCGCGGAACTCAACACCTGATCGACGGCTCGCTCTCGAGCAAAAACTGGACCCGCAGAACGCAATGGATTACTCGGTCGGTTCCGGCGAAGGCTTTCGCCGAAGGTGTCAAACCCTGCCGCGTACTCGCCGGCGACCCGGTCCGCTCGCTTTCTCGTGGGGCTATCGAGCACGAAGCCGCTTGGCACCTGTTTGTCTGGACGCGGTTCGGCGGCGGATGTCGTTGGCGCCTCGATCGTGTCCGGTGTCCAGGTTTCCGCTGGAGGGGGAGGGGGCGACGAAGGCAGAACGATCAGAATGCTCTTTCCGCTCCCGACAAATTGATCGGGAGGCCCGCCTTCGCGTAGCGTCAAAATTGATTCTCCCGACTGCTGTTGACCGTCTGCCTTGATGAAGGTGTCGCCGAACAATGTTTGACTGGGATCGTCGTGAGCCATCCGTTTGTAATTAAACTCGATCGTCCCATCTGCCTCATGCAAGGCGACTTGAAAGGTGACTGGTTCGAGAGAGTTATTGAAGACCGACCAGAGGTCCTCCCACTCGATCACAGCCTTTCGCGAACCAACTTCACCGATCATCCCGTAGTTGACGGTCCCTTCATACGGATGTTCCTGGTCGAGCACGTAAGCCGACTCGAGTGGTGAAATGATGGGCTGATTGAAGGCTGCCGCACCCGGGTGCTCGAGAGAAAGGAATCCATCCGCGTTGACATAAATTCGATCGTAGGTCACGCCATAGAATTCGAATTCGAAATTGTGCGGTGCGAAGTCGTACTCGGCGTAACTGTCCACCCCATCACTGAGACGTCGAAACGAACTCAAGCCAGTTTCATAATAGTTGAAGGGGACGGTGTACGCTTCGTAACCGAATCCGTCAGGACCGGCCGCAATCACCAAAGTCAGTGTGATCGAATAGGTCGCCGTATTGCCCGAATTGTCGGTGGCGGAAATCGTGAATTCATTTTGACCGGGATAAATCGGAACGTTGGAGAATTGAAGATTTCCGTCGGTATCAGCGAATCCAAGAATCCCATTCTCTTCGATGATGAAATACTGAAACGACTCGGATTGGCCGATGATTTCCACCATCGGAATCGTGGTTTGATCGTCTCCAAGCGGGAAAGAATCTGTCGCCGCGCTTAAGCCGAGTCCCGTGACAATTGGTGCTTGAGTGTCAAACTCGAATTGGAGATCAAACGCGGCGGGATTCCCCAACGCATCTTCGGCGTAGAGGTGAAGCGTGTGGACGCCATCGGGCAATCCGCTCCCAAGAATCTGATCGATCCGGTTGGCATCCAACAAGAAACTGCCATCGGCCCGCAGGTCACTCAAAATATCGACAAAGTCTATGGGCAAGGTCTCGTTGAACCCCGCTCGCAGAACGTTGATCCCGCTGGCGTCGACGACGATGCCCCGCACGGAGGAATCATTGGTGATTCCGTCGTTGCCCCCTCGGTACCCATTGGAATCATTCGCCAGCATTACGGTCATCATGGGGCCAACTGAATCCGGGTTCACAAGCCGGATCTGTGTGCTCAATCCCGAACCTGCAAACTCGTTGGGCCCGTCACGGAAAACGGGCGTCAACCCTGTCCGAAACGCTTGAACGATCTCGTCGGTATCGAAGACGTAATCGCTATTGATCCCGACATTCGCTTCTGCTCCTCCGCTTGAGGCGCCGTCGCTATCGATATCCAGATAGTTAAAATCGATCGAACCATCGGCCTCGTGAAGCACTGCTTGGAACGTGATCGTTCCGGTTTCACCCATATACGTGACCTCGTTCCACTGGATGATCAGATCGCGATTTCCCGGCGTTCCCTGGACTTCCCAGAGCAAAGCACTTTCTGGCGAGCCGGAAATCGCTAAATCATCCCACAACGGAGCGATGGCGGGGGCTCCGAAAAAGGAGGTCGAACGCAAGTTACCCTGGGACTGACTGAAGTTGTGCGATCCAAATTTGATGATTCCATTGCTATCGATAAAGACGGCGTCGAAAGTGGAACCATACATCGTGAACTGAAATCCGCCGAGATCGGTCGGAGTGAGTTCGTGAACTTCGTCATCGGCGTCGGCAAGAATACTCGTTCCCGTCGCGCTAATGTCGTTGAACATGGGTTGAACAGCGTGTGCTTCGTAACCCCAATCATCGGGACCGAATTGGGTTCGTGGGATACGCGTGACCGTCGTGACTTGCGTACCGACGTTACCAGCGGGATCCGTGAACTCGGTGGTGAAGCCATTCGGTCCGACGGCTAATTCGGCGCGAAAATCGAAATGACCCGAATCATCCAGGTAAAACGTCTCGTCGATTTCCTGGACATAGACCTCCGAATACGGTTCCCATTGGCCCTCCATCCGAACAATCAGTGCCAGGGTCTGCAAATCACCCAAGGGTTCGGTGTCGAAGTCAGCGACGATGTTTAATGCGGGAGCGGAGGCCGTCGTATCGAGATCAAACCGCACGCTAGATGGATCGGAGACGTTGCCAAACACGTCTTCAGCGGTCACATAGAAGAAATGTATCCCGTCCGGAATCGTCGAGCCGAAAATCAGCTCCATCGCTTCGGCATCCAACGCGAAGCTCCCGTCGGGCTGAAGGTAAGGCGTGATGTCCGTGTAGGTTGTCGTGTCGAGCGAGTCGATACCGGCACGCAAGGCAACGACGTCATTAGAATCTAATGTGAAGCCGCTGACCGACGGGTCCATGGTTTGACCATCGAAATCATATTCGCCGGTGTCGTTGGAAAGACTCGCCGCAACCAAGGGAGCAAAAATATCCGGTTCTGACAAAGCGATGCGGACGCTCGATCCTGTCGCAACAAACTCGTTTTCTCCCTCTTGTTGCTGCAGCAAAAAGAGGGCGCCTTCTTCGTACGAGAAGGGAACGCCGATCGAGATGCCGGCAGCCGTGTTGCGTTCTGCAAGCCCAGGGCCGGAGGTCTCCAAGTCCGGGTAGATGAAATCGATGGATCCATCGGCTTCGTGAAGAATCGCTTGAAAGGTGATCGCGCCCCCATCGAAGCCGAGTTGATAATCGCTCCACTGAACGATCAACTCTTGTTCGCCTTCGGTTCCAGTGACTTGATAGAAAAGTCCGCTGCCGGCTACGAAGGTGACCCGAAGCGAATCCCACAATGGCGCAATACTCGGCATGCCCGTAGAAAACAAACTCCCGAACGAATTGGAATTCGGGCTTCCAAACGTAATCAATCCGTTGTCGGAAACATAAAGACTGTCGTAGGTCGTCCCATAGAATTCGAACTCAAACCCGTTCAGCTCGGCCGGCGATAGTGCTGTTGCTGAATCGATCGTGCTGCGATTCAAAAGCGTTCCGGTCTCGCTGATGTCTACGAAGCTTGTCGATGAAGTGAACGCCTCGTAGCCAAAACCATTGGGACCAATGCTGGCTCTCGGGACGCGTTCAATCGCAAAAACCTCCTGGGAGACGTTTCCCGCCAAATCCGTTGACTCAAAGACGATCTCGTTTGTTCCCAGTTGCAACAAAATGTTGTAGAACCTTGCGATGCCGAATGAGTTTGCTTCGTTGGAATCACCATAGGGGTCAGGATGGCTGGGAAGCGAGACGAAAGCATCGGGTTCGGTACGACCGACCAGTTCGACAAACGGAAAGGTCGTTCTGCCGTCACCCAGCGGCTCCGAATCGGATGATTGAGCGAGCGTCAACGAGGAAATGACCGGGCCGACGCGGTCCAACACAAACGAAAAGGCAATCTCCGAGCGATTGGCCAAGCTATCTTCGGCGATAAGCCTTAGCGTGTGTGACCCATCCTCAAGCGAGCCACCGAGTATTTGCTCCAGTCGCGCTAGATCCAGTTGGAACGAACCGTCCGGTTGTAGATCCCCGAGGATGTCGACGAATTCGGCTTCCACCGTTGTGTTCAGTCCCGCTGCGACGGTGACGATCGGATTGAAGTCATAGATTCCGCCCTCGATCGTTGCGTCATTGGTGATCGAATCGAACGCGTCCTCGCCGCTGTCGTTCGCTAATCCCACCACAACCAAGGGGGGAATCGTGTCGGGCTGCACCACCGATATCAACGTGCTGCTTCCCTCGGCAACGAGCTCATTGGGCAGGGATCCATAGGCCAAACGCAATGTCGGCGGCAAGCCGGACCCCGGCGGTTTGATGCCGACGGTTGAATCATGGAGCTGGTCAAACGATACACCGGGAGTCAAGGTCCGGTAATTGAACTGGATCGAATGATCCTGCTCGCGAAGAACCGCTTGAAAGGTTGCCCGACCATAGTTGTAGCCGATCTTAACATCCTCCCACTGGACGATCAATTCGCGACTACCGGTTGTACCGACGAGCTCCCAAAAAACAGCGCTGGATACTCCACCTGCGACCGTGATGTCGTTCCACAGTGGCGCGATCGCCGACTGGTTGGGATCTTGGAATAGCTGCTGGCCGGACCAGGTGCCTGAGTAGAATTCTGTGTACGCTTCCTCGAATGTGATCAATCCGTTGGAGTTGATGAACAGATTATCGACCGGGACGCCATAGAATTCGAACTGGAATCCAGCCAAGTCAACCGAGGTCAGCTCGACGGAATCCAGATGCGCACCGGCCAATACCGAAGTTCCCGTTGACGAGATGTCAATAAACTCGGGAGTGGTTGCACAGGCCTGGTAACCGAATCCGTCGGGACCAACACAGCCGTTGTCGGTGATTCGTGTAATGCTTATCGCGATCTCCGCCGTGTTTCCTGCGACGTCCTCCAAAAAAGATTGAAAGTCACGCTGCCCCAACTCCAACCGAAAATCTTCGTAGCGGATGATCCCGAATTCGTCGGCGATGGCGATGGGAAGGGAGGTGTCCAGGTAGACAGATGCGAAGGGTTCGGTATGCGCGATCAGCGTGACGCTCTCAAAATTCGTTTCCAGATCGCCCAGCGGCGCCGAATCATAGGACGGATCGATTTCCAGCATCAACGTCGGCGGCGTCTGATCGATCGTAAAGGTGTATTCGAAAAGCGTCGTGTTGCCGCGTGAATCAACTGCTCGGAAGTGGATCGTGTGCGTGCCTTCTTCGATCGCCGCTCCGTTCAGGTTCCCTAAAATCGTCTCGTCGAGATAGAACTCGGATTCCAGATCCAACCGGTCAAGCAAGTCGACATAAGATTGGATCGGTGGATTCCCAAATGCGGCACCGAATTCCACTATCGGACTGACATCAATCACCCCCCCCGAGATGCCCGCATCGGTCGCCGTATTCGGATCTCGATAGGATTCCGTCAGATAAGCGGAAATGAGGGGTGGTTGTGTTTCCGGTGTGACCTCGATCGAAACCGTTTCAAAATCATCCAGCGGCGATGCCGCATCATCGGTCACTCGAACGGTGATTTGATACGACCCCACTTGATCAAACGCGGGCGTCCAGTGAATCTCTCCGGTTGCCGGGTCAATCATGACCCCATCGGGCGCGCCGGCATCAAGCGAATAAACCAGATTGTTTTCTGGAACATCCACATCGGTTGCCGTTGCAAGAAACGAGAGCGTTTGTCCGGCTTCGATCGATTGTGTCCCGATCGCTGCCAACTCGGGAGCGACATTCAGTTCCCTGACTTGAACCAACAGTTGATCACTGTCGCTGCGTGGCTGTGTGCCGTTATCAGTGACGACGACCGTGATGTAATAATCCCCTGCCCCCTGCGCTTCGGTGGGCGTCCAAGTGAAGGTTCCCGTCTTGGGGTCGATGAACGCACCATCGGGCGCTCCGTCCAGGCTGAAATGGAGGGCGGTTCCGGCATTCGGATCCGACGCGGTTGCGGTAAAGGTGACCAATTCCCCTTCGTCGGTCTCAACGTTCTCGATCGGATCCAGGGTGGGAGGCAAATTGAATTCCGTCAATGTCACATTGAAGGTCAACGTGTCGCCAAGGTTCGGCGTCAATCCGTCGGTGACTCGAACAGTAAACGGAACGTCACCGGGAGGAACATCGAATCCGGGTTCCCAGCGAATGCTTCCGGTCTCGGGATCGATCGTCGCGCCCTCGGGGGCTTGGTCCAAACTGAATGTGAAGGTATCAAACGGCTCGTTCCCGTCACTGACCGTCATGCGATACAAGAACGGGTCGCCTTGCTCAACCGACATGGGAGTCACGGGATCGATCACCGGAGCGACATTCACAGGCTGGGTAACAATCAAGAATGACGCTTCGGTCCATCGAACCGGTTGACCGTCATCGGTGACTCGAAGCGTGACCGGGTATTCGCCAAAACCCTGGCCGGTCGGTGCTGTGAATTGAAACTCGCCCGTTTGTTCGTTCAGCGTGGCGCCGATCGGCGCATCGGTCAGCGAAAAGGTCAGCGTGTCCGACGGATTTCCGTCGCCGGCATTGAAGGTCAGGTTGAGTGTCTGGCCGTCCAGCATCCATTGATCATCGATCGATTCAATCACCGGTGCCAAGTTGACCACTGCCAAATCCGCTTGATCGGTGCCAAATTGGTTGGACAGCGTGACGAAATCCAGGAAGTCGGTGACGCCGTCACCGTTAAAGTCACCTTCGAGGGCGCCGTCGGTGTCCTGTCCAAAATGGTTGCTGACGATGACATAGTCTTCAAAGTTCGTGATCCGGTCTCCGTTAGCATCACCGGGGACGATCGGCAGCGGCGTTGGCTCGGGGGGCGCCAAGGCGTTGGACGACCGGTCATGGATCTCCCCGTTCCACTCCAACGAGTAATGCCCTGCCGGCAGAGGATTGGCGAGCGTCCAGGTCGCGGTGAAGGTCGTGGGGGCGAAATGAAATGCCGACACCGCCACCGTGCTGCCGGTCGCGTCGACAAGCCGGGCATCATCCGAGACGACATCGACGGCTTCTGAAAAGACGACTTCGATTTGATCGAGGTTTCCATATGCCCCGAAAGGACCCGTCACCGGCAAGGACGGATCAGCGGATTCCCAAGCGGAACTTCGCAGGTTCAGGGCGGTCATTTCAGGCGGGGTCACGTCGACCGGAACGGCGGGGTCGTAGACCAACGCAACTTCGTAAACTGTTTTCCCAGGGGCATTTGAGTGGATCCGCAGGGTGGCATCAGCAGCCTGGGTTTCGTCGATCAATCGAAGGTCCAAAGCAACCGCTTGGCCCGCCTCGACGATGAACGGTCCGTCGGCAGGCGACAGAATTTCCACCCCTTCGCCGACGAGTTCCAACTGTTTGACCGTCAGAGCGACATCGCTAGTGTTGGTCAGCAGCAGCGTGCCGACTGCCGATTGGCCGGTCTCAGGCCCGAAGGTCAACGTCGAATCGTCCAGGCTGCCAAGCGGCGCCGTGAGATCATAATTCGATTCGGGGATCGTGATGTCGACCGCGTACACCTGGTATTCGACGACTTCGCCACCGGCGTCACCGTCAGCGAAATAGCGGAATTCCACATGATAGAACTCATCGGCATCGACCGACGCCGGATCGATGGGGTAGGAGACGTTTTGGATCGGCGCCGCATAGCCCAATGGATTCGCATCGGGTGCGTACGTCTGATGGGCCGGATCGAATGAGCCGAGCGTCAGTTCATTCGATTGCCCGACCAAAACCACATCCAATCGGTGCGCCCCCTCGGTGAGATCGGCGCGATCGGCAAACGACTGGATCTCCACCGCGACGTTGCTGACGGTTGACGGAATGATTTGCAGATGCCGCAGCGAGCCTTGAAGCGTCGGTACGTGCGCGGTGGGAGCGATCGGGGGCGGGACCGCGGAGATCGGAGTTGATTGCTGCAGGTTCGAAGGCGGCGTGAGAAATTGTGGAACTCCCGATGGTTTGGTCCCGGGCGCGATGCCTTTTCCATCCTTGATCATCGTGGTGACGTTGCTCTTCAGATCCGCATCGCCGAGCAATTTGATGACCTCAATTCCATTCGACTTGAACGTCTTATCAAAAACTTCGAACAAACCAAAAAAAGCATCACCTCGCGCATTGATCGACCAATCGACACCCAAGGTCGCCCCCGACTTCTGCTTGTTGATCGTGGGTGTGGGTTTCAACAGGTTGCCGGATGCCTCAAATCTGACTTTGGCTGCCAAAGCGGCTTTTAGATGGCCGGTCACCTCGACATCCAAAAGCCCTTTATCCGGAACCGGGATCCCTGTGAGCCCTTTGTTCTTCAGGGACAATAGACTGAGGCCGGCTCCAATGGTGACCTGCCCGAAGGCTCCGGCCATAAACTCAACATAGGTGCCCGAACTCTTCCACTCAAAATCTCCGGCTTGGTTTTTCCCCATTTCTAAGCCGACATTCGCAGTCAACGGACTCGAATTCCCGCTCAGATTTAAATTCGCATCGATGCCTAGATAACCAAAGGCGTCGGTCAGGTAGGACGGCAGTTTGAATTTTTGATTGAACGAGGGAAAGATTCTGTCGGCGATCTTGATCGGATCGCGATTGGATATCTTGAACGTTTCGACGTCCAGTGTTTCGTCATTCAAGGTCGAAGCAACGACCAGTTGATTGTCGAGCGTATAGGTTTTGCGGTCACCGAGTAGCGTGGTGGATACGGAGGCGCTTTTGAGTTCTGCCTCCGGCTTTTCAGAATCTCCCAACTTGCGAGACGCCGTAACAAAGAGAGAAATGTCGAGACTGGCACCAGTTTCGATTCCCTTGACTAATCCTGCAATCAATCCGTCCTCACCGGGCGGGACTGTCGGTGTCACATCCAATTTCCATTTGGAAGTGTTCACCGCGATGTCATACCACCCCTCACTGTACACGGCGGTATCAACCGTGAAGAGCGAGATCCACTTGGGATACGAGACCACCAACACGTCGATAGGACGGGAGAATGGCTTGGGATTTCCTGTGACGACGGTTCCCATCAAGGCCATTTCCCAGTCCTTGCCATCCTTGACGGTGTCCGTCAGCAAATCAATGGGGAACGTACCGGTGAACGTGCCGTCGCCCTGAGCGGTCAAGCCGGTCGACGTCGTCGTGCCGGCGCCTTTGGATTTTCGACGCAGGGACAAGTCTTGTAACTTGTATTGGTCAAAGAAGTCGATCTCGGTCGGGATCGTCGCTTTGACGGGCCATTCGCCTTCATTGATTTCCTTACCGATCAATCGCAATTCGTCCGCCGCAACTCCGTCGAACTCCAACGTGTAACTCAGATCGTCGACAAATTTCACGCTCGCGGTGTACTCGTCAAAGACACTGCCGGAATCGCTGTGGACCAATTGGATCGTTAGGCTGGGATGCTCCGGACGCAATCGCCCCATGTCCTGGCTGAAGGTGTAAACGCCGCCACTACCACTGGCTTTTTGAACCGGATCCTGTTTCAATCCGCCGAACCAGTATTCAAGGCGAAAGCCGTCTGGTAGGTCATTCCCCAAATCAACCGTGAAGGTGTTCTGCAAACTGACCCAGGGCAGGTACTCACCAAACGTTGTGTTTCCGGAATCGTTGTCGTATTGAGCGGTGACACTGCTGTCGTCAATTTCAAATTTTGAAACCCCTTCGACCTTCAGTTGATACTTGCCGGTGTTCAGCCCCGGTCCGCTATCGATCGTGCCGTCGAAGTCGAAGTCGGGATAGTCGGTGACCCCGACCGTCCAGAACCCCGATTCAGTCGCGGTGTAATTGGACACGGCAGTCCAAGGAATGGCCTGGGTCCCGCCGCCGTCGTCATCCTGCTGGACCATCGAACCGGATGGATCGTAGATCGCGACCATCGGGTCAAACTGTTTGTCCTCCGTTGGGGGAGCGCCATTGAAGACCGCCGCGGCGGTCACCTTAAGATTGTCGCCGGTCTTGGCGTAGAAAGTGTAAAAGTCGAGATCGACCTGATCGAGACGTCCGTTGACGGTGTATGAGGTGTCATTGAACAGCAACTGCGCCGATGAAACCGTGTCATTGTTTCCTGCGTCGGTGAACGCGGCCAGCAACGTCCGCTCTTCTAATGGTTCCAATCGAAGCCGGCGTTTCTCCAAGTGACGTTTCAGTCGAATTCGTCGGATCGAAGCGGTGCGGCTGCGGCGGGTTTTCATCGTGAACGCAATCCTGTTTCTGAGCGAGCGTCTGGGAATTGCCAGGCAAACGAAAGGCCGGAGCTCGCCTTGCGATTCAAAGCGGAATCAGGTGGGGAGGTCGACCAGCAAACGTTGAATTGTCCGACGCTGCTCTCCGCCAATCGGGAAAAGTGAGCACCGGCGGCATCCACGGAGTGCCACAAGGACACGGTCGCGAGGCCAACGCACAGGTGAGTCAACATCGGCTGATCTCAATTTTCCGAGGTGTGCGCTAACCCAACGGCATCAATGGAGCATTTCACACATATGGACAGATGGCCATTATGCTCCGAAGGAAGGGGGCAAGCAACCCCGGAGAGAGCGGGTCGAGCGGGGGGCAGGCACGGGACTGATGCTTGCGCCGACTTCCGTATTCGCTCGGCATGAAGGCAGGCGACGCGATCTCTCCAATAGGAGAGCGGGCCGATCAAATTTTCCAAAGAAATACCGGCAATTCTGGCGTGCTCATGGAGCATACCCTCATTGGACGAATCCGATCGCGAACAACATGGCCGATTCCTGCGGCACTTCATGGAGCACGAAGAGTCGCTGCGTCGGCGTTGAAACAGACACCTTTCCGTCCCAGATCACACATCGTTTGAAGGCAGTTGTCGGACCGGAGGGAAAGCCGGGCTTCACGCCGATTCGGGTCAGCCCGATAAACTACGCACCCGGTGACCCGGAATTTCGGGCACCCGAAGGAGCGTCGCTGCAGTTCGAAATCAAAACGGACTCCGACGAGACCTTTGACGTCAAGCTACACAAGAATTACTGGGTCGATGACTTCAGCACCTATTCCGCCAAAGTTTCCATCAAGGGGGACAATGGCTGGCAAACGGTAACGCTATCGGGTGCGGAATTCAGGAATTCTAAAACCGACGAACCGCTAGGAAAGTCAATCAACGAAATTGGTGTGCTGGAAATTACCATGCCCCGACGGCAAGGTTGGAGTGATCCGCAGGTGATGTTTCGAAATTCTCGCTGGGTCGGAGGCAAGTATGTTCCGCACGTGCATGCGTACCGTCAGAAATAGGCGAACCAGACTACCGGTGCGACGCATCGTGTTTCCTTCGCAGATGTCCTTTTCAATGGTCCGATCGATGATGTTTCGTTTTCAATTCACCTTGCTTCTTCTTTTGTGGCCGGCCGGTTTGTGGGCGGCGGCGCCATCCAGACCGAATATCGTCGTGTTCCTGGCCGACGACATGGGCTGGGGGGACTCGGCGACGTATGGCCACGAGCTTATCCAAACACCTAATCTGGACAAATTGGCGTCCCAAGGAGTGAAGTTCACTCAGTGCTATTCGGCTTGCGGTGTCTGTTCGCCGTCTCGGTCGGCGATCTTGACCGGTCGAACGCCGTATCGAAACGGTGTCTATCGACATTTGTCAGGCAGTCATGAAGCTCACCTGCGAAGCAGCGAGATCACGTATCCCAAGCTGTTGAAATCGATCGGTTACGAAACCTGCCACGTCGGAAAATGGCATCTCAATTCCAAGCCGCAGTTCAACACGTCCGAATATCCGCAACCTGGCGATCATGGGTACGACTATTGGATGGCAACGCACAACAACGCGGAACCGAGCCACAAAAACCCGAACAACTTTGTCCGCAATGGAGAACCCGTCGGTGAGCTTACCGGGTTCTCAGCACCACTGGTTGCCGCTGAAGCAGCACACTGGTTGAGTGCGATTCGCGACGATTCGAAGCCGTTCGCTCTGTCGATCTGGATCCATGAACCCCACTCACCGATTGCGACGGACCTGCAGTTCTCCGGTCTTTATGACGGGCACGCGAATAGTGAGTACATGGGCAACATCACACAGCTGGATCATGCGTTAGGATTGGTGATGGATGCGTTGGACCGCGAAGGGGTCAGCGACGACACGTTGTTGATCTTTACTTCGGACAACGGCCCGGTCGCAAATTTTGGGGGAACGACCGGTGGATTGCGAGGCGGCAAACGCAGTGACCATGAAGGCGGCATCCGAGTGCCGGGTGTTGTGCGCTGGCCGGGACAGATCAAGCCCGGAACGGTCAGCGATGTTCCCGTGATCGGCACGGACATCTTCGCCACGGTGTTGGACATCACCGACATTCCCATGCCCCAGGATCGAACGATCGACGGCATCAGCATGCTGCCCGCCTTCGACGGCAAGCCCCTGACGCGAAAGACTCCCCTTTTCTGGCGCACTCACGTATCGCCGCCGGCCGATCGCGTCGCACTCCGCATCGGTGACTGGAAACTGGTGGGTGACGATACGTTGACGAAGTTTCAGCTGTACCAGATCCGTCAAGACTGGAAGGAAGAACACGATCTCGCCTCCGCGATGCCCGAAAAGACGGAAGCAATGAAGAAGCGGCTTTTTGAGGTGTGGAGCGACATCGAATCCGAAGGCCCCGCCCACTGGTGGAAGAACGAACGCCAAAAGCCAGTCCGCGGCGGCACCGTCAACTATTAGATTTTGCCCCCATTGTTTTGCCATTCCTTCCAGAATGGAGCAGCGATCGTTCAATGGGACCAATACGACTTATAGGTCCCCTATGTCCTATTAGTCCTATCGATCGCGGCCCCCGATGTCGTCCCCCAAACCCGAGATTTAGGACAACGCGCATGAAAAAGGGACTCACGTCGAAAAGCGTGAGTCCCTTAAAAAAAACCGAGTGCGGATGAGAGGATTTGAACCTCCACCCCCTTATCGAGGACTAGAACCTGAATCTAGCGCGTCTGCCAGTTCCGCCACATCCGCTTGGTTCACTGTGAAGAGTGATCTCGGTCGGCCGAGGTTCACTCGTTCAGCGGCGGGTAGATTATCGAGTGAGCTGGGAATGTGCAAGCCGGGAGTGGGCGTTGCTGCCAGTTTTCCGGTCTGACTAGGGGAACAGGTAACGGATCCAGTTGCGGATGCCTTGGCCGGGGACGTAGGCGACCGGTTGCCCCCACAGCCCCTGGCCGACTTGGACCATGTAGTTCTGTTGTCCCAACGTGATCAGCGAGCGTGCCGGGGCGGCCGAGCTGGGCAGCGCCAGGGGCTGGCTGGTCGTCGGCGGAAGCACCGAAACCGGCGGGATGGTTGCTGTCGAGGGAATCTCCGCCGGCAGCGTGCCTGGCGACTGGATGATCGGCGCTTGGGTGATCGGAACCTGCGTGACGGGGCCACAGCCGGGCGAGGAATACGTCACCGGCATGAGTTGTCCGCAGCCGCCGTCAAAAGCGCTGGCCGCCATATAGGTGCTCGGTGGCGTGATCAGCCGGCAGTTGTCCATCCTGGCAAAGGCGTTGGTTTCTAACGAGGGCTGGGGGATCTGGTCCAGGTCTGATGGCGAGGGGGCGTACGGATTGCCTGGCGCGGGCAAGGCACGCGGCGGCGCGGTGGCTGCATCGGGAAAGGGCGTCGAATTCGGAATCGCCGCGCCCTGTCCGGGTTGAACATTTTGACTGGGTTGCCCGACCGGTTCTGGTTGGGGAAGACCCGCGTTGGGCGCCGTGCCCGGCAGCGACATCCCCGAATCGGCCAGCGGAGGCGCATCGAACCCCGATTGCATCCAGACGGTTTGGCGGACCGAAGACGGGCCGGTGGAGACCTGACGAATCGGAGACGAGCCGGAGGGCAACTGACCCTCGCGTTGCCAGTACGCGGTCTCATTGCGAACCACCGCCGAACGCGATTGCTGGGCGCGCATCGCAACGTTCGTCGCCGGCACCGAACTTTGGTTTTGAAATCGGTCCACGGCGCTCGCCGACCCGATCGGCCGCAGCCGTGTCACGGCCGAACCGGACTGGGCATCGCTGATGCCTTGATCGACGAAAACAAAACAGAGTGTTGCGAATACGGTGGTGACGAGGCGGCGTGTCATGAGACCATCGATGATGAGGGGTGTCGGAACCCGGGAGACTGATTGCGTGTTAGTTTCTTTGCAGACTGCAGTGCAAGATCGGTGCCGGATCGAAGGTCGGCGGCATTTGCCGTGAAACACGACGCCCGGATGGAGCTTGCGGGCGCCGATCGAGCGGGACTTCAATTGGCTGCAGCGGAGACAAATAGTCGCAGAGGGCGCGTGAAACTTGTCACGCCGCCGATCCGGGCGCGGAAGATTTTGCATCGGGATGTAAAAACTGCGTCAACATGCCTCGTGCACGGTCGCTCCTGCGTCGGTGGGAGTCAGGAGGGGAGTGGCAGAATGATGCGGGGCAGAATGATGGGGGCAAGACGATGGGGGTGGCGAGGGCTGGCGTCAGACGGCTGAACGTACGATGAACGTACGGAACTGCAGCTTTCTCAATCGCCGAATTTCCCCGCTCTGGCGAGCTTCGCTACGGTGGGTGTTCCACGCTCTGGCGAGCGTAGCTACGGCCCATGCGTTGCTGTCCCGTTAGACCGCCAGCGGGACCGCCGGTTCGGCGGATTGGATCGGATCACCGACGGAATCGTCGCACAGCGGTGCCAAGTCTTCTTGATGGGACAGCATGACCAGTTTGTCGTTGCCGCGGATCTCGTCGCACATCTTGGGGTTCTTGATGACGTCGCCGTTGGCGCGTTTGACGGCGACCACCACCGTGGCTCCGTCGCCGCTGGTTTCCAGATCATGGATCGTCGCGCCGACGAAAATCGATTCCTCGTGGATTTCGATCTCGACCATTTGTAAACCGAACACGTCCAGGTCCTGGTTGAGCCGGTTGAAGGCTTGCTTGTTTTCCACGATCGATTCGACCGTCGGGCAAGCGATCTGGTGGGCGATCCGTGTCGCTCCGATCATCGTCGGCGACACGACGCCATCGGCCCCGCTGCGGATTAGTTTTCGTTCGGTCGTCGGGCACTCGCAGCGCGCGATGATTTGGATTTTCTCGCACAGCTCACGCGCCGTGAGGGTCACGAACACGTTGTCGGCGTCTTTGGGCAAGACGGTCGCCAGCACCGAGGCCCGCTCGATGCCGGCTTGCTGCAACACCTCTTCCTGCGCCGCGTCGCCGGCAATCACCAACGTGCCGTGTCGTTCTGCATCGGCCAGCCGTTCAGGATCGCAATCGATCACGACGAACTTGACGCCCAAGTGATCGAGTTCATGGATCAGATTTCGGCCCATGCGACCAAACCCGCAGACGATCGCGTGCCCCGACAACGCGTTGATTTCCTGGCTCATCCGTCTCGCTCCCATCGCCCGTTGAATCTCCCCTTCGGCGATCATCTGTACAAAACCGCCCAGGACATAAAGGGCGGAACTGCATCCCGAAATGATGACCGCCAACGTGAACAGCTTCAGACGTGGGTCGTCCACCGGATTCACTTCCCCATAGCCGACGCCAAAGATGGTGATCACCACCATGTAGAGCGCATCGATGTACGACCATCCCGCCACGACATAGCCGGCGATTGCGATCAAACAGGTGGAAACCAGGACGGTCAGACCAACTCGCATTTTGTGAATGGAAGTTGATCCGTTCATCGCATCGTGTTTCTCGCCACTTGTTCGGCGACGCTCCGGTGTCGGTCTGAATTGCCTATCCGACTTTTGGTGCCGAATAGTCATCGAGCAAGCGGGGTGCGGGAAAAACCTCAGCCGGGCAGATTCGCGGGCGCGGTTGATTTGTCACAGCGTTGAAAAGCGGGGCATTGGGTAGCGTGGTCAGGGGGGAATCGAAAAACAACACGGATAGCAGCGCGAGCCCACGGATCCGCGACCGCATCCCATCCGTGGGTTCGCGCTGCCATCGGTGGGCATCAAGCGTCCTTAGGATTCGGGGCGACCAGGGAGGGGCGTTTTGGCTCGTAAGCACGCAAGCATCACGAATCGACCCTCCCCTCGCTGCGCTCGACCCTCCCTTCCACGGAGGGTTTTGTCTTAATCGTGCGCGAGTTTTTCGCCCGTCGGGGCTCCTTTGAATTGGATCGCCGGTTTCGGCGAATGTAGATGACTCTCATTGGAAGGTCCCAACGATGTCGGCACGTGTCTCCCATAGCCTGATCGACCCGATCATTTCTCCGAAATTGCAATCGCTGTATCCGTACCTGCGTATTCCGGCAGTGTTCCCTCCCGAGGGAATCGTTTTGGTCGGGCACCTGTCGGCGATCATCGGCGCGGTCGGGTTGGCGTTTTCGACGACCTATTGGTGGTGCGGAATCATCGCCGCGGCGGGAATCCTGGGCAACCATCTGGCAGATTGTGTGGATGGCACGCATGCCCGGCGAACCGGTCAGTGTCGCAATGGCGGTGAACTGCTGGATCATTTCACCGACCCGCTGTCTTTCGCGTACTACCTGATCGGTATCGGCGTCGGGTGCGGACGATTGGACTTGGCGATCGTCGCGGTGGTTTGCCTGTTCGCGATCGCGGTGCTGACCAACATCAAGGCAAAACTGGTGGGCGAGTTCACGCTTTCAAAATTTGGTCCGACCGAATTCAAGGCACTGCTCAGTTTGATCGGGATTGTGACGGCGGGAGTTTGGTTTGTCCCGCAGGTCGGGGTCACGCCGGTTCAGTTCCTGTTGGTGGCCTACGTCGGCCTGATCGTTGCGGGATTGGTCCAACTGCCTATCCAATTGGTGCGATCGATCCGGGAAGTGAATGAAAAGGGCGACGCACCGGACACGTCAGAGTGGCAGTTGAAGTGACGCTGATGATTCGTGCCGAGGGTCGCCGTGTTCTCCGAACTCGGTGCGGCCGCGAAAAAGCGAAGCTTTGCCGTGTGCCGACCTCGGAGAGGACGGCGACTGTCCAGTCGAACCCGAAAACGAAGCGGCCGTAAACTACGCGCTTCCGGTCAGCTGGAGCGCCAGGTCTTTGGCGCCCTTGAGGTCCAGTTTGCCGGTTCCCAGCAGTGGGATCTGGTCGACTTCGAAGAACGAATCGCGTGACGGGATGAACAGATTCGGCAAACCGGCTGCTTTGAGATCGGCCAAGATCTCGTCGACCTGCTTCTCCAAATGGCGATGGAGCACGACCAGCCGTTCGCCCTTCTTGCTGTCGGGGACGGCGGTGACGCAAACCATCAACGCGTTCTCTTCGTCGTTTGCAGCAGCTCCACATTGCTCGGTCGATGCGGGGTGGTGGATCGACTTGGAAATCTCCTCTTCCACCTTCAGGTGCGGGACCATTTCGCCGCCGATCTTTGAGAACCGACTCTGTCGTCCCGTGATGTGAATGAAACCTTGAGCGTCGATGTTGGCAATGTCGCCGGTCGTGTACCAACCGGACCGGATCGCCTTTTCCGTCAGTTCCTTTTGATTCGCGTAACCGGTCATCACATTGGGACCGGCGATCAACAGCATGCCGTCTTCCCCGGCCGGCAGCTCGTCACCTGATTCCTGGGACACGACTTTGGCGCAAACGCCGGGCAGCGGACGGCCGACGGAACCTTCGACGCGATCAATCTGGAATGCCGCCGGCGATCGACTCGGCGGGATGTTGACCGAAACCAGGGGGCTCAATTCGGTCGTCCCGTAACCTTCGACGGGACGGATGCCGAAGGTGTTTTCGAAGGCATCGAACAGGTCGGCGGGCATTTTTTCGGCACCGACGATGCACGTGTTGAGCGTCTTGAACTGTTCCGGTTTGATCCGTCGGATGTAGCTGCGCAGGAACGTCGGTGTCCCCAGCAGCACGGTCGCGCCGTATTTTTCGGCCAGCTTGCCGATCTGGCGTGCATCAAGCGGGTTGAAATGGTAGACACCGCAAGGCCCCAGCACTTGTGCCGCCCACAACGTGACGCTGTAGCCGAAGGAATGGAAGAAGGGCAGAATTCCCAAGACGACGTCGTCATCATTCAGGCGGATGGCCTTTTTGATCGCGTCGACGTTGTGGCTGATGTTGGCTTGGCTGAGCATCACGCCTTTGGGCATGCCGGTCGATCCGCTGGTGAAGATCACGGTCATCAAGTCATCGCTTTTGACCCGGTGCAAACCGAGCATGCGTCGCAGCAGGGCGGCCGGAATCAGATTGGCTTGAACGAACGCGATCGCCTTGTCGGCCGCGGTGACTTTTTCGCGCAGCGTTTCCGCGGTCACGATGTCTGAATCGATCTCGATGTTCACCTTGCTGAGGAATCGATCGCTGGTCAGGACATGCCGGATGCCGATGTCGTCGATGCAATGGTTGATGACGGGGCTGGAAACGGTGTAGTTCAGGTTGGCCGAAACACGGCGGTCGAGCGCCAGGGCGACGTTGACGATCACCGCGCCGGCGCTGGGGGGCAGGAAAACACCGACGTTGGTCTCGTCTTTGGACAGCACCTCGCGCCGCAGGACGCGACGCAGCGCGAAGGCCCGCGTCAACGCCTCGCGGCCGCCAAGTTCGGTCCCCATCGAGTCGGCGATTTGCAGCCGTTTGCCGCGATGCCGCCAGCTGCGGATCACCGCAGCGGCCAGCACCGGGAATTCGTCGCGATGATCCGTCTGGGCACGCGCATGGAGCTGATTGACTTGCGATCGGACCAGCTCAATCGGCGTGTCGTTGGGCAGCGGTTTGCCGATGTACAGTGTCAATCGTCGACGGAACTTGTCCGGCCATTTGAAGAAAAACTTCCCGCCGCTGAAGCTGAAGATGCTTCCCCACATGCCGTCCAAGTAGACCGGAACGACCGGCGCATCGTGGCCTTGAAGGATCTTGCCCATGCCCGGCTTGAAGGCCTGGAGCTGACCCGTCCGTGTGATCGTGCCTTCGGGAAACAAACCGACGACATCACCGGACTTGAGCGCCTCACGCGCCGCTTTGAGCGCCCGCATGATCGATTTCGGATTGGCGAGCATCAAAATGGTGTCAAAGGCCGCGGCGAGCCACTTGGCAAAACCCGATCCGAAATTGGAGCCATCGACGACGAATCGAACGTTCCGCGGCATCATCCACAAGATCACGATGCCGTCGATCCACGACACATGATTGCTGACCACCAGGTAGCCGCCCGACGTGGGCAGATTCTCCACGCCGATCACGCGTTTGCGGTACAGCAGCGCCAGCATCGGTCGAAAGACGGCGCGGACGAACAGACGGGGCAGGTAAACCGCGATCGCGGCCAACGAGAGGAGGGAAACGATGACGATTCCCAAGACGTACCAACCACCCATGCGCTGCGTTCCTTGTCTGTCGGGTTTTGTCCGGGACGGTGAAGGGGAAACCGTGGGGCGGCAAGCGTTTCAATGCGCAATGCCGCCGCTCGCGGCGTCAACCCAAGAGAATAGGGTATGGGGGTTGTGCTGAGCAACCGCAGCAGCGAACGCATGCGAGGCGAGATGCGGGAAGAAGATTTTGGGGTAGGAAGATTTTGGGGTAGGAAGATTTTGGGGTAGGAAGATTTTGGGGTAGGAAGATTTTGGGGTAGGAAGGTTTTGGGGTAGGAAGGTTTTGGGGTAGGAAGGTTTTGGGGTAGGAAGATTTTGGGACTCGTCCATGGAACGCAGCGCTGACGCTAACCCTGGCACCTCGCCTGCTCGCTGAGAATCACGAACGCGCTCAGCTACCCGCCTCGGACGATGCGGGTTTTGTGTCGGCCAGATTGGGGTTGAAATCGAGCGTCACGTCCCAGAAGCCCGGGCGTCCGACCAGGTTGGCCAGGCAGATCGAATGGATGCGGTCGTAACCCAATTCGCATATCCGGCGGTGCAGACGTAAGGCGTCGTTATGACTGAGATGCCCGATGGTCTTGCCCGCAATTTCGACGCGGATGGCGTTGGGGAGACGGTGTTCGGTATCGGACACCAACGCCGCGTCGCTCTGCCGCTGGTACAAGTGGCGTTCCTCATCCTTGCGAGTCCATTCGTTCGAGGTCGCTTTCCAGAACGCATCTAAACTTTTCGTCGACAACGGCGACACTTCGATGTCAAAGTTGCCCGGTCCAAACAATCGGATTGCCAACACTCGTGGAGGAGCGGGTTTGGACAAGAGACGCTGCAAGAACTTCATCGATCAATTCCTCGGCGGCTAGAGAAGAGGCACTAACCTAGCATCTCGGTCCGACCGCTGTGTCACCGCCCGGTCCCGCGGTCGGTTCAGCCCCCCTTCCGTCGCCGGGCCGGCCGGGCTGTGCAATCTCTGGATTCTGCGGTGGTTCAGAAGACAAGCGAAAGCATTCCGCGATGGACGGTCGACTCACAGCCGCCATCGGGCGACAAAACATGAGTGACATCAGCCGATTCGCGCAAGCGTTCGGGCTCCCAAGCATTCGGGCTCCCTGCGCTTGGGACGTCTAGCGTTTGGGCCCCAGCTTCGATGCTGGACCGTAGGCTGGCGCGCAAGGGCACCTACTTTATGAGCCGACGGCGCTAGCCGCGGGCCTTGGATTGCCCTGTGAGATTTGTAAGGCCCGAGGCTAGCGCCTACGGCTCTTGAAACGCCCGAGGCTAGCGCCTACGGCTCAGTTTGCGATCGAAAGTAGGTGGCATTGGGCTGGCGCCAAACGGCTGATCCCGAGAGGGTTTAGCGGATCGCTTTATCCGGCAGCGCGGTTCCGATGCCGGCATCGATGGGCATCGTGTCGGTGCCAGGGGCGAGTCCGACGGCCTTCATCGCCCGCAGCAACCGCTGCTCCATTTCGGCGATCGTTTGTTGGTGCGACGGATCGTTGATCAAGTTGGTCGATTCGGCGGGATCGTTTTGCATGTCGTACAGTTCGGCCATGTGGCGATCGGGGGATCCGTCGCCGTGCGGGTAGCGAATGTACTTGAATCGATCGCCGCGGACCGAACGCACGTTGGGCGTGTAGGGGAACTGCTTTTCGTAGTTGTAGTAGTACAGCCATTCGGTGCGCCACTGGCTGTCATCGCCCGAGATCAGCGGTTTGATCGAGCTGCCGTGGATCTTGGTCAGCTGGTCGGCGCCGGCGGCGTCCAAAATGGTGGGAGCGACATCGGTCGTCAGCACTTGCTGTTTGATCCGCATCGGACCGGACTCTTTCGTCCAGCGGGGATAGCGAATGATCATCGGAACGCGGGCGCTGGCTTCGTGGGCCGTTCGTTTGTCGACCATCCCGTGTTCGCCTTCCAACAATCCGTTGTCCCCCATGAAGACGAACATGGTGTTGTCCAATTGGCCGGTCGCTTTCAAGTGGTCGACCAAGCGACCGACGCTGTCGTCAATCGACAGGATCGTGCCCCAGTACGCCCGGACCATGCGGGCAAAATCAACCACGCCGCTCGCTTTGTCGTTGGGAAACTCCTTTCGCCAATCAAAGATCGGTCCGTAGATCCCGTGCCACGTCGACAGCCGCTGGGTGATCCATTCCGGTTTGTCATCGAGTTTGAACGACGAGTGTGGATAGTTGACTTCGACGTCGTCAAACGTGTGTTCGTACTTCGGCTCGGGGAAATAAAAACTGTGGGGCGCCTTCTGGCCGATCATCAACATGAACGGCTTTGAGTCATTCTCAGAACGATGCTGGTCGATCCACTCGATCGACATGTCGGTCACCACGGTGGTGTAATATCCCGGTACGACGCGGCGGCCTTTTCCGTTGAAATTGAACTCGGTGTCGAAGTAGCTGCCTTGGCCCTTGTGGGTGACGAAGTGATTAAACCCCGGACGCGGTTCGTCGCTTTTTTCGCCCATGTGCCATTTGCCGATGTAGGCGGTTTGATATCCGGACTCCTGCAGCCGTCGAGGAAAACTGTCCAGATCGGCAGGGTAGTCGGTGAAGTTGTTGGTGACCCCGTGGGCATGGGCGTACAACCCGCTCAGGATCGTCGCGCGGCTGGGCGAACACAGACTGGTCGTGCAGAACATGTTCTCGAAATAGATCCCCTCGGCGGCCAGTCGATCGATGTTGGGGGTCTTCAGGTGCGGGTGCCCGGCACAGGAGAGTGCGTTCCAGCGGATGTCGTCACAGAGCATGACGACAACATTGGGGCGATCGTCTGCTTTGGAGGAAACGGTCAGCAGCGCGAGCAGGCAACAGGCGAGAAGTGATCGCATGGCGAGGCAACGGGAGCGAGGGGGGAAATCAAAGGTGTATTTGGCGGGTAGCAGTTTAGCAGCTTTTACCAGGGGTGCACGTGGCGGCAGGCGGTGTGCGGCGGGCGGTGTGCGGCGGAGGCACGCCGACATCGCGTTCCTCCACATTATCCACTTGTTCCCGGGCTCTGCCTGGCAACACACTGACCTTGGAGGCTCCGCCTCGCGCCGGCGGGAAACAGGTGGCGGAGCCACACGGCCATTGCGTTCCACGGCGGAGCCTGGGAACGAGGGTGAGTGGTGCCGAGTGCTTCGTCAATCGCCGTCGGATGGCTCGATGCGTTTGGCAACGAGTCGAACGCCGTTTTGAAAGAGTTCCACCGAGTCGAATCGTCCGTCGTTTGCGTCTTTGAACGTCAGCGTCGCCTGGACGACTTTGTAAAACCACTCCGTCTCGGATTTGGGGAAGACCTGCAGGGCAGGTTGTCCGGTCAGCTGCACCATCAGACGATCATTGACCACATTGATGTCGAACACCGCTCCGGGGGCAAGTTGGTACCGGCCTTCACAGCGTTTCATTTTTACGACCGGTACTTTGACGGCCGACTCGAACGTCCGCGGCTCTACCGGTGCGCCGGCCAGCATGCGGATCAGGTCTTCGGCCAACCGGTCGACTTCCATGGTCGCGGTGTTGGTCAGCAAGACGACGGCCGCGGGGATTTGGCGATTGACGAACAGCATGGCGTGGAACCCGCCGGTTTGTCCGTTGTGCCAACGCGTCGATCCGTCTCGTGCGAGATGCCAACCCAGCCCCATCGCAAAGTCTTTGGCGTCGCCGGCACGGTGTTGCTTCCACGCCAGTTGAATCGCTTTGCCAAGATCGTTGTCGGGCGGATCAAGGTTGGCTTTGGCGAACCGCAACATGTCTGTCACGGTGCTGCGGATCCCGCCGGCGCCGGGCATGTCAGCGAACTCCCAGGTCGAACGTGGTTTGGCAAGCGCATCGTGTCCGGTCGCAAGCCGCTGTAGCACGTCGTCGTTGCCGGTGACCGTGGTGTCGGACATCCCCAACGGTCCGGTCACTCGCTGGGAAAACAGTTCGTCATATGATTTTCCGGCTTGTCGACAAAGCAGGTAGCCGAGGAAGGAAACGGCCAGGTTCGAATACTCCATCGCGTCACCCGGGTCCCGCGTCAAGGAGTACTCGTTGAGGAACTCCAAGGCGAGATCGGAGGTGTAGTCGGCATACGGGTTTTCGCCGCCGACGTTCGTCATGTTGCTGGGCAGACGCGGCAACCCCGACCGGTGAATCGACAGGTCCAGCAACGTAATCGACTTGCCACCGGACTCCGGCATCCTGGCCCCGTCGGGCATCAGCTCTGCGGCGTCTTGGTCCAGTTTGACTTTGTTTTGGACCACTGCGTCGGCGAGCAAAATCCCCGTGAAGACTTTGGTGACGGACCCGATTTCATAGACCGTTTGGTCGTCGGGCGCCGGACCGTCCTGGGACGTCTTGCCGAAGTGAAAGGTGGCGGCCCTGTCGCCCGCGATCAGACCGAGAGAAAGTCCGACAACCAGCTCGTTGTCCAAGTAGGGCTGGACGAGGGATCGAACCCGCTGGCGTGTCGCCGGGTCGTTCAGGTCGGGGGGCGCGGCGGAGAGGGCGGTGGGGATGATGAGCAGCAGGATGCAAAAAAATGCGGGGACGACAGCGGCCCGGAGACGGTGGGTCATCGAAATCTCTGTACGGATTCAGGGCGTTGCATGTCGGTCCCCATGACTGACGCGGGCCGACGGACCACACGATCATACCACCTGCATTCGGCAGCCGCTTCTCCGAAGTGCGACTCCAAAGTACGACGGCCCTTCCGGGCGGTCGTGCGATCGCTGCGGAGCAGCGAGGGGGGAGTCGCCTAAAGGCTAGACACCAGCGCGCTACTTGATGATGCCCTTTGCTTTCAGTGCGTCGATGATTTGGCTCGCGCATTGATCGATGGATTGCTTCGAGGCGTCGAGGGTGACATCCGGGTCGGTGGGGACGTCGTAGGGGGCGGTGACACCGGGGAAGTTCAGCAATTCGCCGGCGTCGGCTTTGGCGTACTGGCCCTTTTCGTCTCGCTGGCGGCAGACTTCGACGGGCGTGGCGACGTGGACGACCAGGAAGCGGTTTTCGCCGATCACGCGCGCCACCTTTTGACGCACCTCTTCGCTGGGGGCGACGAAGCAGGCGATGCAAATCAATCCGGCTTCGTTGAGCGTGTGCGCCAGGTGGGCACTGCGGCGCAGGTTTTCACTGCGGTCGGCGGCGCTAAATCCGAGGTCTCGAGACAACCCTTTGCGGACATGTTCGCCATCGATGACCGAGACGGCGCGGCCGCTTTCGAACAGTTTTCGTTCCAGTGCTTGGCCGATCGCGGTCTTGCCCGATCCGGTCAGTCCGGTCAGCAGGACGGTCGCGGGTTGTTGGCCGAAGCGGGCGATCCGTTCTTCGTCGGTGACCGCAGAGACGGCTGCGTTTTCGTCGCCGCCGGCGGATTCTTCGTCGTCCCAAACCGATTTCGCTGAACCGTCGCCTGACTTGTCCAGGATCATTCCCGCGGCGACGGTCGCATTGGTGATGCGGTCGATCACGATGAACGCGCCGGTGGAACGGTTGCGGCGATAGGCATCAAAGTGGATCGGGGCGGACAGCGAAATACCGACGCGACCGATCGCGTTGAGTTCCAGTTCCGGGGCCGGGCTGCGGTGCAGCGTGTTCACGTCGACGCGGTAGTTGAGCGTGTCGATCGTGCCGGGAACGGTTTGCGTGGTGTGCTTGAACAAGTACGTCTTGCCGGGAACCATCGATTCTTCGCCCATCCAAACCAACATGGCTTGGATCGAATCGCGCGACTTGGGAAGGTTTCCCGGGCGGACGATCATGTCCCCGCGTGACGCATCGATCTCGTCTTCCAACGTCAGCGTGACCGAAAGTGGGGCATAAGCTTCTTCCAGCTCTCCTTCATAGGTCACGATCGATTTCACTTTCGATTTTCGTTTGCTCGGCAGCACCATGATCTCTTCGCCGGGACGAATGATCCCCGAGGCGATCGTGCCGCAGAAGCCGCGGAAATCCAGGTTCGGTCGATTGACCAGCTGGACGGGAAAGCGGAAGTCTTGCAGGTTGCGATCACTGCCGATGTAGACCGATTCCAGGAAGCCCATCAGCGTCGTGCCCGTGTACCAGTCCATCGATTTGCTGCGATCGACGACGTTGTCTCCGTTGAGGGCGCTGATCGGGATGAAATGCAAATCGGGCAGGTCCAAGCGTGTGGCGAAGGAGCGATAGTCGTTGCAGATCGCCTCGTATTTCGCCTCGTCGAAATCGATCAGGTCCATTTTGTTGATCGCGACGACGACGTGTCGAATCCCCAGCAAGGAAACGATGAACGAGTGCCGCCGGGTTTGCGTCAGCACGCCGTGCCGCGCGTCGATCATCAAAATCGCCAGGTCGGCGGTCGACGCGCCGGTCGCCATGTTGCGCGTGTATTGCTCGTGACCGGGGGTGTCGGCGATGATGAACTTTCGTTTGGCGGTGCTGAAGTAACGGTAGGCGACATCGATCGTGATGCCCTGTTCGCGTTCTTCTTTCAGCCCGTCCATGAACAGCGACGGGTCAAAATTTCCGCCGGTCGACCCCTGTTTGGCGGAATCCGATTGGACCTTGGCCAATTCGTCTTCGTAAACGAGTTTGGAGTCATAAAGCAAACGCCCGATCAGCGTGCTCTTTCCGTCGTCGACGCTGCCACAGGTGATGAACCGCAACAGTTGCTTGTTCTCATGTTGCTTGAGATAGGCGTGGATGTCGGTTGCGATAAGGTCGGACTGGTGAGACATGGATGAACGTGATGTTGAGTGGGGTGTCGCTTGGGGTGGCCGGGGCCGAGTTGTCGAAGTGCAGGGGGAAAGTCGACGGCTAGAAATAGCCGCGTTCCTTTTTCTTTTGCATTCCCACGCCGCCTTCGTCCTTGTCGATCACGCGTCCCTGTCGTTCGCTGGTCGTCGTCAGCAACATTTCTTGAATCACGTCCACCAGATCGGTCGCTTCGGATTCGACCGCGCCCGAGAGCGGGTAGCAGCCCAAGGTCCGGAACCGCACCATCTTTTCCTCTTCGACCTCGCCTTCCAACAGCGGCATGCGGTCGTCGTTGCGCATGATCAGGATTCCGTCCCGCTCGACGACCTTGCGTTTGGTCGACAGGTACAGCGGCACGATCGGGATATTTTCCAGGTGGATGTACTGCCAGACGTCCAGCTCCGTCCAGTTGCTCATCGGGAACACGCGGATCGATTCCCCTTTGTTGACCCGCGCGTTGTACAAGTTCCACAGCTCGGGACGTTGGTTTTTGGGGTCCCAGCGGTGCCCCTTGTCGCGAAAGCTGAAGACGCGTTCCTTGGCCCGCGATTTTTCTTCGTCGCGGCGAGCCCCACCGAACGCGGCATCGAAACCGTATTTGTCCAGTGCCGCCTTGAGCGCGTCGGTCTTCATGATTTCGGTGTGCCGTTCGCTGTCCTCCCAAGGTTTGATGTCCAGCTTCAGCCCTTCCTCGTTGATGTAGACGATCAGGTCCAACCCCAGCTCTTTGGCGACATAATTGTCACGGAACTCATACATCTCCTTGAACTTCCACGTCGTGTCGACGTGCAGCAGTGGGAACGGCGGCTTGGCCGGAGCGAACGCTTTGCGTGCCAGGTGCAGCAACACCGCGGAGTCTTTGCCGACGCTGTAGAGCATCACGGGATTCTGGAATTCTGCGGCCACCTCACGAAAAATATGGATGCTCTCTGCTTCCAGTTGCTTGAGGTGGGTCAGGTTGTAATCCGACATCAGGACGCCGTAAGGGTGGGGAATCTAACTTAAGTGACCGCCAAGGTTCGCTCGGCTAGGGGAGTGAGGGGGAGTATACGTGCCGCGTGCGGATTTTCAGAGTGGGTTTCAGGTTTCAGGTTTCAGGTTTCAGCGACACCCGACATTTTCTCTAGTCCTCGGTTTTCTGTTCTGCCCTCCTCTTTCCGCGGACTCCCAACTCCCAACTCCCAACTCCCAACTCCCCACTCCCCACTGACTCAAAACCTGAAACTCGAAACTCCCCCCTCCCGTTGCCATCCGGGATGCTGGGGCTTAGGCTCTGGGATTCTGCGCCGGGGAACGAGCACCTTCCCGGCCTCATCAATTTTTCCGGAGTGATTCTGGTGTCGGGAACTTGCGTCATTGGTTTGCAGTGGGGTGATGAAGCGAAAGGCAAATTGGTTGATTTGCTGGCTTCACAGTTTGATATGGTCGTCCGCTATCAAGGCGGGGCGAACGCCGGGCACACGGTGGTCGTCGGCGATCAGGTCTACAAATTGCACCACATCCCCAGCGGTATTCTGCATCGCGGGGTCAGAAACTTGATCACGCCCGGTGTGGTGATCAATCCCGAAACCATGATCGCCGAGATGGATGGGCTGGCCCCCCGAGGTGTCGATTGCAACGAAAACCTGCAAATCAGCGAGCGGGCGCACCTGGTGATGCCGTGGCACATCGCCGAAGACCGGCAGATCAATGCGACCGCACTGCGCGGCGAGTCGATCGGGACCACCAACCGCGGGATCGGCCCGTGTTATCGCGACAAGGTCGGGCGCACCCATGCGATCCGCATGACCGACTTGGTGCAGAGTGACCGTGACGAGCGGATCCGGACGGTTGCCGAACAGAAACTGGCGATCTTGCGCAACATGGGGGCTTCCGAGGAAGAGCTCGAATCGATTGCCGCGGACAAGGTCATCGCCCAGGCCACGCGGTGGGCGAATCGTTTGGAAGGGATGATCGCCGACACAACCGACACGTTGCTGGATGCCGCCGAGCAGGACAAGCGGATGTTGTTCGAAGGTGCCCAGGGGGCGTTGTTGGACATCGATCACGGCACCTATCCGTTCGTCACCAGCAGCAACAGCAGCGGTGTGGGAGTCTGTGCCGGTGCCGGAGTGCCGCCACGTTGGATCAATACGGTGCTGGGCGTCTGCAAGGCCTACAGCACGCGTGTCGGCGGCGGTCCTTTCGTGACGGAACTGGAAGACGAGACGGGCGACAAGATTCGAAAGCTGGGCAATGAATTCGGAACGACGACGGGCCGCCCGCGGCGTTGTGGTTGGTTCGACGCGGTTGCCGTTCGTTACACGGCGCGATTGAGCGGCGTGACGCGGTTGGCATTGATGATGATGGACGTGCTGGCGCATCTGGACGAGCTGAAGATTTGCGTCGCCTATGAGCTGGACGGCCAGCGGATCACACGTTTTCCCGGGCACGCCGATCAGCTGCGGCGCTGCAAGCCGATTTACGAAACCATTCCGGGATGGAAACAGCCGGTCGATGACGTCCGCCGCGAAGAGGATTTTCCCGAGGGGGCGCTGGCCTATGTGCGCCGGATCGAAGCCCTGGTCGGAATCCCCGTCGGCGTGCTGTCGGTCGGACCGGACCGTGCCCAAACCATTTTCACGAAGCAATCCGACGAGTTGAATTTGCAGCCGGTCGGAGCGTGAGCGATCGATGAACGCAGAGAGTCCCGACTCAATATCCATGCACGGCAAGGTCGACGGTGCCGCGGAACCGGCGGCAGGAAACGACCGTTTGCCGGATCATGTGGCGATCATCATGGACGGCAACGGACGCTGGGCCCAGTCGCGCGGCTTGCCGCGAATCGAAGGGCACCGTCGCGGCGTCGACTCGGTCAGGATGGTCAGCGAGACCTGCACAGAACTCGGGATCGAAGCGGTCACCTTGTACTGTCTTTCCAGCGAAAACTGGAAACGCCCCAAGGCGGAGCTCGACTTCCTGATGCAGTTGCTGGAGCGGTACCTGGTTGAGGAACGCGACTTGATCATGAAGCAGGGCTTGCGGCTGAAGGTGATCGGGCGTCGGGATCGATTGCCCGCCAGCGTCTTGGAGGAGATGGACAAGACGATCGAGGTGTCGGCGGACAACCCGGGCACGCAGTTGGTTTTGGCGATCGATTACGGCGGGCGCGATGAGATCGCGATGGCGGCGCGATCGATCTGCAGCGACGTGCAAGCCGGGCGGTTGGAGATGGATTCGATCGACGAGGAAACGATCAGCCGCCGGCTGTACACGGCAGGTTTGCCGGACGTCGATTTGATGATCCGCACGGGAGGCGAAATGCGGGTCAGCAACTTTTTGTTGTGGCAGCTCAGCTATGCCGAACTGTGGGTCACGCAAACGTGCTGGCCGGATTTCAGTCGCGAGGAGTTCAACGCGGCACTGGAGAGTTTTGCTTCCAGGGATCGGCGGTTCGGAGGGCTCTCCGGCCAGCCGGTCCAATCAACGTTCGGTGAGACTTGATGTTGCGTGATCGTTTGAGAACCAGCGCGATCTTGATTGCCGTCGTTCTCGCCTTGTTGTCGCTCGACTATTTCGTCCGTGTTCCCGGAGCCGATGGCGTTTGGTTGCTGCCGTTGTTGCTGTTCTTTGCGATCGGCACGGCGTGGGAAATCGCGGTGATGTCGCGCGCCGGCACCCAACCGATTCGGTTGGGTGTGGCGGTGGTCGGCGCCACCTTGGTCGCTTCGTCCGCGGCGGTCCCGTTTCTGTGGGCGGTCGGTGGCAGTGTTTATCCGCAAGACTGTCCCGTCGGCCGATTGGGCTGGGTCGTGTTGGCCGTGGCCGCGGCGATTTTTTTGAGTTTGATTGCCGAGATGCGAGATTACGGAACATCGGCCGAAACTTCAGCGGGGGCGGCGCCGGGGCAAGCCGTGCGGCGAACCTCGATGGCAGTGTTCGTCTCGGTGTATGTCGGAGTGCCGATGGCGATGCTGATCGCGCTTCGCGGGCTGCACGCCGAAACGACCGCCGGGCGGTTCGGACTGGCCGCACTGATCACGACGATCCTGGTCACCAAAGTGGCCGACGCGGGGGCGTATTTTTCGGGCCGGGCACTCGGCCGACACAAATTGATCCCGCGGCTGTCGCCGGGGAAAACCGTCGAAGGCGCGATCGGCGGCATTTTGGCGTCCACGGTGGTCGCCTATTTGGCGCTGGCGTTCCTGTTTCCGGAATTGTTGGAAACCTCCGCATCACAGGCCGGTGCGGGGGCCGCCGGCGGATCGGCAGACGTTACGACGGCGACGAGTGAAACGGTCGTCAAAACTGGATTATCCGCACTTTTGGCGAAACCTTGGATCGGAGCACTCGTGCTGGGGCCGGTGCTGGCGGTCTGCGGCATGCTCGGCGACTTGGCCGAATCCTTGTTTAAGCGGGATTTGGGGGTCAAGGACAGCGGCAACCTGCTCCCCGGGTTGGGGGGTGTTTGGGACGTCACGGACTCCCTGGTCGCCTCCAGTGTGCCGGCATTTTTCTGCTTCGCCACGGGAGTTGGTGGCCCATAATGCGGTGTCTTCCTGCGGCGAAGTCGATACGATTGATTGAATCTTCCTTGATCCCGGACGCGAGTCCGCCGGCTGGTATTGCCGGGGGGGATCATTCCAAAAATCTGGCCGAGGGGTCGGCCAATTCCGAATGACTGAAGCCACATTAACGGTCAGTGCGCCCGACGAGTTGTTGCAGCTTTTCGGCCCGAGAGATCAGCATTTACGAAAGCTGCGGCAGTTGTTCGATGTCACGATCACGCATCGAAACGGTCGCGTGAGGATCGCGGGCGAGGACGAAGGCGTCTCCGGGGCGATGCGGACGCTGGAAAAGCTGTTGCACCAAGTCCAAAAACAGGGGGCGATCGGCGGCGAGGACGTCGAAACGGCGGCGGTCGAGGAGGGGGCCAGCGTGGAGGCGAAGGCCAAATTGAAGGTGTCCGGCGGGGAGGACATCGCCATTCAGCACGCCGGACGACGCATCCGCCCGCGGACCGAGGGGCAGGCGAAGTACGTCGATGCGATCCGCGAGTTCGATTTGACGTTTGCGACCGGGCCGGCCGGCTGCGGAAAAACGTATTTGGCAGTGGCGACGGCCGTCGAGGCTCTCAAGGCGGGCCAGATTCGCAAGATCGTGCTCGTCCGGCCCGCCGTCGAAGCCGGCGAGAGTCTGGGGTTTCTGCCCGGCGATTTACGCGCGAAACTGAACCCTTATCTGCGCCCATTGTTGGACGCGCTCGGTGAAATGGTTGACTATGACCAGGCGCGTGAGTTAATGGAGCAGGAGGTCATTGAAGTGATTCCATTGGCATACATGCGTGGGCGGACGCTCAACGATGCCTTCATCATTTTGGATGAAGCGCAAAACACGACGATCGCCCAGATGAAAATGTTTCTCACGCGGATGGGGGAACGCAGCAAGATGGTGGTCAGCGGCGACGCGACGCAGCTGGACCTGCCCCGCGGGGTGACCAGCGGACTGAAAGACGCGATCCGTCGACTGCATCGGATCAAGGCGATCGGCATGATTCGATTGACCGGCGAGGACATCGTGCGGCACCGCTTGGTGCAACGAATCGTCGAGGCCTATGAAGAGACCGAGAACACCGGCGCCACGCCACGTTCGCGGCGCGGGGGCGTCCGTGTGATCGGGGGGGATTTGTCGGGGCGAAGCGGTGGCGAGGAAACATTGGATCGATAGGGGCCCACCCTGAGGAATCGGATCCGCTGAGATGAACGGCCAAAGCAAGACTCGAACGCGTCAGGAGCGCATTGAATCGCTTGGGATTCCCAAGCCGAAGATGGTTCAATGGTGGATCGACAGTGACAAAGCGGATTGGGCCGTCCGAATTCTGATCGGGCTTTCCGCGGCGGCCGCGTTGCTGGTGGTGTGCAAAACCTGGGAGCCCCGCTTCGCCTATCGCACCGGCATGATCCCCGAACGCGACATCATCGCCCGCGTCAATTTCGAGGTCGAGAACCAGATCGAGACCGAGGCGTTGCGGTTGCAGAAGGTGCGTGAAGTTCCGGTGTACTATCGGAATTGGAAAGCGCCGTTGGAACAGTTGCGGGCGCGGTTGAAGAACCGATTGTTCGTCATCTTGGACGCCCAGTCGCTGAAGGAAATGAACGACGAAGAGCGCAAGGCGTTCGAGGAGTTTGTGTCGTTGGCGACCGTGACGCCGGAATCGGCGACCGCGGATCAACCGTCGGCCGATCAGCAGTTCGGCGCGATGAAGGCGGTCTTTGCAAACGATCCGGAGTTGGAAAAACTGGACACCGCGATCAAGAACTTGCAAAAGGACGTGTTCGACAACGGATTGCTGCAGGCGATCAAGCACCAAGCCGAACAGGGCAGCCAGCGATTCATCCGCGTCTACTCGACCGAACCGTCCGATGCCGTGGAAGTGACCGTCGATGACGTTCAAATCGCATTGATGAAACCCAAGGTGGAATCGATGCTGGCCGAGGAGTTTCGGTCGATGTTCGGTAGTCAGGTGGAAACTGATCAGCATCGCCTGGTCGCGCAGTTGGTCAGCAATTGGATCGACGCTCGGTTGCCGGAATATGAAACGCTGTCGTATGACGACGAGGCCAGCGGCAAGGCGCGAGCGGAGATCGCC
This sequence comes from Stieleria maiorica, assembly GCF_008035925.1. NCBI lineage: Bacteria > Pseudomonadati > Planctomycetota > Planctomycetia > Pirellulales > Pirellulaceae > Stieleria > Stieleria maiorica. The sequence continues at coordinate 3,662,371 of NZ_CP036264.1, forward strand.
GCCAGCGTTCCGCCGGTGATGAAAAAGTTTTATGCCGGGCAATCCGAATTGGCCGACGCCGGCGAACCGCTGGATGAAAACGAGCTCCGGCTGTTGCAGATGGAGCACCGCGAGTGGACCAATTATCGCGGCGCGATCGACCGGGTCGCGCGCGTGGCTGCTTACGGCGGCATGATCGCGGCACTTTATCTGCTGTGCGGTTCCTACATCCTGTTTGTCGACGATCGCTCGCTGGTGTTCGACCGAGTCAAGCTTTCCAAGTTGCTGTTCTTGTTTGTTTGCACGATCGGAATCAGCTACTGGGTCGCCAGCGACAAGTACCGGAGCGAACTGGCGCCCTTGGTGATCGCATCGATCATCACGGCGATCGTGTACGGCCGAGATTTATCGCTGTTGCTGATGTCGGCGGCGATCATCAGCGTGACCCTGTTCTTGCACGAGAGCCTGGGGCATCTGGTGATGCTGGCCGCGGCGGTCACCACGTCGACGCTTCTGACCGGCCGGGTTCGGACGCAAGGGCATCTGCTGTTTGTCGGCGGCGTTGCCGCGGCGGTCACGTTCTTGACGGTGGTCGGGGTGGGCATCGTCACCGGCGACACGACGACGATTCCGACCGGCGTGGAACGGTCGGCGCCGACGACGGTCACGTTCCTGGAGGTGCTTGCCGGTCTGGCCCAAGAAGGGCTGCGTGCGGGTGCCTTCATCGTGATTTCGGCCGCGGCATTGACCCCGATGTTGCCGTTAATCGAAAAGGCCTTCGGTGTCCAAACCGACCTGAGCCTGTTGAGTTTGAGCGATGCCAGCCACCCGTTGCTGCGTCGATTGGCACAGCGCGCCCCCGGGACGTACAACCACAGCATCAACGTGGCGTCGATCGCCGAGGCGGCGGCCGATGCGATCGGAGCCAACGGATTGCTGGTCCGCGTCGGTGCCTATTTCCACGACATCGGCAAGATGTTCAAACCGGAATACTTCATCGAGAACCAAAGCGGGGTCAACCAACACGATTCCTTGCAGCCGGCGATGAGCACGCTGGTGATCATCGCCCACGTCAAAGACGGCGCGGATCTGGCACGCAACCACCATCTGCCGCAGCCCTTGATCGACTTGATCATGCAGCACCACGGCACGACGCTGGTCGAATACTTTTTCAATGAAGCTGCCAAACGCAGCGAAGATAATCCGAACGAAAAAGAAGTCAGCGACAAGGATTTCCGTTATCCTGGACCGAAGCCCCAAACGCTTGAAGCGGCCGTGATGATGTTGGCAGATACCGTCGAAAGTGCCAGTCGAACCCTGGTCGATCCGACGCCGGCGCGAATTCAGAGCTTGGTCGATCAGATCGCGCAAAAGAAAATGGCGGATGGTCAATTCGACGAGTGCGGATTGACGTTCCGGCAATTAAATCTGGTCCGCAAGAGTTTGGTGAAGTCCCTTACCGCTATCTATCACGCACGTGTCAAATACCCCAGCCAACAGCCAGCCTGAAACGGAAGCGGTTTGTCCGCCGGCGGCCCCCGAAAGCGAGGATCCTGAGCCTACAGGAGAAATCGCAAACGAAACTTCACCCGGTCACAACGGCAGTGACGGCCCAGACTGTGACATCCCAGACTGTGACATCCCAGACAGGGGGAATGGCGTCGTGGTGGATCTCCTGTGGGATGACAGCGTTTCGGACTGGCAGGGACGGCTGGGGCTGACCGACGCCCGGATCGAACAAGCGGTTCAAGCCGCCGCGGCGTTGCGCGGGTTCGATCGCGGACACATCGGCGTGCGGATCACCGACGACCCGACGATCCACGCGATCAATGTCCGGCACCTGTCGCATGACTACCCGACCGACGTGATCAGTTTTCCATACTCGGATTCCCCGGATCGCATCGAAGGCGAATTGGTCGCCAGTGTCGAAACGGCCCGGCAGAACGCCGCGGACGTGGGCTGGCCGACGGGCAACGAGGTGTTGCTGTACGTGATCCACGGCGTGTTGCACATCGGCGGGATGGAGGACCACCGGGCCGAAGATCGTGCGCTCATGCGGCAAGCCGAACGGCAGGCCTTGCAGCGATTAGGAATTGCGGTGCCGGATCAGGAAGCCGGCCGTGACCGACAGGGAGGCAGTGCTGATGGATAACGTGTGGCCCCACCTGATGGTCTCGGCGGCCGGTTTTTTGCTCAGCAGCATCGGCGGATTGGGCGCGGAATTGCTGGACTGTTTTGCCGGGCGATCGCTGGAAGCGTTTTGCCGGGTCAAGAAGCGTCGTGAGCGATTCGTATCGGTGTTGGAACACCAGGACGCCGCGATTCGCAGCAGCGAGTACCTGCGGATGATCGGCACCGTGTTGTTCTTGATCGCGGGAACGGCTGCATTGATCATTTCCAAGCAGGGCAGTGGTTCGCTGGCGCTTGCCGACCTGCTCGGCCCGCTGCTGGCGTGGGTCGTGTTGGCGACGATCTCGATGATGTTCGTCCACGCCTGGTTGCCGGCCGCGGTCACCCGATTCGCTTCGGCCCCGGTGCTGTATCACACCTGGCCCTTCTGGCGTTCGCTGACGTCGGTAATGAACCCGTTTTCGATACCCGGCGAAGTGATCGCGGCGCTGACTCGCCGGCTGTCCGGGCAGGACGAGAACGAAGATGAATCCGAAGAATTGTTGGAGGATGAAATCCGAACGATCATCGCCGCGGGAACCAACAAAGGCATCTTCGGCCCCGGCATTCGCGAGATGATTCAAAACGTGATGGACCTGGGCGACGATACGGTCGGCCACATCATGACGGTGCGGGGGGACATCGACGCGGTGGAGCTGGGCGACACCTGGCCGGCGGTGATGCAGCAGGTGATCGATTCCGGCCGCACCCGGTTGCCGGTTTACGACGGGAACTTGGACAAGGTGGTCGGCGTGTTGTACGTGAAGGATCTGCTGCCGGAGATTTCGGACGGAAACCTGCCGGCACGCTCCCTGGGGGAGATCATGCGCCACGCCTGGACCGTTCCGGTCGATCGCAGCGTCGAATCCTTGTTGCGCGAGTTTCTGCATAGCCGTTCGCACATGGCGATCGTCCTGGATGAATTCCAGCAGACCGCCGGCGTGGTGACGATCGAGGATGCGTTGGAGGAGATCGTGGGCGAAATCGTCGACGAATCCGACGAAGACGAAGAAACTCGCTTCGAGATCGTCGATGACTCAACGGTGATCGTCAGTGGTCGGGTGATGATCGACGACCTGAACGACCGGTTGCACTGGGCGCTCCCCGAAAGTGACGACTATGAAACGATCGCGGGGTTGGTGCTGAGCAACCTGGGAGAAATCCCCGAGGCCGGCGCCACGTTCACGATCGGCGATGCCGCTTTTGAGGTGCTTCAAGCGACCCGCCAGAAGATCGAAATGATGGAGGTGCGTTACGCCCCCGGACAGCGTGTCGCGGTTTAACCGCACGGAAACCCCCGATTTGCAAGCCAAAACGGTGCCCATGGGAGCGTTTCTGGTCCAAAATGCCTGATTCAACACTCTCGGTCATTACGTTTTGATGGCCGAATTATAGAATTTGACGAAGTTTCCGAATTGGAACACTCGATACAACCCCTACAGTCCGCTCCGGGCCGTTAAAACTTTAGACCCGGCAACGGAACACCGCGGTGAGAGCGCGGTGGAAACCGCGGCCACGCCGCCCAAAGAACTCGGCCACGCCGCCAAGAGATTTCGGCCAGGCCATCAGAAGACGCGAAAGATGCAGTTCATGACGACTACAAAACATGTCAAATCCGTCTCCGGAATCACCGTGCGACTGGCCGGAGATTCGGGCGACGGGATGCAGTTATTGGGGACCCAGCTGACCAACACCAGTGCCCTGGCCGGCAACGATGTCGCGACTTTCCCCGATTTTCCGGCGGAGATCCGTGCCCCCCGCGGCACCCGGGCAGGTGTCAGCGGCTTTCAGGTCCAATTTGCCAAGGAAGAGATTTTTACGCCCGGTGACACGCTCGATGCGCTGGTGGTGATGAACCCGGCGGCCCTGGTGACCAATGTCCAGGACCTGCGCAAGGGCGGCATCTTGATCGCCAATGAAGACGGGTTCACCGAGAAAGATTTCAAACTGGCCAAGGTCGAAGCGAATCCACTGGAGGCGACGGTCATCAATGACAGTTATCGGTTGATCAAAGTGCCGATGACTCAGTTGACCCGGGCGGCGGTGTCCGAGCACGGATTAAGCCCGAAAATCGCCGATCGTTGCAAGAACTTTTTCGCCATGGGGCTGGTGTACTGGCTGTTCGGCCGATCGCTGGATCCGACGCTGCGTTTCATCGACAACAAGTTCGGCAAGAAGCCTGATGTCGCCGCCGCCAACGTGGCCGCCCTGCGCGCCGGGTGGGCGTTCGGTGAGACGACCGAGGCGTTCGGTGAAAGTTACCAGGTCGAAGCCGCCGAGCTGACGCCCGGGACGTACCGAAACATCATGGGCAACCAGGCGTTGGCTTGGGGGCTGGTCGCCGCCAGCAAATTGAGCGGCAAAGAACTGTTTTACGGGACGTACCCGATCACGCCGGCCAGCGACATTCTGCATGAACTGACCAAACACAAGAACTTCGGAGTTCGCACGTTTCAGGCCGAAGACGAGATCTCGGCGATGTGCGCGACGATCGGGGCGGCGTTCGGCGGCACCATGGCGGTGACCGCCAGCAGCGGTCCCGGGATCGCGCTCAAGGCCGAGGCGATGGGGTTGGGCATGATGCTGGAGTTGCCGATGGTCGTCGTCAACGTCCAACGCGGCGGTCCCAGCACCGGGTTGCCGACCAAGACCGAACAAAGCGATTTGTTGCAAGCGATGTTCGGCCGCAACGGCGAATCCCCGATTCCCGTGATCGCTCCCCAGTCTCCGGCCGACTGCTTCAACACCGCGATCGAAGCCTGGCGGATCGCCACCGAGTGCATGATTCCGGTGATGCTGTTGTCGGACGGGTACATCGCCAACGGCAGCGAGCCCTGGAAGATCCCCACCCTCGACGCGTTGCCGAAAATTGAGATTCAGCATCCCGTCGATGCCGAGGACGGCGAACTGTTCCTGCCGTACTTGCGCGATGAAAACCTGGGACGGCCCTGGGCCATTCCGGGGACCGAAGGATTGATGCACCGGGTCGGTGGTCTGGAAAAAGAACATCAAACCGGTAACGTCAGCTATGACCCGGCCAACCACCAGCTGATGACCGAAACGCGGGCGGCCAAGGTCGCCAAGATCGCCGAGCGGATTCCCGAACAAGACGTTTTTGGCGAAACCAGCGGCGATCTGTTGGTCGTCTCGTGGGGCGGTACCTACGGCGCCTGTCTGACCGCTGTCCGCCGTTGTCAGCAAGCCGGTCACCGTGTCAGCCATGCCCATTTGCGTTACCTGAATCCGTTGCCCCGAAACCTGGGGCAGTTGCTCAAGTCGTTCGATCGTGTCTTGGTACCCGAATTGAACATGGGCCAGCTGCGAATGTTGTTGCGGGCGGAATTCCTGGTGGATTGCATCGGTTACAACAAAGTCCAAGGAAAACCATTTGCGGTCAGCGAACTGATCCAACAAATCGAATCGCAATTGCCGTCACCGGTCGCCGTCTAGCCGCCCGACCCTGCCGGCGTCGGCAACTCCAGCTCGGGCCATGACGTGTGGCCGACAGCCGACGCCGTTTCTCTGTCACAACAAAACAAACCGTTTCCAATCATTTTCGCCATGTCCCTGCCTGTTCTCAAAGCCGCTGATTTCGCTTCTGACCAAGACGTACGATGGTGCCCCGGATGCGGCGACTATTCGATCCTGGCGCAGATGAAAAAGGTTCTGCCGGAACTCGGGGTGCCGCGCGAGAAGATTGTGTTCATCAGCGGGATCGGCTGCAGCAGCCGGTTCCCCTACTACATGAACACCTATGGCATGCACAGCATTCACGGGCGTGCGCCGACGTTCGCCACGGGGTTGAAATCGACGCGTCCCGATTTGATGGTGTGGGTGATCACCGGTGACGGCGACGCGTTGTCGATCGGCGGCAATCACTTCATCCATGTCCTGCGCCGGAACCTGGACATCAACATCGTCCTGTTTAACAACCGGATCTATGGATTGACCAAGGGGCAATACAGCCCGACCAGTACCGAAGGTCAGGTCACCAAGAGCACGCCGATGGGATCGATCGACCATCCGCTGAGCCCGCTGTCTGTGGCGTTGGCCGCCGAGGCGACCTTTGTGGCTCGATCCCTGGACGCCCACGTCAAGCACTTGGGCGACGTGCTCAAGCGAGCTTCCGAGCACAAGGGGACGTCGCTGGTCGAGGTCTACCAGAACTGCAACGTGTTCAATGACGGTGCGATGGCTTATGCCCAGGAAAAGAAACAGCGTGCCGACAACGTCGTCGAACTCGAGCACGGAAAGCCGCTGGTGTTCGGCAAGAACAACGAGAAAGCGATCCGCTTGGTCGGCACACACCTGGAAATCGTCGAGCGGAGCGAAGTGCCGGACGATGATCTGTTGATCCACGACGAAAAAGATCCCAACCCGTCGATCCAGATGATGTTGGCCCGAATGCGTTATCCTGAAATGCCCGAACCGATCGGGGTTTTGCGTGACGTCGACAACGTCGCGACCTATGACGAACAAATCAACGCCCAGGTCGATCTTGCCAAGGAGACCCGCGGCGAAGGCGATTTAGCTAAATTGTTCCACGCCGGGGATACCTGGGTCGTGGACTGAACCGTTTCCAGACGATGACATCAATCAATGGTTGTTCCAGGGAGGAATGAACATGCCACGTGGAAAAAGTTACTCAGACGCAACGAAAGCGATCGGCGACACCCCGATGATCCAGGTGAATCGTCTGGTGCCCGACGGGGGCGCAACCGTTTTCGCCAAGTGCGAGTTCTTTCAGCCGCTCAATAGCGTGAAAGATCGTATCGGTGTCGCGATGATCGAAGCCGGCGAGAAAGACGGGACGATCACCCCGGCGACGCACGTGATCGAGCCGACCAGTGGCAATACCGGCATCGCGTTGGCGTTCGTGTGTGCCGCCAAAGGGTACAAGTTGACGTTGACGATGCCCGAATCGATGTCCGTCGAGCGACGGGCGTTGCTTCGCGCAATGGGCGCCAACCTGGTGCTGACACCCGCCGGGGATGGCATGAAAGGTGCCATCAACAAGGCCGCCGAACTGGTCTCCCAAGACGACAGCGCCTTCATGCCACAACAATTCGAAAACCCGGCCAATCCGGCGATCCACGAGGCGACCACCGGGCCGGAGATTTGGGAGGACAGCGGCCATCAGATCGATGCGATCGTGGCCGGTGTCGGGACCGGCGGCACGATCACCGGCGTGGCCCGCTACCTGAAACAAAAGAACCCCGACTTCAAAGCGATCGCAGTGGAACCGGTTCACTCGCCGGTGATCAGCGGCGGAGCGCCCGGCAAGCACCGCATCCAGGGCATCGGCGCCGGGTTCATCCCCAAGAACTTGGACACCAGCATCATCGATGACGTGGTCCAGGTCGACGACGAAGACGCATTCGCGTGGGGCCGTCGGCTGGCCAAGGAAGAGGGGATCGTCGGCGGGATCAGCAGCGGGGCCAACATGTGGGCCGCCGCACAGGTCGCCGCTCGCCCAGAAATGAAAGGCAAACGGATCGTCACGATCATGTGCAGCCTGGGCGAACGCTATTTGAGCACCCCGCTGTTCGGCGATCTTGGACTATAGCGCTCGCGCGTCTTCGAAGGACGGATTGTCATTCGACGCCCGTTTGGACTCGTCCATGCCGGCCCGATGCGGTAAAAATCACAGTACGGCGGCGAATCTTTGCCGCCGATTTTTATTTTGGCAGAGGAGCGATTGCAGGCGATCATGGCAAAGGGTTTGTTTACTCAAGGGATGTGTGTGTTGCTGCGAAGCCCGGTCGCTTTGGCCGAGCTGCAGGACAAACTCTCCGACTTTGACATGATCGGTGTGCAAGAGTCCGCCGTCGATGGAGCCTCGCCCGAAACGTTGGTGATGAGTTTTCGGCCCGAGGTGGGAGGGCACTTGCTGGTCACGCCCTCGACCGACAAGTGGCCCGATCAGATGGGCGACCCCGAAACGGCACCCGATGTGTTTGTCGCCTGGTCGCTGGGGCAATTCGGACCGCTGGCGTTCCCCGGGTGCCTGGAACGGGCGGCCGAACAATCTTGGGGTTGGGAAGACGGTGAGGATGTTCCCACGCAACACACCTCCCACATTCGATTGCTGATCAGCTACGTCCTGGGAGCCGACGAGTCCGAACAGGATGACGACGATTCCGACGACATCGTGCTAATCCCCGATGATTATGACCCGGTCGCGGAACTGCGATTTCTGACCAAAGCCGTCTCGGCTCTGTTGGATTTGCCCCAGGCGATTTGCTATTTCAATCCGGGCGGTGAGGTGCTGCGTGATCAAAATGGGTTGCGGCAAGGACTCAATTACGCCTGGAATTATGAATTGCCACCGCTGGACATGTGGACCAACGTGCGACTGTTCCGCGTCGATGAATCCTGGGCGTTGATGGACACCGTCGGGATGGGGCAATTGGACATGCCGGATATGGAGGCCGTCTACGACACCGATCGCTATGAACCGGCCGAAGTCGAGCGGTTCTTGCGCAACGCCTCGTTGTATCTGATGAGCACCGACGAGGAGTTCGAGGAGGGGGATGTGGCCGATGGCCCCGGCGACATCAGCTGGAACGCGATCGAGTGTGAAGAAAGTCTGTCCGATCCGCCGCGGGAAACCATTCGCTGGTTCCCGGACGACGGCTCCGATCCGCCCGAGGTGCTGATGCGGCGGACGGGCGACGACGAAGACGATCCGTATGACGAGGAGCCGGAAGACCTGGACGACGAGGCATTTGAGCTCTAAAGACGCAAACTTCCGGTTTGCTTGCCGATTCCGACGCCCGAACCGCAAACCAATCTTGGGCTCTACCCCGGCAGATTGCTAGACTCGGCGATCCACTTCGCCTAGCCGTCTTGCTATCAAAGCTCCGCGATGACGCTGTCGGGCCAATGCCCTGTTTGCCGTACGACGCTCGCTTTCACCGAAGCGTCGTTGGTCGCTGCGCACTGCGAAGGGGCAGTGGTGCCGGCGGAAACACCCGTGCTGGAATGCCAATGCGACACGACGTTGATCGCGACTGGCCTGGCCGCTGCCACCGAGGTCGCGGCCGAATGCACCGCTTGCGGCAGCAACTACGTCGTCGATCGATCGGCAGCGGGTGAAGAATTGCCATGCCGCTGTGGAGCAGTCGTCAAAATCCCGACCGCCATCCTAGTTCGAGTCACGGTCGCTAAAGACGACGGCAACACGGCCTCCGAACAGAGCCTCGTCGATCTCGATCACGACGCCGAAGACGGAGCGTCAAACCTGCCCCAACAGCCGACCCCCGAGGTCGTGGCGGAAGTCGCCGAGACGTTCGACGACGATCAGGTCCCATGCGAAACTCTTGGCGAGTTCCGCTACCCGGACGGCGAATCGGAGCCACACGCTTCAGAATCGGAATCGGACGACGAAGCGATTCAGCTTCCGATCGTGGGGCTGCCGGAGTTGTATTCGCTGCAGGTTCCCGAGTTCGTGGCGGAAGTCGCCGAGACGTGCGGCGAAGACCAGGTCCCACGCGAAACTCTTGGCGAGTTCCGCTACCAGGACTGCGAATCGGAGCCACAGGCTTCCGAGTCGGAATTGGTCGACGACGAAGTGATTCAGCTTCCGATCGTGGGGCTGCCGGAGTTGTATTCGCTGCAGGTCCCCGAGGTCGTGGCGGAAGTCGCCGAGACGTTCGACGAAGATCAGGTCCCATGCGAAACTCTTGGCGAGTTCCGCTACCCGGACGGCGAATCGGAGCGACACGCTTCAGAATCGGAATCGGACGACGAAGCGATTCAGCTTCCGATCGTGGGGCTGCCGGAGTTGTGTTCGCTGCAGGTCCCCGAGGTCGTGGCGGAAGTCGCCGAGACGTTCGACGACGATCAGGTCCCATGCGAAACTCTTGGCGAGTTCCGCTACCCGGATGGCGAATTGGAGCCACACGCTTCAGAATCGGAATCAGTCGACGACGAAGCGATTCAGCTTCCGATCGTGGGGCTGCCGGAGTTGTATTCGCTGCGGGTTCCCGAGGTCGTGGCGGAAGTCGCCGAGACATTCGACGAAGATCAGGTCCCAGGCGAAACTCTTGGCGAGTTCCGCTACTCGGACTGCGAATCGGAGCCACACGCTTCAGAATCGGAATCGGTCGACGACGAAGCGATTCAGCTTCCGATCGTGGCGCTGCCGGAGTTGTATTCGCTGCAGGTTCCCGAGGTCGTGGCGGAAGTCGCCGAGACATTCGACGAAGATCAGGTCCCACGCGAAACTCTTGGCGAGTTCCGCTACCCGGACGGCGAATCGGAGCGACACGCTTCAGAATCGGAATCGGTCGACGACGAAGCGATTCAGCTTCCGATCGTGGGGCTGCCGGAGTTGTATTCGCTGCAGGTTCCCGAGGTCGTGGCGGAAGTCGCCGAGACGTTCGGCGAAGACCAGGCCCCAGGCGAAACTCTTGGCGAGTTCCGCTACCCAAACGGCGAATCGGAGCCACACGCTTCAGAATCGGAATCGGTCGACGACGAAGGGGACTTGGAACCAGAGTCGGTGGTTTCCTGCCCGGGGTGCCGACGCGAGTTTTCGGTGACCAAGGCGGAGATGGGGCAGACGGCAGAGTGCGAGTGCGGTTTCGTATTCGTGATGCAAGAGAACGTTGATGCACTCGACTCGGCATTGTGCAGCGACTTGATGCCCTACCAACCCTTGGCCATCGACCGTACCGGGGCCAAGGTAATTGCCGACCGAGGCGAGGTGGCGGAGGCGTTCGAGAAGCGTTCTGACCGTCCAACCGCGTCTCCGGGTGTGCCCACGGCAAATCGGCATCGCGATCGACCACGACGTTCCAACTTTGCCGGAAACTTGATCGTCGTCGCCGCAGCGTTGATGTTGATGGCAACCGCAATCGGATTCGTTTACCGAGATCGCTTGGGGTTCCCAGTCGTCGCTTTGAACGGTGTCGCCGAGGCACCCAAGCGGGGCGGTCCGTTGCCGATCCCTGCGGCCGAAGCCACGGTGACGACCGAGAACGCAACGCCGCGGCAACCGAACGAGAGCCCAACTTCGCCAGAAAGATCCTGGGGAGACGCCCCCAACGACGTCCAACCCCCGGAACCGTCGCCTGAGCTCGTTGTTCAATCGGCGCACCGAAGTATCCCCTCGCCGCCAAAGCTGTCTTCATTCTTACGTTCGGTGTACTTGCAGGCGCGGGAATTGGAAACGGAGGCGACTCTCGGAAAAGACACGTTGTATTTGTTCAGTGAAATGGTGAACCAGTTGGACGCATCAGGTGTACAGTTTTCGGTCGCCGATCTGTTTTGGCTGGCCGACACCTGGGAGGGGTTTGGCCGGCGAGCGGCGAATCCCGATCTGGCGTCAAAGTGTTATTGGCAGGCCGCTGGTGCCTTTGCGTTGGCGCAGACGCTTGACGGGATCGGACCGCAGGATCGCTTGATCGCCGATCAGCGTCAGCGCGAATTGTCTCAGAAGTCGCGATATGCACTGCGAGTGGCATCTCATCAGGAGCCCGCGGAACCACCGACCAGTGAACGCCGCTAATTTTTTTTCTGTTCACATTGCGGTGTCGTGGCCGCGATGGAACATCGATCACGCGTATCGCCGTGTTATAAAGGACGTTCTCCAAGACGTCCTCATCTGCCTGAATATCTGCAATGCCGATTCCCGATCCTGCCGAGTTGAACACGTTGTACCAAGAGTGGCTGGAGATTCCGGCGGAGAGGTTGCCGCCGAACCACTATGCCTTGTTGGGGCTCGCCGATTTTGAGTCCGATGAAGCATTGATCGAATCGGCGGCAAGGTCTCGCAGTGCCTATTTGCACCAGATCGCCGCCGGGCCGCAACGAAAGATCGTCCAGGAAATGCTGGGGCAGGTGGCGATCGCGCGTCGCACATTGATGAGCGCCGAATCGCGAAGGGCGTATGACCAGTCATTGCGCTCCCCGGTCGCGTCGGCAGACAATGTAACTTCAACAGCGCCCTTGTCAGGTCATGCGTCATCGGACAACTCGCATCGAGGCAATGTCGAGGTCGATCAACCCGACAACACCGTCGAATCACAATCGACGACGGCGACGGGAACGGCAGTGCAGCGTCGCAGGCACACCGCCGGCGATTGGAAGTACCACGGCATCAGCGCCGCGGTCTTGCTGACGATCGTCGCCATTGTGTTTTTGGTGAATCGGAATCCCGGTGGTCGACGCGCAGCCGAAGCCCGGCCGCAGGAAATGGGGGCCGACGTTCGTGGTTCGTCCTTACAGTCCGCTGGGGCGGAGCGGAACGCAGATCAAGACAACGAATCGGGCGCCGGCCGAAGAGCTGCGGGGACGACGGGACGAAAAGCAAGTCCGCAAGCATCCCGTGCCGACGGACCGCCGGCCCAACATCGGTCACCGATCGCCAAGCGGCGGGACACGGGCAGCGGACTCGGCGCCGGCCTGGGTGATAAGTTCGGCGATGTGCTTTCCGACATTGCCAAACAAGGCGACGAGGGGATGCCGGCAAAGGCTGCGTCATCGGAAAACCGGGGCAAATTTCGCCCCCTGGGCGGATTGTCGATCAGTCCGGCCACGACACTTCCCGATTCGGTGGATCCGATCGCAAGCCTCCGCGCCGTCGCGGAATTCCCCGGCCAGTTAGCCGATCGATTTGAATGCGAACAAGGGTTCCAGTGGTATGAGGCGACCGATGAAGCGATCCGATTGGTTCCGAACGAAGCACACACATCGTTCATCATTCGCGACAAGCAATTCACGTTGACCTCGGGGGCGGCGATGGCGGTCTCGACTTCGTTGTCCGCGGGGATGCGGGGCGAGACACAAGTCGGATTTCAAGTCGATGGAATCCGGATCGGATTGCGTTCGGCGAAGAATGCGATTGAAGTGTTTGCGCGAGACCGTGGCGACGATGTCCGCCGCGATCTGGTGGACAAAATCAAAACGCCCGGTGATTCTACGACGCTGTCGATCCAACGCGACGCCAACGAGCCTGACCTGTTCCACTGGTTCGTCCAGTCAGGCGAGACCACTCGGACCGGAACGATCGGCGTGACGTCGTTGGCGGAGTCGGCTCCGGTAGCGGTGTTCGTGACTGCATCCAAGCCTGACCCGAAACGCCCGCTGACACTCAGCGGTTTGAAAACCAGTGCGGGGCAGCCGTAGCTGGCCAACACCACCGCGACGTAGCTACGCTCGCCAGAGCATGGAGGAATTCGCAGATCCACCTTCTGGCGAAGGCAGCTACGTTGGAGACGCAATCCTACTGAACCAAATACATCATCAACGCCTGCCATTCGATCCACTGCGAATCGACGCACCGTTGCATCTGATCGTCTGACCGGCTTGCCTGTGCCTGCTGGCATTGATCGACAAACTCGAACGGGTCGGCGTAGTGACCGTCGGTTTCGCTGTTGATTTGATCGAACACGCAATGGGACCCGACGCGTCGGAACCAGTATTTCGAGTTGCCGAAGTCACCTTCGCGTCGATGCATGATGCCGTGCAAGAAACTGCCTTCGGCGCTGCCGAGGTCCTGGCTGATCGAATGGCTGCGATGAATATCGCCGGCGACCAGCCACAATCCGCTCATCACTTCCATCTGCCGCGCGGCGGGGACATCGATCAGATGATCTCCGATTCCGCCGGACAGGAGTGTTTGTAGAGGTTTCTGCAGCGTGCCGTCTCCGAGCGGGGGCAGCGGCGCGGCCTGGATTGCGGACAGAAGTTCGGTTGAGAAGGACTGGCTGAGCGTTTGAGCAAAATCGGTAAATTCGGGCATCTGGCGCTGTTCTCCATCAGAAGCGGACAAACCTGCTGCGAAGACTACCGACAAAGTTTTCGGGGTGCTAGACTGCCGAATTGATCCCCTGTCTCTTTTCCCCACGTCGATTGTTTCGATGAGCAACGAACCACAGCCCGTGACGGACGAACCCGCCAGCGACCTTGCCCCCTCCACGGCAGATTCGGCCGCGTCTCCCGAACCGGCCGCCCCCGCCGAACCAGCCCCCGCCTCGGAAACACCCGCCTCGGAGATGCCTGCCCCCGTCGCAGCTACCTCGTCTGCGGAGAGCACTGCCCCTGCGGAGAGCACTGCCCCTGCGGAGAGCACTGCCGGGGCTGCGCCCCAAGCCGCCCGCAGCGGTTCGGGCCCACTGGCCGCCCGAGGCCTGGGGGTCGCCAAGCCCGCCTCGCCGACCGTGTCCACCGAGCAGCTCGAGGCGGCTGAGAAGAAGCAAGCAAAAAAACCGGGCAAGAAGAAAAAGCACCCCAAGCCGCGATTGAAGGGTGAAAAGGAAAAACCGGCCGCTGCCGCGGCGGCTCCGCCGACAGCAAACAAGCCCCAGCGTGTGGCGGTTCCGTCGGTGCGTGGGGCGCTCAGCGAGGATCTGGAGGCAGAGCTGCAGGCCGAACTGGCTGCGGCGGACGTTGAATCCATGCTCAGCGGGTCGGCCGGCATGTCGGATCGGAAAGAGGCGCTGGCCGAGGGGACGCGGATCTCCGGAAAAGTGCTCAAGATCCACCAGGATAGCGTTTACATCGCGCTCGGCGGTCCGGACGAGGGTGTGATTCCGTTCGAACAATTCAAAGAGGCTGAACCGGCCGTGGGCAGCACGGTCGAAGTCATGGTGCGCGGGTTCAATCGCGACGACGGCTTGTACATGTGCTCGTTGCCCGGATCGACGATCGATGTCGCCGATTGGAGCGACCTGGAAGAAGGCTCGGTGGTCGAGGCCGTCGTGACCGGCCACAACAGCGGCGGACTGGAGTGCAAGGTCGGCGGCGTCCGCGGCTTCATGCCGATCAGCCAAATCGCCGAGTACCGCGTGGAGGACGCCAGCGAGTTCGTCGACCAGAAATTCGTTTGCCTGGTGACCGAAGCCAACGAGCGACGCGGCAATCTGGTGCTCAGCCGGCGTGCAATTCTTGAGCGCGAGCGAGAACAAAAGCGAGCCGAGCAACTGCAGAAGATCCAGCCCGGCGATGTGATGGAAGGCGTCGTGCGCAGCGTCAAAGATTTCGGGGCCTTCGTCGATCTGGGCGCCTTGGACGGTTTGATCCATGTCAGCAAACTCAGCTGGGAACGCATCAAACATCCCAGCGAAGTGCTTGAGGTCGGCCAAAAGGTGAAGGTGAAATTGGATTCGGTGGACAAGGACACCGGCAAGATTTCACTGTCCTATCGCGACCTGCTGGAAAACCCCTGGGACACCGCCGAAGCCGACTTCGCGATCGGAAGCGTCCACAAAGGCACCGTGACCCGGATCGCATCGTTCGGTTGTTTCGTCCGCTTGACCGCCGGAGTCGAAGGGCTGGTGCACGTCAGCGAACTGGCCCACCACCGTGTCTCGAAAATCGATGCCTTTGTCAGCGAAGGCCAGGAAGTCGACGTGAAGGTCATGTCCTTCGATCGCGACAGCCAGAAGATCGGATTGTCGATGAAGGCGGCGCAAAGCGTCGCCGAAGATGCGAAGCCGAAAGAAGATGAGGTCGAAGAACCACAGCGTGAAGTCGCCGTCAAACCCGCTCATGAAGGCCCCCTCAAGGGCGGCAACAACCGCGAAACCGGCGGCGAGCGATTCGGACTTCGTTGGTAAAGCATGGCTGCGCTTGTTTCGGACGGGCGTTGTCGCTATTTGCGACCCATGACTGCCAATCGATGACCTCAACCGGGAATCTTACAGGAGTGTCCTCGCGGATTCGGTTCTGCCACACATCCGCGGGTACGCTCTGCCATCCGCGGGTACGCTCTGCCATCCGTGGGTACGCTCTGCCATCCGTGGGGGGCTCTCAAAGGTCGCGTTCCAATGGTGCCGGATCGGTTACAATCACACGGCGGCGTTGCTGGCTCACGTCAAGTTATCGAGCAGCTTTTGCTTAAGTGGATGGCTTGCCATGCTCTGGCGAGCGTCGCTACGTCAAGATAGCTCAGTCCAGCAAACCGCTACTTGGGCAGTGTTCACGCCTCTTCTCGGGGATGATTGGTGACGGAATCGGCTTCTTTGCATCAGCCTGCCGCGTCGCGGCCGCTGGTGACGCGTCTGATGGGGATGGAGACCGAGTACGCGACCTTGGTGGCGAATCGGCCCGAGTTGATGACCGATGATCTGCCGCGTTTTTCGGAGATCTATTCGCGAATCTGTGCCGCCATTGGCCGCAATCAACCGACCGTCCCCGGCGTGTTTGATCAGCACCAACTGTTTCTCGCCAGCGGTGGAGCGGTGACCTGCGAAACGCATCCCACCTTCCACGCGCTACCGGGAGGCTTGGTCGAAATCGCAACGCCGGAAGTCACCAGCCCGGATGAACTGTTGGCTTGCCAGCGTTCGATCGATGCGCTGGTGGCCGATGCGGCGGAAACGGTAAACGAATTTGACGTGCGTCTGCTGAAGAACAGCAGCGATGCGCTGGGACACGTTTACGGTTGCCAAGAGAATTACGAGGCGGTGGTCGCAACGGGGGTTTGGTTATTGGTTTATCGCAGCTGTATCCTGCTGTTATGGATGATGCAGTTGGTCAGCGTGGTCGTCTCGTTGCCGGTGCTTGCCGCTGCCTATGGCGCAATGATGTGGATTCGATTTCGTCGTCGCCGCAGTCACTGCGGCGGTGACGAAACACCTGATTCACCGCCATCCTCGGACGAACAGAACGCGGGGCAGTCGCCCGCCGAACTCTTTGACACGCTGCCCCCTTGGGCTCAATCGGTGCTGACGGGATTGCTCCGCTTCATCCACTGTCCCACAGTGATCGTCTTGCGAATGGTCGCCCGTCACGTGGCATTCCGAAAGCAGCGGAAATACCTGACGGCGTTGTTGGTTTCTCGCACGGCGCTTTGCGGCAGCGGTGATTTGGATGAAGAGGGGCGATATCGATTGAGCGCGAAAGCGATGGCCATTGATGTCGTCGCCGACATGGGACGCTATCGCGGCGAACGACCGATCTTTGTCTATGGCCATTGGCTGGGGCACTTTTGCGAACGATCGTTTTTGTCACTCGGGGCGACCAAGGCGATGTTCGCACGACGTCAACGATTACAGATCGGATTGTCGGACTCCAATCTGTCCGAGCTGGCCGAATACGTCAAACTCGGATCGGTCTCACTGGTTTTGGACATGATCGAATCGGGGGCGACGAAGGAATTCGTGACACTTTCGCGCTCCGTCGCCGCCTTGCACGAGATCACGTCGGACTGGAATCTGGTGCGACGAGTGATGACCAGTCGAGGTCGGTTGAGTGCATTGGAAATCCAACGCCGGTATTTGAAGGCGGCGAAACGATTTGTCGACCAGACGCCGTGGCTCGAGCGTGGGGAGGCCGAATTGGTGGTCCAGCGTTGGTCAGACCTGATCAACGTCGTGTCCGCCTTCCGGCGCGATTCGCGGAACGTTACTCCGGCGCTCGGCAGGGTGGACTGGTTGAGCAAGCGTTGGATGATCGATCAGCTCGGCGAGCACGCCGAGTGGCTGGAAAAAAGGAAGACCGACCTGCGCTATCACGAACTCTCGCCCGACGGATATTTCCAGCGATTGGCTGCAGCGAACCCGTCGCTGGCGTTGATCGCCCCGGAACGAATCCGCCGCCGTCGCCGCTGGCCGCCGGCGGACTCCCCCGCGGCCCGACGCGGCTGGCTGATCCGCGAATTCGCCGGCAGCGGCAATTCGATCACCGCAGACTGGGGCTACGCGATGGTGCGCGCAGGGGGAGAAACCAAGCGGGTCGATTTCAAACACTGACGCGTCGGGAGACCCTCTCTGGCATCCCGCCTCGTTCCCGGGCTCCGCCTGGTCTACACGAAGTCATTCCGCAATGGATGGTCGACTCACGGCAACCATTGGACGACGAAACACGAGTGACATCAGCCGGTTCGCGCAAGCGTTCGGGCCCCTGAGCGTTCGGGCCCCTGAGTTTATAGAGGCCCGTAGGCTGGCGCCAAACGGCTGATCCCAAGAGGGTTACGCCTCGTTCCCGGGCTCCGCCTGGGAACGGGATTTCCCGAGGCTCCGCCTCCGGACGCCCGCGGTGTGTGTGGCTGGAGCCACACTTGCCGTGCGTTCCAAGGCGGAGCCTTGGAAGGAGGGGGGCAACATGCCTCGGAACGGGTGTGGGGCGTGGTCGCGATCCTACCCGACCGACGTTTCTCAACCGAAGTCGCGTGACTTTCGGCTCAGCAGTTTGTTGGCTTCATCGTCACCGATGAACATTTCCTGCTTGGGATCCCAATTCAGTTCGCGACCGGTCATCAGCGCGATATTGCAGAGGTGACAGGACGTCATCGTGCGGTGGTGCGACCAAACGTCGGAGATCGGTTTTCCACGATCCTCGATGCACTCGAAGAAGTTGCCCATGTGGTTGCCGGGATTCTTGCCGTGGCACAATTCAACGATGTACTCATTCAGTTCGGCTTTGTCGTTCTCGGTCAGGTTGTCGACCGGCGACCCTTGCAGTTTTCCGCGGTTGACGAAGATCCGGCCCTTGTCGCCTTCGAACAAGATTCCGTTGGGGAAATCAATGTTCTCGCTTTCACGGGTGTAGCGATCATTCACGCTGATCAGCGATCCGTTGTCGTACTTCAGGTCGATGCTGAATTTCGTCGCGGTGTTGTAGGCGTTGGGCAACGAGATCTCACCGTCCAAGAACGCGGCCCAGTCCAGATCACTGGGGACGGAACTGGGGAATTGACCGGTCCCCTTGATCCGCGTCGGTCCGTCTTCGCCCGGTGCGAGGGCCCACTGGGCGATGTCGATGTGGTGAGCGCCCCAGTCGGTCATTTTTCCGCCGGAGTACTCGAAGTACCAGCGGAACATTCGTCGTCGCTCTTCACAGTATTCCGCCTCCGGAGCCGGCCCGACCCACAGGTTCCAATCCAAGTCGGCGGGGGCTGCGGTGGATTCGAAGGGGCCGTCGCCAGGCGCGCCGCCGATCGCGACGTAGGCGTTGACGTTGTCGCCCAGTCGGCCGCTGTGGACCATGGCGATCGCCGTCAGGAACAAATCCTTGCTGCTGCGTTGTTGCGTGCCGACCTGAAAGACGCGTCCGGTTTCTTCAACGACCGCGCGAATCTGCTTGCCTTCGTCGATCGTCAATGTCAGCGGTTTTTCGCAATAGACATCGGCGCCGCTGCGCAGTGCGGCGATGGCGATCGGAACGTGCCAATGGTCCGGCGTGCCGATCGTAACGACTTGCGGCTGTTCCTTTTCCAGCATCTCGCGATAGTCACGGTACTTCGCCAGTTTGCCGCCGAACTCTTGATTGAACTCTTCGGCGTGAAGATCGTCGACGTCACAGACCGCGATCATGTTGGCAAACTTCGACGCCGCGCGGGCGATCGAACCGCCACGGTTGTACCGCCCCCGAGATCCCCCCACGCCGATCGATGCAAGACGCAGTTTCGCATCGTTGTCCTGCGCAATCAGCGGTGCATCCAAGGACAGCCCGGTGCCCGTTGCAGCGACAGCCGATCCGGCGGCGGCGGCTTTCAGAAAGTGACGACGATTGGTAGACATGAATGGTTTCCGTGAAAAATGAGGGAGGGAGGGGGTAATTCGGAAGGCCAACAGGATAGTCGATTCGCACGCCCAAAGGGCGGTGAGAACGACGTTGGGGAAGAGGTCGCGGTGGGAAGGGGAGGAGAGGACAGAAAAATGAAGGACAGAAAAATGGGCGTGGCGAAAAAGAGAGACAGGAAAATGCGTGACCTGAAACCTGAAACCTAGACCCTGCCCCGCACGCTTCCGGTTTCCCCTTCACCGCGGCTGGGGCGGACGCGTTTCATTTTCATCCTCAGATTCAAGAATTCGACACTCAAGGAGAATGCCATCGCGAAGTAGACGTAGCCTTTGTGGATCGGCGTTCCGGAGGCTTCGCTGACCAGGACGACACTGATCAGGATCAGGAACGAGAGGGCCAGCATTTTGACCGTCGGGTGCTGCTGGACGAACTCGCTGATCTGGTTGGCAAAGGCGATCATGACCAGGACGCTGATCACGACGGCGGCGACCATCACGTAGATTTCTTTGGCCATTCCCACGGCGGTGATGACCGAATCGAGCGAAAAGATGACGTCCATGAACGCGATTCGAAACAATACACCGCCGACGGTCACGCCGGCCTGCGTCTTCGGTGTGATCGGGGCGATTCCGTCGGCCGATCCGCCGCTGTCCCCGGGCAAATTTCCGACTTCGGCCTCCTCCTCTTTGCCTTCGATCTTGTGGTGGATTTCCCGTACCGCGGTCCACAACAGGAACAGCCCGCCGACGAGCAGAATGATATCTTTGCCGCTGATCACATCGGCCTCTTCGTTCTCGCGCAGCCAATCCGCCAAGGCTTCGATGGGAATCACGTCGGACAGATGGAACAGCGGATCGACCAACTGCATCAAGTAGCCGATGCCCATCAGTAACAAGATCCGCATGCCCATGGCCAGCACCAAGCCGAATCGCCGGGCGAAGGATCGTTTCTCCTCCGGCAAGCGTCCGGTGATGATTGCGATGAACACGATGTTGTCGATCCCCAGGACGATCTCCATCATCGTCAACGTCAGCAATGCGATGATCGCATCGGCGGTGAAGAGGGACCCGAGTTCCGCGATCATGGTGATTCCTTGCCGTGTCGCCGCGTTAACCGGGGCGAATCCACGGAGCGGCCAATCCGAGAACCCCCATCAAGAACAACAGGCCCAACGTGACGCCTCGCAGACGATTTCGCCCGAGCCAGTTGCCGAATTTAAGTCCCAGCGATGTCGCCAACAACAGGACAGGAATGGATGCACCGGCATTGAGCGCCGGGACGACCAATCGATCCCCAAAAAACGCAAACAACATCGCGATGGCCGGAGCCAGACTGACCAGATACATCGCGAACAGGAAGCCGCGAATTTGACGGGTATTCCAGTCGTGGGCGGAAACCCAAAACACCATCGCCGGCCCTCCCATCCCGACCAACCCCTGCAGAAAACCGGAAACGGGGAACGCAATCCAAGCCCAGATCGGTGAGAGTTTCGCTTTGGGAACAGGGTGATAAATGATCGTCGCCAGCGTCGCCGCCAACACGACGCCGCCGACGAACTGGCGGATGCGCACCAGGGGAAACGTTTCTTCGATCGCGATCAACGCGAGAATCCCGAGCGGAAAAAAAGCGACACGTCCGATCCCCGGCCAAAGAATCGATTTCGCCCGGATCGAATCTCGCAGCGCATAGACGCCGGCAATGTTCTGCGGGATCGTCGCCACCAGCAGCGCGATGCCGGCTTCGGGAATCAGGTACCCCAGCCACAACAGGGTCGGCACGATCAACATTCCGGCTGCGAATCCGGCGGCCGCCTGGACGAAGATCCCGACCGACAAGACCAACGTGATGGTCAACCAGGGAAACAGCCAGGAAGCGACGTCAGGCATCGGTCGAGCGCCTAACCGTTGTCGTCCTGCCCGGCGTCTACTTCACCTGCAACACCGAGCGAGTTGGATTCATGTTCCTTCAGCAGGCGGTCCAAAATTCCGTTGACAAACCGCGGGCTATTTTTGTCGCCGTATCGTTTGATCAACACCACCGCCTCGTTGACCGCGACTCTGCCGGGCGTTTCGGAGAACAGGATTTCGTAGGCCGCCATCCGCATGACATTGCGGTCGGTGACCGCCATCCGCCCCAGCGCCCATCCCTTGGCCAACCGCGCCAGATGCCGATCCACCTCCTGGCGGTGTTCCAGTGTGCCGGTGAGCAACTTTTCCGCAAATGCCGTTAACGCCGATCGGCCCTGTAGACGCGACTTGATGAACCGGCGCGCGGAAATGGCGTCACGCGTGCCGTTCAGATCGGCTTCGTAAAGTAACTGCAAAACAATTTCGCGGGCACGACGACGGGTGGACATTCAGGATCTCGGAGCGCGTTTTTGGGATCTGACGCATTTTTTAGGGGATTTGAGGTGTGTCAGAGGCGGATTGTAGGCGCGACCCGCCACCGCGCCGACCTACCTCGAAAATGCTTCCGAAACACAGGTTGACGAATCGCTCGCCGCCCTGATAATACCGCCCATGATCAGTCGGTCGTCCCGCTCTGTCGGTTTCGACCATCCTTCCCCATCGCACCAAAATGGTGCAGAATCTCACTGATCGGATTCCCAGTGGGGGCCGAACAAGGGGGTATAGCTCAGTTGGGAGAGCGACGCGCTGGCAGCGCGTAGGTCGTCGGTTCAAGTCCGTCTACCTCCACCTTTGAAATCGAAAAGCCGCTGACCATTCTCTGGTCAGCGGTTTTTTTTGTGTTTGCTCCTCAGGAATCGATGCCGCAGGCAGCGCAATCCGTTCGGCCAACTTTCAACGTCGGCCCAACGCGTTGGCGATCGGTCCATCGCAAACGTTCGCGAGCCCAACGAGCGAATCATTGATGTGGCGATGACCGAACGCTCGGTCTGCCCCGTGCCCTTGTTCCGGCAAACCTGTTTTGGTGACGTCATTGACACCGCACGGCGTCCCGCTATTTTTGTTCCGACTCAATTGCAACAAGGAATTGAGCCAGCAAAGCAAGCAAGCCCGTAACCCGCGCAAATTCTTCGGAACGCCGATTCGGTCCCTTCCGCCTCAAACCAGGGTCGACACGCCAGCCAGCCAGCCATGCGTTTACTGCGCGCAGCGAAGTTCGATGCGCGTCAATGAAACCTTCCTCTGGTTAAAGGCTGCTTCGAATGCCAACTTTCAGTTTGATCGCAATTCGCCTCGCTGTATTCGCAACGATTTCTGCTCGCCATGCTTGTGACCGAGTTGTTTGCGGTCCGATCCGACAATGGAATTGTCTCGCGATTCTCGCAATCGTCGTACTCAGCGTCGGGTTTGACTCGACATCGTGTCAGGCCACCGACATATCGCCCAGGCAATTCGTTCACATGCAGGGCACGGTCAAATTGCCTTCCGTGCCGCGACGCGTCGTCACGTTGGACCTGGCGTCTCTGGAAAACCTGCATGCGTTGAATGTTCCTGTTGTTGGTGTTCCATCGACAAATGTCGACATGCTGCCGGAACACTTAAAGCAGTATGCGGGCGATGAGTTTGCGAAAGTCGGTTCATTGTTCGAGCCAGAAATAGAAACGATCAAGTCGCTGAAGCCAGACTTGATCATCGTTGGTGGGCGTTCCAGTCGCCAATGCGAATCGCTCAGTGAAATCGCACCGACGATCGACCTGTCGACGTCAACAACAGGTTTCATTCCCAGTGTGGTGGGGAATCTGCTGACCCTTGGAGCGATCTTTGAAAAGGAAAGGGAAGCCAGCCGACTCACTCGCGACCTGCTGAATGACGTGCGAATGCTGCAATCGAAGGCAGGCGAGCAAGGCAGCGGGTTGTTGCTGTTCAGTGTCGGCGAAAAGGTCATCGCTCAGCAACCGGCGACGCGATTCGGAATCGTTTACGAGCTTGTCGGGATCGCCCCGGCTGTGACTGCGGAGGATGCTGAGCCAACAGGCGAGCGCCGCGGGCGGGAGCAGCAAGCCAAGCGGAACGTCGACGACGCGGCAGCCCGTGAACGACTTGCGAAAATTTTGCGACGCGAGCCGGCCTGGATGTTCGCCATCGACCGCAACTCGGCATTCGGAGAACGGGCCAACGCGAGCGAGGTGCTTTCCACGGTACCGGCGATCGCCGAGTCCGAGGCGTGGAAGAATGGCAAGGTCGTTTACCTGAGCGGCACCGGCTGGTACTTGATCGGCGGCGGCGTACTCCAATTGCAGCAAACGATCGACCAAGTCAACAACGCCTTCGACGAAAACGGATCATGAGTTTGCCATGTATCGTGCTGCACTCCTACAGGTATTGCTGTTGATTGCAAACAGCGTTTCCGCGCAACCGCCGGCGGCGCGAATCAATCAACGTGTCGACCCGGGACGGTTTGCGACCCAGATATGGGAGACCAAATCGAATGACGATCGGCTCTATCGAATTTTCGTTTCGGTTCCTGACGGCACACCACCAAGTGAAGGCTATTCGGTGATGTACGTCCTCGACGGAAATGCCTATTTTGGGCAAGCTGTCGAGTCGCGAAACAAACTGGCGAATCAGAATGAGAAGGCGATCATCGTTGGCATCGGCTATCCGATCGACACCCGCATCGACGTTGTTCGACGCACCTACGACTTGACTCCGCCAGCCGATGAGGTGAACTTGCCTCCACGACGTGGCGGAGAACGCTGGCCGACTTGGGGCGGGGCTGACGATTTTTTGAGCTTTGTCCAGAACGAATTGAAAGGGGACGTCGAACAACGCTATTCGATCAATCGATACCGCCAAGCCTTGTTTGGTCATTCGTTTGGTGGGCTGTTTGCATTGCACGCGATGTTCACCCGATCATCGTGTTTTCAAACCTACATCGCCGCGAGCCCCTCGGTGTGGTGGAACGACTATGCGATCGAAAACGCCCGGACTGAACTCCGGTCTCCTGTCGATTTGATTCTGACGGTTGGCGAGTTGGAACTGTCCAGCGACGTGGGGCCGGCGGCCGCGCTCGCCCCGACCGACGCGAAGCGACAGTTCGGGACGACGAAAGACTTTGCGGCTTCCGCTTCGGGTTTAGGAGCAAAGCCAAAAGTGGACTGCGCCACTTTGCTCAAGAAACACCGTGAATCGCCAGTCGAACGTAGCTACCTTCGCCAGAAGGTGGATCCCCAGGGTTATCCACGCTCTGGCGGACGTAGCTACGCCAAGGTGGCGCTGTCCAGCTAGTTCTCTGTCCGTCGCAGGATGACTGCCATACTGATGTGGCCAACTGGTTGATTGAACGCGAGTTCGGGCAGGCTGGACCCGTTGATGTTTGAAGGACGACACCCATGTGAAAGAGTTGGATGAAGCGAACATCGCGCTGTGCCAGCCGACGGGCAAGCAGACAATTGTAAGCTTATGTACCACGATTCTGCACATCGGGGCCGTCGGCATCCAGTAAATGCTGCGGTTCGTCGGAGAAATCGATCAAATCGGGCACCGACGTTTGCATCCGATAGGCCAGTTCGTACTGCTGGATGCGCGTGTGAATTTCGGGATCGGCATCGTCGTCACGCTTTTCCTGATTCTGCCAGGCAAGATCGTCCAGCATCCGACGCCGGCCGGTGGCAGCGAGTCCATCGGGGTTGCTCAAAAACACCGGGTCGCCAACACTCATCAGTTTGACGCCGTTACGATCATGGCCTGGATTCAGATCAATCGACTCGACCACGCACTGCAAGCGGTCTTTCATACTCGCGACTGGGAAGCCGGCAACGGATTTGACTAATCGCGAGACATGATCAGAATCTTGAGCGGGAGAAATAGAGAGAAGAGCAAACCGACCGCATTCGTTATCCGCAAATCACGCTTAATCTACACATTGGAAAAAAACGATGGATCTTCGGTCTTTGATTCTTTCGGGAACGCTTTTGAGTGCATTTGCCATGAACACAATCGCGCAGGAGTCGATGTTTACGGTGATCGTCGATCCGATCGCCGGCGGAACGATCTCCGTAGATCCGCCGCTGCCCGATGACGGAAAGGTCGCTGCCGGAACGCGAATCAAGATCAAGTCGATGCCGTCTGACGGATATGCGGTGGACTCCATCTACTATTCGGTCCCCGGGCGCTGGGGCGCGATGTACCACGAATCGCTCACCGACCAGTTCGAGGTGGTCATCGATCAAGACAAAAACATCGGCGCGTCGTTTATCGCGAATTCGGCGGTCGAGCATCTCGACGTTCATCACAGTATCGTTTACGCCCAACCCGGAAAGAAGCCGCTTAAGTACGATGTCTACACGCCCAAGAGTGCGAAACAGTTGCCGATCATCGTCATCATCCATGGCGGCGGCTGGTCCTCCAACGACGAAGACATCATGCGGGGCCTGGCACGCGAGTTGACCAAGGGGGGGAAGTTCGTGGTCGCCAGCATGGACTATCGTTGGATCGGCGATCTGGATGGAGACGAAACCCCCAACACGATGGCCAATTTGATCGAGGACGTTTTCGGCGGGATCGCACACATCCTGGAACACGCCGAATCCTACGGCGGCGACGCGAGTCGGGTTGGAGTGACCGGAGACAGCGCGGGCGGACACCTCAGCGCGTCGGCGTCGCTGTTGATCGAACGCATCGGCGACGGCGGATTCGGTGCGACCGATGGCGTATTCCAGTTTAAACCGACCTATCTTCCCGACGGGATGTCGGCAGACGATTTCCGTGCCCAGTTAATGAAGTCCGTCAAAGCGGCTGCCCCCAGTTACGGTGTCTTCGCGGCCGAATCGCTCGGGCGTTTCTCACCCGGGCTCGGTGCCGAAGCCGGCGCCGCAGTCGCTCCACAGCAAAACATTCCCGAAGCGAGTGTTCGGTCCGTTCCGCAGTACCTGCTGCGCGGCACCGAGGACTTTCTCATCCGTCATGAATCCGTTGAATCCTTTGTCAATGCACTGGAGGCAAAAGGTCAATCGGCCGTTTACGAACAGGTCGAAGGGGCCGGTCACGCGTTTTTCGACTGGAAACCGAACGACCAAGTCAAAGCAACGTTTGAAACCTACGGCGTGCCCTACGCCAAAAAAATGCGTGAGTTCTTCGAAATGCACCTCTAACAATGCCCAAAGCATTCCCAGCTTCCGCTACCGATCGCATCGGCCCTCTTCTCCTCGTATCGGAACTCGCCAGCGGCTTGTCGATCTGATCAGCCGTATGACGCGAGCCTACGGGCAACGGTGAGAAATCTGCATGCCGGGTGCCCGTAGGCTCGCGCCAAACGGCTAATCCCTCATGTGATCAGATTAAATCGACAAGCCACCAGAAGTTTCGGCTCCGTTTCCGAATCGGATCACTTCGAATCGGCGTCGACGCGGATGTTTTCCATCAAGGTTCGCGCGCACAGTTTAGCGAAGCTGGGATCATTGATCTCCCGATCCTCCCATCGCACCTCGATTCCGTCTCGCAACGAATCGGCCAGGGTGCTGAACAGTGCCTCGTCGGCCTCGGCATCATGAAACGGTCCGCCGGCCGCACTGATCACGCTGATCGCTTTTTGCGGGATCAAGACCGACACGGGAGCGGAGTACTGGTTGATCTTGCCGGCCAGCAACCTCCCCAGTTCACGACACTCCTGGGGCGAGGTTCGCATCAGCGTGACTTGTGGGTTGTGGATGTAAAAGTTTCGCTGGGCAAACTTGTCCGGGATCGTTTCGGGGCCGCCGAAATTGACCATGTCCAAACAACCCGGAACGACAATCGCGGGCACACCTGCTTTGCCGGCGGCTTCCAAGCGTTGCGGACCGGCCGACAAGACGCCACCGACCAACTCGTCCGCCCACTCGGTCGTGGTGATGTCCAGGACTCCGGCGACCATCCCGCTTTCGATCAGTGCCTCCATGGCTTTTCCGCCCGCACCGGTCGCGTGAAAGACCAGCACCTCGTAGCCCGCTTCTTCGAGCACGGGGATGGCAGCGTTGATGCAATCGGTGGTGTTGCCGAACATGCTGGCAACGATCAATGGTCGATCGGCACTGCTGGACGCGATCTCGGTTTCCACCATGCCACAGATCGCGCCAACAGCACGGCTGAAGATTATCCGTGAGACCCGATTCAATCCGGAAACATCGACCACGCTGGGGATCATCACGATGTCTTTGGTTCCGACATAGTGCGCGATGTTGCCGCTGGCCATCGTCGACACCATCACCTTGGGAAACCCGATCGGCAACGCCCTCATCGTCGCCGTGCCGATCGCGGTGCCGCCACTGCCTCCTAGCGAGATCACGCCCTGAATACGACCTTGGTCGGACAATTTCAGCAGCAATGCCGCTGCCGCATCGGCCATCGCCGCAACACACTCGCCCCGATCTTGCCGAGACAGCGTCGGCGGCAAGTCAATTCCGCCGGCGGTTGCAACTTCGTCGCGGCTGATGTCCGCCGGGATTTGCGTCGGCCCCAATGTGCCGACATCGATCAGCAGTGGGGCATGGCCGCGTTGCCGAATCAGATCGGCAACAAAACCATGTTCAGTTCCTTTGCTGTCCAGCGTTCCCAACACCGCAATCGTAGCCATGCGTCTTCTCTTTTCCGTTGTGCGGGGATCTGTCTAAACCGCTGCGTTAAACCGAACCGTGATTTATCGAAGGCCAATCAACGTCGCCCTCAGACGCCCCGCAACCTCGCCTCGGGAGTAAGGGGGGCTGATTTCAAACCAAGGAGTTCCGCATGCTCTTTCGCTCGTATTGTAGCCAGTGTGAAGTCGGTCGTTGCCTAGGTCGTCTGCATCCTGGGGCTGCTAAACTGTTGGAGGTGTTTCCCTTCAAGATACAAAGGAATGAAGCCGTGAATCGTGTGAATACGCTCGTCTCATCAACACTGCTATTGATCCTGCTGACGTCGCCGCTTGCGGCGGACGCTCCCAATGTCATCCTGATCATGACGGATGATCAAGGGTACGGGGATCTTTCGTGTCATGGAAATCCGACGCAAAAAACACCCCATCTGGATCATTTGCATTCCCAATCGGTGCGGTTCACCGACTTTCATGTCGCTCCGTTTTGCACTCCGACGCGAGCGGCATTGATGACCGGACGCTACCCGGCTCGAACGGGAGCGTACCGCACGTCCTCGGGGAGGACGTCGCTGCACCGGCGCGAAAAGACCCTCGGCAATCTGTTCACCCGCAATGGCTATGCAACGGGGATCTTCGGCAAGTGGCACTTGGGCGATTGCGCTCCGTCGCGGCCGATGGACAAGGGTTTTGAACGCAGCGTTTGGCATCGTTGTGGGGGACTGACGCAGATCTCGGACTACTGGACCAACGATTATTTCGATGACACCTACCTTGTCGGTGATCGATGGAAGGCGTTTGAAGGCTATTGCACGGACGTCTGGTTTGATGAAGCGATGAAATTCATCACATCGGTCGTTTCCGATGCCGGTGGCAGCAAGCCGTTTTTTGTCTATTTGCCCACCAATGCCCCTCACGGCCCCTATCTGGTCGCACCGAAGTGGAAGCAGCCATTTCTAGAGATGGGCATGAACAATGCGAAAGCAAGTTTCAAAGGAATGGTTGCGAACTTCGATTGGAACCTGGGGCGATTGCTTCGGTTCCTGGACGACGAGCGATTGGCCGATGACACCGTCGTCATTTTTATGACCGACAACGGGACGTCGGCGGGGACCACGTTCGACAAGGGCACGCGGATTTATGGCTGGCCGTTGGACCCGTCCGAAAACGCCAACATGCGTGGCGGAAAAAGCTCGGCTTACGATGGCGGGCATCGCGTGCCACTGTTCATTCGCTGGCCCAACGGTCAATTGGGATCGCCACGCGACATCGACACGCTTGCCGCACATTTCGACATCACGCCGACGCTGATGGATTTGTGTGAACTGGATCGGCCGGCGTCTTGGCCCAGCTTGGATGGTCGATCACTTGTACCGTTGATAAAAAGCGACGAAGCGTCTTGGCCGCCGCGAACGCTGCACACGCAGATGCACGGTGGCAACGGCTATCACAAGCCGGGGGACCTGTGGGAAATCGGTGCGGTGCTGACGGAGCGTTGGCGGTTGGTCGAAGGCCGAGAGCTGTATGACATCGTCGCCGACCCGGCACAACGCAACGACGTCGCGGAAGCACATCCCGACGTGGTTGGCGAACTTACCAAGGCGCATGAAGAGTGGTTTGATTCGGTGAAGCCCGGGATGATTCCGACGCGAATCCTGGTGGGATCTGACATGGAAAACCCGACACACCTGACCAGTCAAGAATGGGTGATGCCGGAGGGAAGTCCGCCTTGGGCTCACGGGCACGTGCTCAAACGGATGATCGCAAGTGGACCCTGGTACTTGGACGTGGCAACAGCGGGGACGTATGTGATCTCGTTGTCGCGTTGGCCGGGCTATCTGAACAAACCGATCGAATCAAAAAGGGCGGCGATCGAAATTGGGGGACAATCGTTGTCCATTGAAATCCCCGAACCGGACAACATGCCCGCTGCGAATTTCACGGTCAATCTGCCTGCCGGTCCGACCGAGTTGACGACGACTCTGACAACCCTGGACGGCCAAACGCACGGTGCCTACTTTGCGACGGTCAAACGCGTTGAGGCCGCGGGAAACGACCAGACCACGCTGCTTTGGACTCAGTACTGCGTCGCGGGCAACACATTGAAACTGTCCGCCCACACCGACGCGGACCCGACGCGGCCAACCGATTCTACGGCAACGCTCGCGCTGGAAACGGACGCGGGGTGGCAACCGGTTGCGACGGTTGACGTCGATTCGTTGACTGCGATGGCAGCGTTTCGCATCGAGCAGTGGGACGCGAAGGTCGCAAAAAAGTACCGTGTGACCTGCGGCGGCAGCGAACGGACCGGAACGATCCGCGCCGAGCCGAAGGACAACGGGACGCTAAAGTTGATGGCGGTCGCATGCGTCAACGACAAATACTTTCCTTATGAGGAAGCCGTCGCCCAAATGATCGATCAGGATCCCGACCTGGTCTTTTTCGCGGGCGATCAGATCTACGAGAGCAACGCCGGGGGCGAGGTTGTCGAGGCGAAGACCGAAGCGGACGTTCCCCGAGCGATGGCGAATTATTTGGCCAAGTGGAGACGCTTTGGGATGATCTTTCGTGACCTGTTGAAGGATCGCCCGTCGGTCATGATCACCGACGACCACGATGTATATGCAAACGATCTGTGGGGCGACGGGGGCCGTCACATGACGGGTGATCGCACCTCCGGCGGTTACCCGATGCATCCGACATGGGTTAACGCCGCCGAACGGACTCAAATGTGGCATCTACCCGATCCGGTTGCCGCCGGGCCATGGGGCGATGGCATCAACGCCTACTTCACCTCGCTCGACTACGGCGGCGTCAGCTTTGCCATTTTGGAAGATCGCAAGTTCAAATCACCGCCCTCGGAAGTCCTTTCCGAGGCCATTGGCGACCCCCGCACAGACAAGCCCAACCGAACGCTCGAAGTCATCATGGACCCCGCGTTCGACGCCGGCAAGTTGGACCGACCGGACCTGCAATTATTGGGACAGGTGCAAGAGGCGTTTTTGGGCGTGTGGGGCCAGCGGGTCAAACAGAAACGGCTGCTCGCCGCCGTGCTCTCTCAATCACCGTTTGTCAACATCGGAAACTACGACGTCACCTATGGCGATATGGATGCGAACGGCTGGCCGCAATCGGCACGCAACCGCGCGCTCCGCGCCATCGCACCGGCAAATGCCGTGATGATCAGCGGCGACATTCACTTCGGCACGTTGCACCGACATGGGATTGACGCCTGGGGTGACGGCCCGTGGGGGTATTCGTTACCGGCATTCGCGTCAAATCAAAACCGAAGTTGGCGACCTCGTGCGCCGGCCCAAGGCGGTCAGATCGACGGCGTCGTCGGATCGGGAAACCATCACGACCGCTTCGGCAACAAGCTGACCGTCGCGGGGACGGCGCACGGCTATAACGGGTACGGGATGGTGCTGTTTGACAATGTGAAACGTCAAATCACGCTTCAGCTGCATACCATGGACGGCGACCGGAACCCGAGCAACGAACCGGTGCCCGGGTGGCCGCTGACGATCGATGTTCCCTGATGCGACAGTTCCGGTCGCGGAACGGCCTGTTGATTCAATCGTTTTCGATGAAAGAACAGGACAGTATGAAGCGCAAAACGCTAGCGAGTGGATCTGCCCCGCCCCTTGCTAGCGCTGCGGGCTAGTAAATCAACAGGCCGGGAAGCCGCTTGAACAAATCGGGTTGATGGTGAATAGTTTCGTACCGCCTCTTATCGCGCCGCGAAATCGGCTGATGGATGGCCTGACCTACGAAAAACTTCATGAATTCATCTCCAACATCGACGAACTCCCGTTTTCTCCTCCGACGGATCGGCGCGAGCGCTCGATCGGCGGCCCTGGCCGCCGGTGGCTTGATCGTTGCCGGTATCGTGGCGTGGATCGGCTGGGTGGGATTTCGCAATGAGCCAGCGTTGACGCATCTGGACGTCAACGTGGTCGGATTGGATTACCACCTCTATTTTCAATATCCCGGCCCCGATTCGGTGCTTGGAACAAGCGATGATCGGCTGGGAACGCGGAATTTTTTTGCCCCGGCCAATGCTCGGGTCGACCTAAACCTGACGAGCCGGGATTTCGTTTATTTGGTGGAAATCCCCGAAGTCGGCCTCTACGAGGTCGCTGCACCGGGGCTGGAATTTAAAACCCGGATTGAAACGGGGGATTCAGGGGTGCACTCTTTGCTGGGAAGCCAGATGTGTGGCTACGATCACCCGGAACTTATTGGGGATTTCGTGGTTCAACATTCGGCGGATTTTAGGCGGACCGTCCGAAAACTCTCCCCCGCACCATCACCTGCAAACCGAACTCAATGATTTTTTCTCGCCTGTCTCACTGGAATCCGTTGGTTTTTCTGGTGATTTGGAGCATGGCCGTGCATGTGGGGTGTGCCCCCGATGCAGATCAAGAACGCGACTCCACGCCGGAAGTGGACCGCTCACTGCGAACCGCAGAAGCCCAAGGGCTGCGGGTTTTCGGAGAAATTCCTGCGTTTTCCCTGACGGACCAGCACGGAGATCCCTTCGACCGTAGCCGATTGGATGGCAAAATCTGGGTCGCCACCTTTGTGTTCACGCGTTGCGGGGCGACCTGCCCCTATCAGACCGCCGCATTCAGCGAGCTGCAACAAACCCTTCAGCGGGCTGACGAATGGGGCAAGGTCCAGCTGGTTTCGTTCACAGTGGATCCCGAATTCGACACCCCCGAGGTGCTGACGGAGTACGGGAAAAAGGCGGGAGCCGATTTCGAACATTGGCATTTTTTGACCGGCGAACGATCCCGTCTGTGGGATCTAAGCAAAGACGGTTTCAAGTTGGATGTCCAATCGGGTCGTGATGCGAGCAATCTGATCGCGCACAGTTCGCTGTTCGTCCTGGTGGATCAAGATTCCAAAATCCGCGGCTACTACGAAGGTTTGTCGCCGGAGGCCAACAAAAAGCTTTTGGACGATGTACGTGAATTGCTGGACCAACAAGACCCCGCTCGGATGGACCGGGTCACCGAAGTGTCCGTTCCACGCGACGTTCGTGATCCGAAATGGCTGGAACCCCGTGCCCAGGCCCAACGTGCGCTCGCGTCCAGCTACGACGTGACCTGCGATTTTCAGTTCACCGACACGCTGTCCGCCAGCGGCATCACGTTCAAGGACAACGTGGTCGACGATGTAAAGCGAGATTTCAAAGCCGCCCACTATGACCACGGCACGGCCGTGGCGGTTGCCGACGTCGACCAAGACGGGTTGATGGATCTGTACTTCGTCTGCCAATTGGGAAGCAATCAGTTGTGGCGGAACCTTGGCGGCGGCAAGTTTGAGAACATCACCGAATCAGCCGGCGTCGCGGTCGCCGAGGAGGTCTCGACCGGCGCATCATTCGCCGACGTCGACAATGACGGCGACGCGGATCTGTACGTCACGCGTGTCCGCGCACCCAATCGATTGTTTCTCAATGACGGAACAGGCGTGTTTGAAGACGTTTCCCAGGACTCGGGATTGGATCACGTCGGCCATTCCTCCGGGGCCGTCTTCTTCGATTACGATCGCGACGGTTTATTGGATGTGCTGCTGACAAACGTCGGAAAATACACGACCGAGCAGCGCGGTCCTGGGGGATATTATCTGGCGTACAAAGCCGCCTTTACCGGGCATCTGTTCCCCGAACGAGCCGAGCCGAACATCTTGTTCCGCAACCTGGGTGACGCCCGTTTTGAAAATGTCAACGAAAAGGTCGGTTTCAACGACCTGTCCTGGTCCGGGGATGCGACGCCGATCGACGGCAATGATGACGGCTGGCCCGACATTTACGTGCTCAGCATGCAAGGCCATGACCAGTATTTTGAAAACCAGCAGGGCAAGGGCTTTGTCAGCAAGGGGCACGAGTTGTTTCCCAGCAGCGCCTGGGGATCGATGGGCGTCAAAGTGTTTGACTTCAACCGCGACTCCCGCTTGGATCTTTACGTCACCGACATGCACACCGACATGGTTCACGACGTGGAGCCGGAAAACGAGAAGGCGAAAATGCAACGGAATCTGCCGATCTCGATGCTCGCCACCGACGGCAATCACATCCTCGGAAACGCTTTTTATCTGAAAGACGACAAAGATTCCTACCGCGAGGTGTCCGACGAAATCGGGGCCGAAAACTACTGGCCGTGGGGAATCAGCGTGGCGGACCTGAATGCCGACGGGTTCGAAGACGTCTTCATCGCGGCCAGCATGAACTTTGATTTCCGCTACGGCATCAACTCCGTTCTTTTGAACGATCATGGAAAACGATTTCTGGACAGCGAGTTCATTTTGGGAGTCGAGCCGCGAGCCAAAGGCACCGCGCAACCCTGGATGGAACTGGATTGTGACGGCGTGGATGCGAAACACCGGTTATGCGAAGGCCGTAGCGGCAAACTGTTGGTCTGGGGGGCCACCGGCTCGCGAAGTTCCGTCGTCTTCGACATCGAAAACGATGGCGACCTGGACATCGTGACCAACGACTTCGGTGGAACCCCGATGGTGTTGACCAGCAATCTGACCGACAGCCACGACGTCCATGCGCTCAGCGTCCAATTGGTCGGAACAGATTCGAATCGGGACGGGCTCGGTGCTCTGGTGGATGTTCTGGTCGCTGACAACCATCTGATTTCGGTCCACGACGGAAAATCGGGTTATTTGTCGCAAAGTAGAATGCCGATGTACGTCGGATTGGGGGATGCGACGCAGGTTGATTCGGTCACCGTCACCTGGCCCTCGGGGATCGTGCAGACCGTCCCTGGACCGATTCCTTCGAACCAAAAGCTGACCATTGTTGAAAAAGGCGAAATCGCAGAGTAATCGCGCCGAATCGCGAGACTCTTTTTCAAGGCCCCTGTTCCAGTTTTGTGTCGTGATTGCGGCGGTTTCGACCCTTGGCCTGGAGTCCGGGTGCAGCCCCTCGTCACCTCCGCCCGGCGGCAAACCGATGGAAACGTTGGTTCGCCGCGATGCCCAAAGCGGTGCTGGCCCCCGCCAGTACGCGACACAGTGGCTGGGCGGCAAAACGCTGACCGTGGCACCCGGCGTGCATGTGCTTGGCGAACTCAGCCCCAGCGCGGTGTATGCCATCGAAACCTCCGACGGCATCATCCTGATCGACTCGGGAAGTGACGAACTGGCGCGCGGCGTTCGCGAATCATTGCTGTCGGTGGGGTTGCGGCTGGAGGATGTGCGTTATGTGCTGATCACACACGCCCACTACGACCACGTGTTTGGGGCCAATCGGATCCGCACCCTTTCGGGAGCCGTCGTCGCTGCCGGCAAAGACGATTGTCAGGTGCTTCGCACGCCCGACTTGCCGGCGTTGTACTCCGTGTTTCCCATCATCCCTTATTCGGGAGCACCGATCGAGGTGGATCGTGAACTGGTTGACGGCGACCGGATCGACTTGGGCGGCGTCACGGTGGAAGCGATTGCCGCCCCGGGGCACACTCCGGGCAGCACGTGCTACCTGCTGACCCGAGACAGCCAGACGATCCTTTTCTGCGGAGACGTGATTTCGTCGATCGACTTCGGTCCCGCCACGTATTCCGCCGAACTCGCGCCCAAATACCGAGGCGACGCCGGCGCATTTGTCGCCACGATCGACCGGCTGCTGGAAATGGGGCCGCCCGACCTGTTGCTGACGGGGCACCCGAGGCAACAAAAACAATTGCAATCGATTCGGTTGGATCCAGCGACATGGCAGGGGATGCTTGGCCCGGCTCGCGACGAACTGCAGTCGATCGTCGAGCGGCATGCGCGTGACGGAGCCGACTTTCTTGATGGCCATCCCAAGCCGATCGAACCGGGCTTGTACTACCTGGGCGACCTGGACGGCATTGCGGTGTATGGAATTTTCGATCAAGAGAATTTCATGGTGGTCAATGCGCCCGGGGGAGACGCCTACGAAGCGTTTCTATCGGCACGTCTCGAATCTTTGGGGCTGAAGACCGATCTGCCGGCGATGATCTTGCTGACCTCGGATCGGCCCGATCACCGCTCGGGGCTGGAGTCGATGCCCGCAAACACGGTCGTGGTCGCCCCCGCGTCGATTGCCGCGACGTTACGAAACGAAGGCATGGACGTCCGCACGCCCGCGGATGTGTCGGCGACGCTTCAGCTGAAGCCCATGGAAACCCCCCTGGGCGTCAGCTATTCGTATTCCGCCAACGGAAGGGAAATTCTGTTGACGCCCGACGTACCGCGAAACGTGTCGCTGGTATGGACGAACCGGCTTTCGGGACGCAAGACCATGGGCGATCTACAGCCGCAGATGGAGGATCTGATGGGCGAACTCGCCGAAGCGGAGGGGCGATTAACCGCCTATCGGAAAACGCTGTTGCGGATGGAGCAATTTCAACCGGATGTCTGGTTGCCGTCGCGGCCGTTGACGGATCAAAATGCCAACTTGTATGACGACGAGTGGGACGAGATCATTGAAAACAACCTGCGGCCCGCCGACGCTGTCGAGCGCCGGTTCTAAGCACCGCGCGATTGCGCCTCTGTCGACCGTGTCCGGGGCGGACGCGTGAAGCCCCGATCGAACGATCGATCCGTGAAGACCGTAACGATGAACATGAATCGATTGTTTTCTGTCCCGCACCGCTCCATTGCAAGATCGCCGGCTAGCCGGATCGCGCCAGGTTGCACCAGTAACATCGTGATTCGCCGTTCGAACGTCGCGAAATTCGACAGGAGGTGGGTTCCCAGAGTTTGCGACATTCTGGAGAGCGTCGCTCCGTCATCGTGGCCCGGTCGAGCGCGCGCCCTCATTTGGGTTTTCGGCGCCCTCGCTTTGGTCGGGTGTGGGCAGAACGATCGCACGGCGTCGTCGGTCGAATCGTCGGTCGAATCTTCGGTCGGGGCGTCAGTCGACGATGACACGAAAGGGATCGAAGCGGCGTTTCGCCTCTACCAACAGGGGAAAACCGACCAGGCACTCGAATCAGTGCAAGGGATCCTGATTCGATCGCCGAGCAATGTCGACGCGTTAAGTTTGGCGATTGAATTGTACAACCAACGGGGAGATTACTGCCGCGCGGCCGAATTGGCGGCCACCGTGGCCGAGGCCGATCCGACGCGCGGCTCGGAAATTCTGGTCCGTGCCTTTGATTGGAATCTGCGTTGCGGCGACTTTTCTGCCGCGGAAGCGAATCTGCAGCGTGCGGTCGAATTGGACAACATGAATGTTCAGACCCATCGGTTGTTGGCGCAACTTTTCAATGCACAAGGCCGCCGCTACGAAGCGAGCCGACATGTGCGTCAATTGATCCGACTTCGCGCCGTCCAACCCAACGAAACACTCAGCCTGATCGACCTTCAAGGTCCCTTCTATCTGGTTTCGTTCGCGGGATTCGTCTCCGGGCAAACGGTCACACTGTTCGACTTGGGGCAGCTTCGCGAGCTGTACACGCGGATCAACGCCGAACCGGAGGACGTTCTGCAGCGGATGCATCAAATCAGGGCTGCGTTTCCCGCGAATACCGCGGCGGCTGCGCTGCACGGCCGCATCCTTGCCGAAACCGGGCGCCAGCGAGAGCTTGCCGAGTGGGCGAAAAACCTGCCGCCGGGGACGCAAGATCAACCGGAATACTGGAGCGCGATCGGCAGTTGGATGGCGTTGCAGGATCGTCACGACGAGGCGATCCGAGCGTTCGGAGAAGCTCTGCGTCGCGACCCCGGCGATCGCGAATCGCTGCGTGGGATGATTCAGTCATTGATCGTCACCGGCAAGGAATCGCAGACGCCCGAGTTGCGAAAACGGCTCGCCGTGCTGGACCAGATCTTTCGCATCGCCAAGGATGCCGACGCCGAACAATCGATGTGGATCTCGCAGCAGTTGGCGGCACTCGCTCGCCCCTGGGAGTCGTGCGCTTGGCTGATGCGAGAAGCTCAGATGAGCGGGGCAATGTCACAGCGGATCCCCGAATTGAATCGGCGCCATCAAGCCATCGTCGCTTGGGAACAAGACGCGACGGACAGCCAAATTGCCACGGCCAAACTGGACCGTCTGCTCGGATTTGATATCCAGCAGTGGCCCCTGCCGCAATTACAAACGCAAAATCAACCTCCTTCGATCGTCCCAGCGGAGGCTAACGATCAGGAATTGCGCCTGGTCGACGTCGCGCCGCAATTGAAGCTTCACGCCAAGTACGTGGGTGGATTCGCGTCGGACGGCAGCAGATTCTATCCGTACCAAGTTAACGGCGGTGGATTGGCCGTGGTCGATTTCGACCTGGACGGCCGCTGTGATCTCTATGTGGCGCAGAGCGGTGGAACGCCAGTCGAATCGGGTTCGTCCGAGCCGAATCAACTGTTTCGATTCAGCGCCGAAGGGGAATTCACAGAGGCCACCAAGCACGCGGCCGTCGGCGATCGCGGGTTCGGACAAGGCGTTTGCGCCGGTGACGTCAATCAAGACGGATTCCCCGACCTGTTGGTCGCCAACATCGGAAAGAATGTGATCTATCTGAACCAGGGCGACGGTACGTTTCGCGATGCAAGCGACCTGTATTCTGCCCCGGCGGCCGACTGGACGTCCTGCATCGGTCTGGCGGACGTGGACGGCGACACCTTGCCAGACATCATCGAAGTCAATTACATCGACGATCCGCTGGCGTTCACGGTCAGTTGCACCGACGATCACTTGCCGTGCCAGCCACAGCGGTTCAACGCCGCGGCGGATCGAGTCTGGTTGTCCGCCCGCGACGGAGGGTTTGCCGAGTCGGACAAGGCGGCCGATATGCGTGCCAACCCCAAACTGGGGTTCGGTCTGGTGATCACCAATTTCGACGGCAAGCTGGGCAACGACTTTTTCATCGCCAACGACGGAGACCTGAACCATTTTTGGGTCAGCACCGCAGCGGAGGATGAGAGTGATGCCCCGTTTTCGTTGGTCGAATCCGCCGGGGTGCGCGGCTGCAGCATCGGAAAAGGCGGCGACAGCCAAGCTTGCATGGGCGTCGCTTCGGGCGATTTTGATCGCGACGGTCAACTCGATTTACATGTCACCAATTTCCACAACGAATCGGTCAACCTGTTTACGCAGAACGTTCCTGGATTTTTCTTCGACGAGTCGCTCAGGTACGGATTGCATGAACCATCATTCTCGGTGCTTGGTTTCGGTACTCAGGCAGCCGATTTGGACAACGACGGCTGGCTCGATTTAGCCGTCTTGAATGGACACGTGTTTGACGCCCGCGACGAAGGCATCCCGTTTCAAATGGTCCCGCAACTGTTCCGAGGTGGCCAGGAAGGATTTCGGCTTCAAGAACGTACTCTCGGCGGCGACTACTGGAAACAGCAGCAACTCGGACGCACCCTGGCAACGTTGGACTGGAATCGCGATGGAAAAATGGACCTCGTCGCGGGGCACTTGGATCTGCCTATCGCGCTGTTGCAGAACGAATCGACGACGCAGCACTGGATTCAAATTGAGTTGATCGGCGTGGACTGTGAACGCGATGCCATCGGTGCCGAGGTCCGCATCACGGCCGATCAAGAGAGCTGGACCGGTTGGCAAACCGGCGGGGACGGCTACATGTGCAGCAACGAGCAGGTCGTGCATTTCGGTGTGGGGGCGGCGGAGGCGATCGACCAGGTCCAGATCCGTTGGCCGGGTGGTGCGACGCAAGTGTTTGACAGCGTCCAGGCGGATGCCCGTTATCTGGCCATCGAAGGCGTCGAAGCGCTCGAGGAGCGTTGAGAGAGGGACACACGCTGGTGTTCAGGCTTTAGCCGCTCGGAGTCGCTGCGGAGCAGCGAGGGGGAGTCGCCTGAAGGCTAAACACCAACGTGCGCTGGTGGTTAACGCTGTAACAATTCGACTTCGCCCTCGACAATCAGGTAGCGCCGGTTTGCCTTGACGTCCGAGAAAGATTGGCGGGTCCCCGATGGCCAGGCCACTTCGATGCGATCAATGGAATCGTATGGACCGAGTCCGAAATCCAGCATCGATTCGTTGGTGCACAACAGCCCATCGCCGCCGAACACCCACCCCACCCACGATTCGTCTCCGCTCGTGAGGGAGACCTTGGCACCGATCGCATCGCGTTCGCTGGTCGTCCCAATCAATTCCAGCTGGAGTGCGTTTTCCGTCACCGTGCGGTTCTCCAGCAGCGCCGCCGGGGCGTCCAAATGGTTCGTCACCAGATCGGGTTTCAAATCGCGATTGAAATCCAGCACCGCCATCGTGCGTCCCAGGGCGGGGGTCGACCAATAGCGATCCGCCGGGTTTTGCAATTCAAATCCGCCGGCGTCGCCACGAAATAGTTGCGGCAGCATCTGATAGGCGCGACCGCGTTGGCGGTGGTCGGTCAAGTTGCCATTGAGCACGGGCAGATCAAGCCAACCGTTGCGATCAAAATCGACCGCCTGCGATCCCCACCCGACCGTCATCCGCGTGTCTTCGTACAGCCCTCGTTTGGCGTTGACGTTGGTAAACACGCCCGGCGTTTCCTGGCTGTAGAGATCGGCCGCTTGATTCCAAAAGTTGGTGACGTGCAGATCGACCAGCCCGTTTCGGTCGAAGTCGCCCGCCGCGATACCCATGCATCCCTGGCGCTGCCCCAACAGCCCAAACGCACAACCTGCAATTTGCGCGCTTTCCTGCAGCGTGATCGGATCGGAAGTGCCGTCACGCTGCGACAACCAAAAATGATTGAACTCGGTGTCGTTCGCGATGAACAAGTCATTGCCGTGGGAGTCGTCGAAATTTGCGATGACGCCGCCGAACCCGTAATTGGGCCGTTCATCCATCGCTTGGCAGCCGTCCCAGCGGGAGACCGCGCCATCGGATCCGACCTGCCACGCGCGATCGACGGCGGGTCGGAAAACGCTGGGGTTGCAGGCGTCTTTGTCGGGCGTGCACCCGATCGTCAACGCAGTCGGGTCGTCGATGTAATTGATCTCGACGATTTCAGGCAGATGATCGCCGCTCAAGTCGCCGCAGGCGATCGACGATGTCCAATCGCCTTGAGCGTCAACTGCCGCCATCAACTGGCGTCGAAAGGTCCCGTCGCCGTTGTTTTGGTAGATTACATTCGGGCCGATATTGGCCAAGATCATGTCCGGGAAACCGTCTTGATTAAGATCTGCGACGGCAACGCCCTGGCCGTAACCCAAGTCACCGGTTCCCGCTTCGGCGGATACCGAAGTCCACGGCGCAGACGGCAGATTGCGGAACAGCACGTTCGGTTTCGAGCCGTCGGCGTCAAAGGCATCTCCGCCGCCTTGTGTGAAATACACATCGGGGTGACCGTCCAAGTCAAAGTCGATCACACCGATCCCTCCCCCGGTCAATTGATGCAAAAGCTGAACTTCGTCCGAGGTGTCGTCACCACTGTCGTAATGAAAATCCATTCCGACGTCGGCAGCGACATCGTGCAAGCGGATCTCGGTCCGGCTGTCGGCGGTCGTTTGATCGGAACCCGGATCCACAAGATCGTTGGGCGCAATTTCCTTCGTTGACGGAAGCGGCCATCGGTCAAGTTCCAGCCCGCATCGGACGCCGGAAGGATCCGAGGCGGCGGTCGCGTTTTCGGCAATCTGTTCGCGTTGCTGCCGTAATCGCTGACGCCACTCGGGACTCCCACCGTAGGTCT
This sequence comes from Stieleria maiorica, assembly GCF_008035925.1. Lineage (NCBI taxonomy): Bacteria > Pseudomonadati > Planctomycetota > Planctomycetia > Pirellulales > Pirellulaceae > Stieleria > Stieleria maiorica. Next base: position 3,704,133 of record NZ_CP036264.1, read on the forward strand.
TCAGCGCGACGTCCCGCCATGCAGCCGCCTCCCAAGGTCGATTTAACGTGTCCAGGATTTCTGCCAACCGACTCAGCTCCGCCGCAGTCCCTGGCTGGCTACCGATCTTTGCCGTGATGACGGCAGATTCGTGCAGTAACGAAAAACGTTGATTCGCGCAGTCGGCTTCGGTGTTTTTCCCCAGTGCCCTCAGTGATCGGGCCAACGCCAGATAGGAAAAGCGGTCTGTCGGATCCAGGGTGACCGCTTCCAGGAAGCAACGCACCGCCTCGGAATCCCGATTGGAACTCTGCAACCGCGTGCCCAGAGCGTACCAGTACTCAGGTTCACGCTCGATTCCCACCGGCACCGATTTTAGATAGTCGTCCAAAAGGGCATCCAGTTTCATTTCACCGTACACGCGACAACGAAAGGCCGCGATGGGAGTCGATTTCGGAAAGGCGGCGCTGAGTCGTTCGATCAGCAGTTTCGCTTGTTCCAACTCCCCATCGCCCCGCAACCGTTTCGCTTCGGCCAAGGCGGCCGGGGGCAGCGTTCCGCTAAAACTGGGTTTGGGCATCGAAACGTCGATGAAGGCGTCGCCGAACGTATTCATCGCGAACAGCTCTTTCTCCGTGATGTCCTCGGCCCGCAGCAGTCGACGCAGGTACTCGGCGGCTTCGATTCGGCGTCCTTGGTTATTCAGTAGCGACGCCAAGCGATGGTAGACGGCATTGATTCGGGGGACGTCGACGGTTTTCGCCAAGTCAACGACCCGCATCAAGCTCGCTTCGGCGCTCTCATACTCGCCCTGCTGAAGGTACAGGTCAGCCGCCAGCAGTCCGGCGTCGGCAAAGACCACCGGTTCAGTCGGCGGGATCGTACCCAGCACTTCGCACGCGGCCAGGGGAGCTCCGATCGCCGCTTCACACTTTGCGTACAAAAGCAGCGCGTCGGCATCGACATCATCGGCCACCAACAGGGGGCGCAGTCGGTCCTGAGCGGCTGCGTAATTCTGCTGGTCGTAGTACGCTTGCGCTTCATCGATCCGCTGGCCAACCGACTTGGGGGCTGCTTCCTGTGCCTGCTGGCGTCTCCGCTGGCTTTGGAGAAGTTCGGCGGCCCGTTGTTCCTCTGAATCCCCGCCACAGCCGACGACCCCGAGGCCGATGACCCCGAGGCCGATGACCCCGAGGCCGATGACGCGGATCAAAACCGAGCGAACCGTGCGATGAATCTTCAACGATGACCCTGTAACTGAAATGCCTCTTGCTCTCCTTCGACCAGAACGTAGTCGCGGCCGCCTTGTAATGTACCGAACGACTGCGTCGCGCCCGAGGGCCATTTTATGGTGACGGCCTGGGCGGCGGACTGATCGCCCAGCCCGATCGAAATCCTGCGTTGGTTGGTGCACATGTAACCGTCCCCGGCGGTCAATTGATGCGTCACTGTTTGGGATTCCACCGTCGCCGTGGCCACCGCGCCGATGGCGTCACGCTGTGATCGCGTTGCCTTGAGGATCAAACCGACCGACTGGCCTGCGTCATCGGTTCGATTGACCAACAGCGAAACAGGCTCGTACAGATGGGTAATGACCACGTCGGTTCGTCCATCACGGTCCACGTCGACCGAGGAAAGCGCGCGGCCCAGGTGCGGCTTGGAAAAGTAGTCTCCCATGGAGTCCGGGGGCAGTTCTTCCCAGCGTCCCGACCGCTGGCGGCGGAATGTCTGCGGGGGCATCGCATAAGCCACGTCGGTACGCTTGACGTCGTCGACATGGCCGTTGGTGACCATCAATTCCAGTGACCCGCTGTTGTCGAAATCCACCCACTCGGCCCCAAACCCCAACAGCTTCATCGACGGCTGCCCCAGTCCGACCTGGAACGAGCGGTCGGTCCAGAATCCGGGCGAGACCTGTTCGTAATACGTGTTGTGATCGTCGGCAAAGTGCGTGAGAAAGAAATCGATGTCACCGTCGGCATCCGGGTCGGCCGCCGCAATCCCCATCGACGCCTGCGATCGCGCATCTCCGCTGAATCCGACGCCGCGGGTCGCAGCCAAATCGACCAGCCGGAATTGCCCCTCGCGGACTTCGGGTGACCACAGCTGGTTGGCGGTCATGTCGTTGGCGACATAGACGTCCAGCCCGGGCCGCTCATCGAATTGCCCCGTGACCAGCCCCAGCCCTCGACCGGGGGCTTGATCTTTCAACCACCGGGCCGAAACATCCACGAAGGTCCCGTCGCCGCGGCCTCGCCAGACTCGGTCCGGTTCGGCCTCGAACAACAGCGGCGGGCAGGTCGAGAAACCGTCAGCATTGCGGCACGGTCGATCCAACGGTGCCCGGCCGGCGCAGTAGTTTGTCGCGAACAGGTCTGCAATGCCATCTCCGTCCAAGTCGGCGATCACCGCCGACGTCGTCCAGGACTGGTCGGACAATCCGGCGGGCATCGAAATCTCATCAAACGTTCCGTCGCCGTTGTTGCGAAACAGTCGGTTCTGGCCGTAATTGCAATCGAAAATGTCGGGGAAGCCGTCATCGTTGTAATCGCCGATCGTGATCCCTTGAGAGAATCCGGTGTCGTGGTAAGCCGCAGGGCGTTCGGTCGCGACAAATGTTTCGCCGTGATTTCGGAACAGCCGATTGGACGACGAGTCGGACTGCAGCGGGCGGCCGTTGAGCATCGCGGCAGCCAGATCCGGCCATCCGTCCAAGTCGTAGTCAATCACGCCCACACCACCGCCGACGCTTTGGTAGATCCAGTGGCCTTCGGTGACCGCTTCCGGCGCGATTTCACAGGTATGAACGAACCCGCGCCGCTGGGCTTGGTTTTCAAAGTACAGCGGTCGCTGAAAACTGTCGCCCATCGCCTCTGAAGGGGACCGCGATAGTTTCCAGGAAATCGATGGCAAGTTGGCCACGTCGATCTGTCGGCTGACCTCCATTTCCGGCAGCACCCAGGGCGTGCCGGTGGTCAGTTTGGAGCGGACGGCCATGTACCGGTCGCGGATATCCGCCACCGGTTCCTCGGGCAACGTCGTCGCGAATCGGGCCCAGCCTTCGGCCTCCCAGACGCGGCCCAGTTCCAACATCGCATCAGCCACCTCCAGCGCCGCCCGCTGCGAACGGCCGCCGCGCTCCAGGTGTGTCTTTAAGGTGTCCCGCAACACGCCTAGCTTGGTAATCTGGTCGGCAACCTTGTCGGCATCACCCGTACGGCCGATCAGCGTCAGGCTTTGGAACAGTCCGTTGAGCGCGGCCGGCAACGCATGGCTGCTTTGACGAATCGCTTGCCAGTAGGCTCGTGCGGCCTGTTCGTGTTGCCCTTGTCGCTGAGCCCAATCGCCGGCGACCAACCAGTATTCGGGCAATTGGTCGACACTGCCGGGCAATTGCCGCTGCCAATCCGGAATCGATTCGAATTCGTCCAGCTCCACCAACGCACGCCCATAGAGAGCGTGTGCCGGTGCAAAATCTCGTTGGCGCCGCAGGACGGGTTTCAGTCGGTCGGCTACCGACCGCCAATTCGATTTCAACGCATCCAGTCGAGCCAGAGAATACTGCGGCCGCAAGTCATCACCGGATCGCTGCAACATCGACTGACACATCTCTCCGTCCGGTTCCACACGATCCGGGTCGGCGAGCACCAACAGGGACTCTGGGTCGCCTTGACCGTGCTGGGCCAACCACTGCAGCGACGGCAGGGCCAACGGCGTGCGTCCGACCATGGTCGCCAACCCGATCAAGTCAAAGCGCGGCTGGGGGCGATTGGGAAATCGATCCACAAACGTCTGCAAGACGGTGATCGCATCGAATGGCCGCCCGGCCGCGACCAAGGTGTGCGTCAGTTTGTCCAACAAGGCCTCGTTGGGGGAATCCGTTGACGCCAACGCCCCTTGGTACATTTCTATCGCCGTCTCTGTGTTCCCCTGTTGCGATGCGATATCGCCGGCGAGCTCGATCGCACGGGCGTCCTCGGGATCTTGCAACAGATGCTTCCGTATGGCCGCCTCTGCCCCGTCAAGGTCTCCTGCGGAGAGCGCGTCGAAGGACCGGGCGACAAAGTCTGTCGACGTCGGATCACCGCCGCCGGTCTGATCGCTTGAAACGCGTTGCGTCGTTTGGCTTGTTTCGCCTCTCTCTGGTGCCTCATCCGGCTGATCGCAACCGGACAAGCACGGCGACAGACTCAGCAAAAGAAGCAGGAGGCGGACACCCGAATGGGGAGCGACTCGCAACGCTTTCTTCACCGTCAGCAGTTGCCGATGCAAGATGGCGGTGCGATCAATCCAGAACCGACCGATCGGCCAAATGGGATGTGATGAAGGGGAGTGGTTCATTCGATGAGGGAGATCTGCAGTCGGAGTGCTGCAACGCAACCGGTGTTTGCATGGTTGCCGTGATCGGCAAGGTCCGGAGCCACCGCCGCCACGATGTTCAGTGCCAAGGTCTTTGACGTGCCACTTGATTTTACCAGACGCGTGGATACGATCTCGACTTCTGAAAATCAGTAATGTTGGCTTCTTTACCAAAGAGATTGAAATGACCCGCTCTTTACTGTGCGTAATTGCACTGGCTTGCGTTGTTTTTGTTGTTCCCGGTTGCGGTCGCGGCAGCGGTGAAGCAACGATTGAAGATACAGCGGCCCAAACCGCGGAGGAAGTTCAAGAAGCTGAAGACTATGAAGAAATGCTGCGGAAGCAAGAGCAAGAGAACTTTAAAAAGAAGTAGAAGTTAGCGCTCGGACGCTCAAGCACGGCCTTGACCAAATCAGCGTCGTGGTTCGATTGCAACCATCGCCCGCCATGTTTTCCCGGTTGGTTTCCAACCACCCGGTCCCGCCCTCCCGCTGATGGCCTCGCGGTTTCAGTGTTCGCTTCGCCCGGGAAACCACGCCCTTAGAAACTGAGAAGTGTTTCCCGGGATCAGCCGGCAGCGTTTAGCGGGCGGTTTCCCCCCAGCTGTCCGGGCATCGCTAGCCCGAACGGAGACGGCGAAGCTTGACCGACCCGGTTGGGTGCCGCGGGGATTGCGGGCCCCATTAAGAAGGTTCCCCTGGCAAGGGAGGCACTCGGGGCCAGATGAGAGGCGAGAAGACGTGTTGCATCTCTATAAAGGCGATGCGATTCACATTATGAAATATTTTTAGTTTCGCGCGATTCGATCACGCGGCTTTGGAGTTAACTAAGTCAGACGCAATGCCGAGTTTTGTCGTCCGGAACGTGATTCGGAATTAGCCTCGGAACCCAACGTATGCCTGGGGGCGATCAGTGTTCGCCCTTCAGAGGTCATATAAACCTTTTCAACTGGAAATGAATGTCTTTGGAGACGCAAATGACGAATCGTTCTCCTCAACGAAGTGGTTTTACACTCGTTGAGCTTTTGGTGGTGATCGCCATCATCGGTATTTTGGTCGGGCTGTTATTGCCCGCGGTCCAAGCTGCACGTGAAGCAGCGCGGCGGATGAGTTGCAGCAACAATTTCAAACAAATCGGGTTGGCACTGCACAACTACCATTCGGCGTACAAGAATCTCCCCATGAATGCGACGGGCACGTACGAGTGGCCGGGCAACCGCGGTGGCGACTATCACAACCGCTTTTGCTTGAGCTGGATGGTCGGCATTCTGCCGTTTATCGAGCAACAGGCGATGTGGGACCGAATCAGCAACCCCTACAACGTCAACCGCGACGGTTCGATTCGGCCCCCGGCCGACGTGTTCCCGCCGATGGGTCCGGTGCCGTGGAATGAAAACTATCAACCTTGGTTGACCCAGGTCCCCGGTTACCGCTGCCCCAGCGATCCGACCGAAAGCACGCCTGCCCGTGTCGCCTTCACCAACTACGCGGTCTGCCAGGGCGACGCGTACTTCGAAGGCCACCACGGCGGAATCAACTGGAACGGTGTTCCGGGAACCGACGGTACTTGGGGCGATGAAGCGCAAGCTCGCTGGGCGCGCGGCGTTTTCCGCAACCACCACTTCACCAAGTTCCGCGACATCCTTGACGGTCTGTCCAATACCATTGCAGCCGGCGAAAATATCGTCGACGCACGCGAGCGATTGGCCGCATCCACCCCGTATCGGGATAACACCAGCAACATGGCGTTGCCGCCCAACCACTGGGAACAATTCCTGGACCCCGATCGTCCGCAGTACTGGGACGATAGTGTCGCGAGCAACGCAACCCCCGGGTTGGACGATCCGGCCAACCACGGACGCGGTCGCCGCTGGCCCGACGGTCGCCCCCAGTTCTCGATGTTCAACACGGTCCGTCCGCCGAACAGCTACAGTGTTTACCGCAACCACGGTGACTTCGGCTACGGTTCAGCCTCCAGCCTTCACCAAGGCGGTGCCCACATCCTGATGGCCGACGGGGCAGTCGTGTTCATGACCGACTCGATCGATGCCGGTGACCAAAACCAAGTTCCCTACAGCAACAACGACCCGAACTTCGGCGTCCGCGGAGCAGGTAGGCAAAGCCCGTATGGTTTGTGGGGTGCCTTGGGAACCAAGGCCTCCAAAGAGACCATTCAGGAACAGCTCAATCAGTAGTTGATCCTTCAACGACCTGATCATTCGACAGAGGGATGCGGCGCCAGCGCTCGCATCCCTTTGTTTTTTTTCTACGCAAAGCTCGCGGGCTAGCTGGACAGCGCCACTTTGGCGTAGCTACGCTCGATGGGAGCGTGGAAAACCCTGGGGATCCACCTTCTGGCGAAGGTAGCTACGTTCGACCGGCGATTCACGGTGTTTCCTGATTAAAGTGGCGCCTTACAGATAGTAAATCAACACGCCGGGTAGCGAATCGCGGCCCATCGCATTGATCAGGCCATCAGGCCGGTGGAACGAGACGCCGTCAGCAGATGGTCAGACGACGTCCTTCTGAGGAGCGTTCCACAGAGCCGCTGCCGTCAGCCCGGAAGGGGCGTTTTACTTAGGAACCGCTGCCGATCCGGCGATTTTTTGAGAGGGATGGTGGGGTTGCCGTCCTGTGTGATCGGCCGATCACGCTAAACTGGACCCCCTACCGGCCTCCAACGGGCCCGACCGGCGGCTTCGAGCGAGCTTCGTCTAGGACCGAGCGGCTTGCCATGTTGGTGTCGACGCCGATCGGGCACTGTCCGTGATGAACGCACCGAAGGGGGCCGGAATAATCGATCCGAATCGCAAAAACGAACGTCTCACCCGTGAATCTGTCCGTCAACGCGATCGGCTCCGGTTCGTAGTGGAAAGGCGATATTAGCATCCAGGTTGCTTTTTCTGTCCGTTCAAGCTCTTTGCACGAATTCCATGAACTCCCTCATTTTGTGGCGCGCTTCGCTTCGACGTCACTGGTTTGCCGCTTCATTCGCGTTTGCCGCTGTCCTTGCGATCGCGGTGGCGGTGATTTTGTATGCACCGCGGCAGTACCGGTCGGTTTCCAAGCTGTTGCTGCGCGTCGGGTACGAAAGCGGGTCGCTGGACCCGACCATGTCGGTTGTCGGTGACCCTAATGCGCCGCTGAATACACGTCAGGACGAGATCGAGACGGCACTGGATGTGATGCACAGCCGCACGATCATGAATGACGTCGTCGATCGGCTGGGGACGGATTTGATTCTCGAAGATCAGCTTTCCCAGTCTGGCGATGTCTCCGAGGAGCCCCAGAACCCGGTGGCGGCATGGATCGGGGCACTGAAAACGTGGGCCAGTAACATCGACCCGATCGGAAGCCGGGAACGAGCCATTCGGACACTGGAGCAATCCATCGACATTTCTGCATCGGAAAGATCCAGCCTGGTGACGGTGCAGTTCAAATCCAAAGATCCGAAGGTCGCCCAGACGATCGTCTCGGCTTGGGTGGACGCCTACTTGGATCACCACGCACAGGTCAATCGCACCCGTGGAACCTACGCGTTTTTCTTGGAGCAAGACGCGGAGCTGAAAAACCAGCTCGACGAGGTTCACCGAAAAATCCGTGACGCAAAAAATGCCGCAGGATTTGCAACGCTGGATGGACACCAAAAACTGCTGGAATCGCAATTGGAAAAGGTTTCGGGCGAACTGTTCAAGGTCGAAGCGGACCTGGTCGAGTCTTCGATGCGTGCCCAAGCCTACGCCGATCTGTTGACCACCACCGTCCAGCCCACCGTCAAGGAGGAAACCACGGGGATTGAACGCAGTTCACACGATGAAATGCGGAGCGCGTTGTTCCAATTGGAGGTGCTCGAAAACGAATACGCGGCCAAGTACAAACCCGGGCACCCCAAGTTGACGTCCATTCGCGAACAGCTCAACGAGGCACGGAAGATTGTAGAAGCACAGGAGTCCGATCGCACCGAATCGCGAGAGCTGATCAATCCGACCCATCAGCAATTGTTCGCCAACCAGGTCGTCGACCTCGCCACCGAAAAATCGCTCCGCGAGCGGCAGAAGAAGCTGCGCGAGCAGCAGCGTTACTTGATCGGTGAAATCAATTCGATCAACGAACACGAGCAGCTGCTTTCCAAACTGCAACGCGATTCACAGGTGTTGGAGGAGCGTTACAAGGTGCATTCGGTGATGTTGGAACAGGCCAGACTGAACGAGGAATTGGAAGCCAACCGGATCACCAGTATCAATGTTTCCCAGCCCGCGACGCTGGAGGAGCGACCGGTCTCGCCGAACAAGCCGCTGTGTGCGTTGGCCGGGCTGATCGCCGCATTCGCCTTGGCGATCGGCATTCCCGTCCTGATGGATGTTCGATCCTACTGGCCGACCGATGATTTCCCCCAATCCGACGACCACGAATCGGCAGACGACTCCTGGGACGAATCACGGCCGGAGAGTGCCGAGGAACCGGACCGCGTCCGAACATCGGTCCCGATTCGGATCGACAAGGCGGTCGTTTCGCATGAAGCCCCGGCTGAATCTTCCGCGGCGACGCGTCCACGTTGATCCCGTCCCTTTCGGATCGTCATGTTTCGCTCTGACACCTCGTTGCGACGTCTCACGACCTTTGGGGTCTGCGCGTTGCCCCTGCTGACGTTCACCCTTCCATCGCGCTGGGAAGCGGTGACGATCGCGTCGCTTGATCCGCTGGCGATGGTCAAACTGGTGATCTTGTTGATCGTCTTCTTCGGCGGCACGGCCTTGATCCTGGCCCGGATCGGGGACCGCAGCTCCCGTGCGGTCCTGCGTCCCTTGGTCCCGTTCTACCTGTTTTTCGCCTGGGCGGTTTTGAGCCTGCTGTGGACACCGCGACCCGCCGTCTCGATCGGCCAGGCGGGCGGATTGGCTAGCCTGCTGGTGCTCGCCTCGCTGGTTGCGTTGCTGACCCGCGGCCAGGATCGGATCGAATCGATGATGCGACTGCTGGTGCGGATGCTGTTTGTGTTCAGCGTTTTTGTGCTGGTGGTGCATTTGGCTTTCCCTGATCTATCCGGTTTGAACCGCCGCCTCATGATGGGCGGCCATTCGGGCATCGTTCACCCCACCGCGGCAGGCGCCAACGCATCGCTGGGGCTGTTGGCCTGTGTCCTCTGCCTGTTTGTCGGCAGGTACACGTGGTCGCTGCGCGCGGCCATCCTCGGCAGCTTGGTTCATGGGGCGGTGTTGTATGTCGCCAACAGCCGGATGGCGTTGTTGATGGCTGCCGTGACGGTCGGGTTGGTGTTGTTTGTTTACGCCGGAAACGTGGTCCGCGCCGCCGCGATCAGTATTTTCGCGCTGGGGCTGATCACCGTCGTGCTGATCGATCCGTCGTTCGCATCCGTCCTGGATCCCAAGAGCTCGACGGTCCAATACCTCACCCGCGGCCAGTCCGCCAGACAATTAAGCCAAGTCTCTGGTCGCGAAGAAATGTGGACCAAGGTGTGGCAAGAGTTCACCAAATCCAAATGGATCGGACACGGGTACTTTATCACCAGCGAGACCGGCGAACTCGAGGTCTGGTCGATGAAGACCAACCATCCGGCCCACAACATCCAGCTTCAAATTCTCGTCTCAACGGGCGTGATCGGCATGGCGCTGTTCACCGCCGCGATGGCCAACCTGTTCTTCCATCTGATCCGATTGACGGGCGGCGCTCCGCGCCAGAGAGCCTTCGCCGCCGCACTCGCCGTTTTTGCCCTCTGGTACCTCGGCTGGTCGCTGTTGTGCACGTCGTTCATGGGGCCCGTACGATCCGAATCGGTGCTGTTTTTCGCCTTGATCGGAATCGGGATCGGCCAGTTGTCCCGGCTGCCGGATCGCCCGCGTAGGCAAGCCCGCCGTCGGCCACTGCCGGAATTCTCGTTGCGGCAGGGGCAAGTTCTCTGAAACAGACCTCACCGATCTCCACTTGAAAGGGTGTCAGCAAACAATTCACCGCACCAATTCAGTCACGGGAATCGGATCACGCCGCTACACGCTGATCAGCGGAAACCGCTTCATGGATTACACTTCCTACGAAGGTGACAACTACGACTTTCAGTGGCAGTAGTCTGGAAAAAGGCTACCCGCGAATTTGATGCTGACAGAGCACTCGTATTCCGCCACAGCTTGATCTCCGGGTAGCCGATGCGTTCGGAGAGTCGCCGTGTTCTCCGAACTCGGCGCACGCGAAAAAGCGGAGCTTTGCTCTGCGCCGACCTCGGAGAGGACGGCGACTGTCCAGCCAAATCGAATATGAGCTGCGGCGGAGTACTAGCCCGCCCCGACAGCATCGATTCCCCACTCGTCGTTTTGATTCCTTTGCAAGAACGATTCGACACGGGGCAGTTTTTCGGGGCCGCGAAAGTGCAGGAAATGTGCCAATTCGGCCCGGAAGTTTGGCACCTGGTCGTGTTGGTTCCAGCGCCAGGATAAAGGGGTTGGCGTGACGCCGGTTCGCTTGACCATCACGCAAAAGTAGACTTGGTCGGCGAATCGCGTCTGTTCGACATCGCGACCGAGTGATCGGATCGCCCCGGCGATGGTCCGCAGGTAGGCTCGCGAAGCCAGGATCACGCCGCTGTTGTACATGTCGGCGACGACAAAATCGTCCGCGATCTTCTCGTGAATGCGGCGCAGGAACCGCGGCGAAACCCAACCGGACGGCTTCATCGCGATGTCAGCGAACGGGACGTCGAACAGGCTGGGAGCCCCACGTCGCACCAGGATGTCGCTGTCCAAGATCGCGATCCGTTCGTAGTCCGAATCGCACAGCTCGATGATCGCTTCCCAGTAGGCGAACACAGGACGGCGGTACGCGTCGCACCGGTTCATGACACGGAAGTCCACACCATGTGATTCCGCATAGCGGCGCATTCGCGGCATCGTGTGCCTTGCGGCTTCATCGTTTCCAATGCTGACGGTCAGCAGTAAATCGCGGGACACGGAATTCCTGACGAAAGGGCGCACGAATCGGATCGATCACGAGAAAGTCTTCACCTTCAAATTAGAGTATATTCTCGGATCCATGTGTTCATCTCAGAACGTGCGAGACGGAGATGTAAGTGTCAAAGAAGTCGAACTCGAATCTTAAACGCCCCTGTTCGTGGCGTGAAGTGCGTCGCGAGTTTCGGCTGGCCCCCAACGTCGCACACCTGGCGCCGATGCTATTCGCGTCACATCCGCGCGTTGTGCGTCGCGCCATCGCCAAGCATCGTCGAGTTCTGGATCGCAATCCGAAGCGGGCTCACGACGATCTGGAAATCAACGATGTCCGCGTCCTCTGTTCCGCCGCGTCTTATTTCGGCTGCTCGCCGAATCAAATTGCATTGACCGACAGCACGACCATGGGTTTGGGACTGGTCCTGACGTCATTGAAATTCAGTGCGGGCGATCAGATTCTGCAAAGCGAACACGGTCATTACTCTTCCGACGCGGCGATCGGATACGCCTGCGATCGGTATGATGCCGTCCGCGTCAAGAAAACGCTCTACGACTCCGACGATCCGGCTGAAGCATGCCAGGATGAAATGGTTCATCAATTGATGTCCGGAATCACCGATGCCACGCGCGTCGTGGTGATCACCTGGGTGCACTCATCATCAGGTGTCAAGCTTCCGTTGCAGCGGATCGCCGAACACCTTCGGCAGATCAACGAGAAACGTCCGGCCGAGCGAAAGATCTTACTGGTCGTCGATGGAGTCCACGCGTTGGGCGTGGAAGACTTCGAATTGCGGGAAGGGTGTTGTGACTTTTTCATCGCCGGATGCCACAAGACGCTGTGCGGGCCGAGGGGGACTGGCATCATCTGGGGAAGTGCGGCGGGTTGGAATCGAATGCGACCCACGATTCCGCCCTTCGGTCGCGATCGCATCGAATGCTGGCGCCTAGGCAAAGCGGACATCGGGGCGATCGGTCGACGGATGACGCCCGGCGGCTACCACAGCTATGAAAACCGCTGGGCGCTCGCCGATGCCTTTGACTTTCAACTGGAAATCGGGAAACAACGCATCCGACACCGAATCCATCGCCTGGCACAGTTTTGCAAACAGCGTTTGGCCTCCATGCCTCACGTGCGACTTTTAACGCCGATGTCGCAGGACCTTTCGTCGGGGATCGTCTGTTTCAATGTCGACGGCTGGGAACCCGATGACCTGGAAACGGAATTAGCTCGCAACGGCGTGATCGCCAGCGCAAACCCTTACAAAATTCCTTGTATGCGATTCTCGTTCGGCTTGTACACCAGCCGCCGAGACATCCGAAAAGGACTGTCCGTCATCCAATCGGTTGGTCAAAGATAGGTCGGAGAGACTGCATTGACGATTCAGAACATTGACGTCACTTATCAGCCGAATCTGGATGAAGTTTTGCATGGGTTTGAGATACACGAACCGCGATCAGGGGCGGATTCGGATTCCCACAGCATTCGGCTGGACGGCTGGGCCTTGGCTCGGCGGGGCAAGGTCCGCCGATTGCAATTGATGCATGGCGGCGTGCCCTGGAAATCGATTCCGGTGACGCTACACAGCAGCGTCGCGGCGAACCGGCACGCGGACGTTCGGGGCAGCTCGACGTGTGGGTTTCGCGGCAGTTTCGGCACACTGGGATTGCCGCCACAATTTCGCATCGACGTGTTTGCGGTGATGCAAAACGGCAAACGCCTGCACTGTGCCGTCATCACAGGAACGCGTCACAGCGCGCCGACGGGTTACGCCCCGCGGCTCTCGCCGCTGACGATCACGTCGCTGGCCAGAACGGGGACGACGCGGATGATGCAGACCCTGCATCAACATCCGTCGATCGTGCTGGACAATCAGTATCCGTTCGAAGCCCGCCCGGCCGGGTATTGGTTTCACATGCTGAAGATTCTTGCCGAACCTTCCTCGGGAAAGAACACGTTCGAAGCGGACCTGACGACGTTGCCACCGTGCCCCTTTCACAGCGAAGTCACCGCGAATCGGCCGCCGCTTCGAAACTGGTTCGAAACGACCTATGTCAATCGCACCGCCGAGTTTGCCCAGCGGAATATCGACCAGCTTTACCAGGAGATCGCGGCCACGCAGGGGAAAGCCGACGCTCAGTACTTTGCCGAAAAATCGCTTCCCTGCCATCTGCAATGGATCGCCCGAGAACTGTACGAGGACGCCAAGGAAATCATCTTGGTTCGCGATTTTCGCGACATGGTTTGCTCGATGATTTCATTCAATCGCAAGCGAGGCTTCGCAACGTTCGGCCGCGAAAACGTTGACAGCGACGGGGAATTCATCCGGATGAAGCGGCATGACGTGGGACGGCTGATGGCAGTCGCAAGGGAGCGACAGGCCAAAATCCTACTGGTGCGTTACGAAGATCTGGTGCTGGACACGGAAGCCAGCTTGACGCGAATCTTTCAATATTTACAGATCGACGATACACCGACGTTAGTTGCGGACATCATCGAGCGACACCACCGTGTCTCCGATGACCTGGATTTTCACCGCACGACCGCCGACGAACTTGCGTCGGTGGGCCGATGGAAAACTGATCTTCCGCCGAAACTGCAGGTGCTGTGCAATGATGTGTTTGGCGAACTGCTGACCGAAGCCGGATACGACGTCTGAATCCGATCGCGACGGCTGTGAACGAGCCTGCCTTATTCCGCCAGGTGATCTCGAATCGCGCCGAGTAACTGTGACGCGCGGTGTTGATAAAGGTGCCCCTGGAATACGGTCTGCTGGGCTCGATCGACTTTCTGTTTTCGCTCGGCCGTCGAATCGATCGCTTCTTCAAACCTTTCGCCGAAGCCGTCGATGTCGTCAAACAGATAGATTGAATCGCCAAAGATCTGCTCGAGCTCCTCACGGCGGTTGCTGATCAATGCCGGGCGCCCCAACGCCGCGACTTCGTAGACCCGTGGACTGGCCGATCGAGCCGGTTGGTCACCGCTGTCTCGAAACAGGTTCAGCACCATTTTGCTCTGGCTGTAAAGACTCCACTTCTGTTCGGCCGAAACCGTCCCGGGGATCAATCGTACGAATTCCAAATCCTGCAACCCGTCGCACCTGGACGGAAAATGACCAAAGATGTCGAAACGATACTCGTTGATCTCGCAATACATGGCGATCTGGCGGAGCATCTCCCAGCGGTCTTCGAACACGGTGCCGACGAAGACCAGATCTCGCACCCACGGATCATCGTCCAACGCCGGTGGCAGCATGGTTGCCGTGGGCAGATACTTCGCTCGGCCGTTGACGCAGGACAACTCGTTAGAAAACCGCATGCTGTAGCCATCGTGCATGCCGATCGGCTCGTACGGATCGTCGGTCGCGATCAACACGGTCGGCATCCCGCGATGTGTCAATGATTCGACGACCCAACTGCGTGAGTCGCGAAAATACATCCCGCTGATGAACACGATCGCCTGAACGCCGTTGCGAATGTCCATCGCTTTGCCGATCAGGTCGCTGCCCAACAGATTCGGGCTAAGCAATTCCAGAATCGAGAAGGTGGGATAGGGCAAGACATTTGCACCGATCTCGGTCAATCCTTCCAGATATCCTTCCCACACATCACGCGTCGAAAACGGCGCCGCATCGGCGACCAGCATGATCGTCCCGTCCTGGAAACTGATCTCATCGCCGTCACTCATTGCCACCAAAGTATCCTGCGTAAAGTGAAAACTCTTCGTTGGACCGGGCGATCTCCAGGTACGTGAATTCGGCGCCGAGCAAATTCTGCACCTCACGCTGCCTGGCGCGGCGAATCCGACCGATCCGCCGCCGATTCTCGCGTAAACGGTCGGCCAAGCGATTGATCCGCGCGGTGAACTCGGTCGTGCTGAGCGCCGAACGCTCGCCCGGAATCGTCCGCACGCGTTCGCGTTTGAGCTGCAACTCGGATCGGCGAACGCGGATCCGAGCCGAATGCAGGCGCGTCGTCCCCAATCGATCCGACAATTCCACCAGCGGTTGGATCTCTCGTCGCAGCGCCCGTTGTCGCTTTTTCTTGCTCATGGTGCAAACTCATGGAGGGATGAATCGACCGATGCGGCTATCTTACATCAAAGTCGCTTCGAGGTTGGCATCCAGATCGTCAAAAATCGACAACGGATCGTGTGCTGCCGCCAGCTAGATCTGATCGGCCGCGTGTTTTCGAAGCAGCCGCTCGGCGGACTCGATCGCGCGGAGTCGCGTCTGATCGGGTTGATCGATTTGCTTCATCGATTCGGTCCACTGGACGGCTTGCCGGACCAATTCCGACGCGGCACCTTCATCACCACTTTGGCGGCGCAACTCTGCCAAGTCCAGCGAGATTCGGATGGAAGCCAAGGCCATCGTAGGGTCCTCGGGGACCAGATCGATCAGTTGACTGTAGAACCGTAGTGCAGCCACGAAGTGCAGCATCGCCGCTTCATGGTTCTTAATCTGCTGGGCCAGCGAACCGGCCGTCGCGTGGTGGGACGCAAACACTTTCAGCCGACTTTCGCTGGGCGCATCCGCAGCGGCCTGGGACCAACTTTGCAACCCGATTTCACAGTGGTCAAGCGCCTCCTGCCGTTTTCCCAACCGCATCAGGATTTGCGAGTACCGCGTGTGCAACCCGCCCTTGACGTCTCGATGACTGCGGCGATGGGGGTAGTCTTTGACGACGTCATCAATGAGCTCCACGGCCGCACGAAAATGAACTTCGGCGCCAACATCGTCGTTTTCCGCCTCACAAATCTGTCCCAGCGTTCGGTGGCTCGCCGCCAAGTCACGTCGGATGGAAAACGTTTGTTTGGGCGACGGGTAATGCACCACCGTGGAAGGGTGAAACCGGTAACCGTCGGGATGCACACGTTGCAATTGAAGCCGCTGCTGCAACAATTCCTCATGGATCTGCCTGGATTGATCCAATTTGCCTTGCCGGCAATACATGTCAGCCAGTTGGTGTCGATTCCAAATCAACGACAACGTGTCCACGCCGGGTTCGGAGACGTCGGGCTTCGTGTCCTCCAACAGCTTGATCGTGCGAAAATACTCTTGTTCGGCACGTTCGAAATCGCCGCGGGACACGCACATCCGGGCACAAAGATTGTGTGACTTCACCAGCGAAAAACGGCGATCAGGGGCGACGGGGAGCGCCGCACCGTCGATTTCAATCGCACGCTCGATCGCGGTTTCAAATGCGTCCCAGTCAGCTTGACCCTCGGCCGACATCTCCAGCAGCATCCGTGCCTCACTGCGATAACACTCGGCAAGCTCTTCGCTTGTGGCGGCCTGTTTCGTGCCGGCCAACGCGGTTTCAAACTGGTCGGCAGACGATCGAAACGCATCCAATGCGTCTGCCGGTTGCTCCAGTGCATCATACAGGTATCCCATCCGGGTCTTGATTCGGGCATTTTCGATCAAGCTATCTGCGTCATCGCCGTTGGTATCGACCAGTTGCTCATAAAGATGCAAGGCCTCATTCAGCAAGTCTTGTTGAATGCCGACAAACTCCGGCTCCTCTCGCTCGATCACACGACTGAGCATGACCTCCACCGCCTGGATCGTCTTTTCAAAGTTTGCGGTGCGGCGTTCCAGGTGTCGGAGCGCCGCCTTTTCATTTCGATCGGCTCGAATCCACAAGCTGGTGATCGTGATCAAACTGACCGAAACCAATAAAACGATCGCCAACGCCATCGATGATACGAGCGGATAGCGGGCGCACAGACGCATGCCCCGTTCCAACCGCGTGACCGGACGGGCGTGGATCGGTTTCTTGTGCAGCCAAAGCTCCAGGTCGGTCGCCAACTCTTTGGCGGTCTGGTAACGCCGCGAAGGAGACTTTTGAAGACACTTCAGACAGATCGTTTCCAGGTCACGCGGAATGTCCGGCTTCAACGATCGGGGACTCGGTGGGTCGACATAAATGACCTTTTGAATCACCGCCTGGCGGTCGCCGCGAAACGGCAACTCCGACGTCAACATTTGAAACAGGATCACGCCGAGCGAATAGATGTCGCTGCGAGAGTCGGCGGTGTGCGAGTCCCCGCGGGCCTGCTCGGGCGGCATGTACGTGGGGGTGCCCAGGACATTTCCCTGGGCCGAAAGTGTCGTGTGTGCCAGTTCCCGCTTGGCCAGCCCAAAGTCGGTTACATGGGGTTCACCCGAATGGTCGACCAAAATGTTGGACGGTTTCAAGTCACGATGAATCACGCCGCGGCAATGTGCGTAGTGGATCGCGTCTGCCAACTTGGCACAGATTTCCGCCGTTTCCTTGATCGCAAGCGACGACGCGGCGATCGACTTGGAAAGCGTTACCCCTTCGATCAACTCGCTCGCAATCAGCGCGCGGTCACCATAAAAAATGACCTCGTGAATGGTGACGATGTTCGGATGCTGAAACTGGGCCGCCGCACGCGCTTCCCGCTCGACCATCTTGCGATTGAACCGATAGCTGACGTCGTCGCGAGGGATTTTTAGCGCGACGAAGCGATCCAAAACGGTGTCATAGGCCTTCCAGACCTGTCCATAACCGCCGACACCGAGCAATTGCAGCAGGCGGAATTTTCCGATCGAACTGGGCCGTCCGGCAGACTCGATCGAATCGGTCGTCCCGGCCGAAGGGGTCTCGAGATTGTCGGTGATGGTGACGCCGGCCGGGTATTGCTCTGAGACCGAAAACTCGCCCGTTTCGGATCCGACCGCATCGACGCTAACCATTCCTTTGGTCTGGTCCGGATCCCTCTGCTGCTCCGATTTCATCTCTCGCTCGGCTTCCAACAACGCCTCGATCTCGCGGCGGATGTCGTCGGGAAGATTGGAAGATTCCAGCAACTCCATCTGGCCTTGGCGGTCCAACCGAATCGCTTCGGAGAACAGTTCGTCAATCGTCTCGTTGCGATGCTCTGGCGTCATCGATTTCCATCCAAGGTCGACGTTGCAAATCAGCAGGTGGCATTCGCCGTAACGCATGCGTTCGTTAAAAGTCCTCTTTCTGTCATTGTATCCGTTTTGATGACGCGCGGAGTCATCGCAGTTGACAATCCGAAGGGACTCGCCGTCTCGTCGACTATGTTCGATTCGCGACCAATTGGTCCAGTCGTGGGCCGATCGCATCGAGCGGCAACACGGTGTCGACGGCACCGGCCTCGACCGCAGCACGCGGCATCCCGAACACGACACAGGATGCTTCATCCTGGGCGATGGTCACACCGCCGGCCTCGTGCACCTTGATCAGTCCCCGAACACCGTCATCGCCCATCCCGGTCAGAATCACACCGGCGGCGTCGCAGCCGAACGCATCGGCAACCGACTCGAAAAGATGGGTCCCCGCGGGGCGAAATCCCGCGATCGGCGGCGCATCGGAAAGACGGATGCGAGTCCGCGTGACTCCCAGGTGAAGGTCTTGGGGGGCAAAATAGACCGTCGCCGCTCGCAACGTCTCCTTGTCGGTTGCAATTTTGACCTTCAACGCGATCACTTCATCCAGCCAGCTTGCGAACCCGTTCATGAATCCGGCGGCAATATGTTGGACGACCAGGATCGGGACGGCGATGTCGGTCGGCAGGGCGCCCAGAACCTTAACCAGGGCGGGCGGTCCACCGGTCGACGCGGCGATCGCGATCACGCGGATCCGGTGTGGTTGACTCAGGCATTCCGGGGGTGAAACCGCATTGACCTGGTCGGGCTGATGCGACATCAGATGCCGACGGCGACGGATGACAAAGACGCCGGCCATCGCCTTGACCGCTCGGACGACCTCTTTGGCGCGGGCCTCGTATTCCGGTGACGAAGGCCCGACCGGCTTGAGCAACAGGTTCACCGCCCCCAGCCGCAACGTTTCCATCGCCGTTTCCACTTCACCGGCGCGACTGGCCGCGGAAACAATCACGATCGGGGTGGGATGCTCGATCATGATTTCCCGGGTCGCGGCGAACCCGTCCATCACCGGCATGTCCAAATCCATGGTGACGACATCGGGTTTCAGTTTCTTGACCTGTGCGACTGCTTCGAGTCCGTTGCGGGCAAAGCCGACGACCTCCAGGTCCGGGTCGGATCCCAGAATGTTCGCCAGAACATCGCGCGCCGTCGGCGAGTCGTCGACGATTAAGACCCTCGGCATGTTCTGCGGTTTCCTAAATGAGTTGGGCGACGGTTTCCAGCAGATTTCGCTGCTCGAAATTTCCTTTTTCGATATACGCGTTGGCACCCACTTGGACGCCCCGCTGTTTGTCGGCATCGGAACCTCGCGCGGTGACCAGCACGACGGGCAAATCTGCCGATGCCTCGCGACTACGCAGTGCGGCGGTCAAGTCGAAGCCGTTCATGCGGGGCATGTCAATGTCGGTGACAAGAATGTCGAACGACCGCTCCTGGATCAGCTCCCAGGCCTGTTGGCCATCGGCGGCCGTCGTGACTTCATAACCGGCCGACTCCAGGATATTGCGTAACAGGACACGCGTGGTCACCGAGTCTTCGGCCAGCAACAGCATCCGCCCGGCCGTATCCGGCCCGGCCGCGGCACGGCCGGTCGACTTGGGGGCCGATCGTGTCGCAGGCTCGTTGTCGACCTTCAACCCCAATGCCGTTCGAACCACGCCTGCCGCATTGATCACCAACGCGATCTTGCCTGTCGGAAGTAGCGTACAGCCGGAAAAATGCCGCAGACGTCGCACCCGTGAACCAAGGTTTTTGACCAACACTTCCTGCTCGGCCAGCACTTCGTCCACGACGACAGCCACCGATTGGTCCCCCACGTTCAACACGATCGCCATCCCCTTGGCCGATTTGCCCGACAACAGCCCCTTGGATGGCAATCGCAACGTCTGGGCCAACGAAGCGACCACCATCGGCGCCTCGCCCAGCAGCAACGAATCCCGTCCCGCGGAAGATTTCAGGTCGTCGCGGCCGAATCGAACTAAACGCTGAATCGCGGAGGTGGGAATGGCATATGTCTGGTCGGCGACCACAACCATCATCGATCGGATCGTCGTCAGGGTCAGCGGCACGTTTAGCGTGAATCGGGTTCCCCGTCCCGGCGTGAACGTCACGTCGACCGAACCGTGCAGCGATTCCACCTGACTTTGGACCACGTCCAAACCGACACCACGGCCGGAGATGTCGGTGATCAGTTTCGCTGTCGAAAAACCGGGCGCAAAAATCAACCGCGCTTGTTCGCGGGGGTCGTCTGGGATCTCAATGTCTCGCTTTCGCGCGATGTCGCAGATTCGCTGCAAATCCAGCCCGCCGCCATCGTCCTCCACTCGCACTTGGACCAGCCCGCCGCGCAACTCGGCTGAAACGGTAATCGTCGCCCGCTCCGGTTTCCCCAGCTCCTTGCGGCGGCTGGGGACCTCGACGCCGTGGTCGGCCGAGTTACGCACCAGATGCAGCAACGGGTCCTTCAAACCCTCCAATACCGATCGGTCGACTTCAACCTCCGCGCCGACGATTTTCAGTTCGATCTTTTTGTTTCCACCGGTCGCGATATCACGCACGGCCCGTTGCAATCCGCCACAGGCATCCGAGAACGGCAACATCCGCACGTTGTACACTTCATCATCGAGCAACCCACAGGTTTGTTGGAGCATCCGGTTGTCGGACTCCATCGCGCTTGCCAACGCATCGAGCCGTGACGTCAGGGCGGTCAAGCGGCTGGCGGTTTGCTCGATTACCGCCGCGATCCGACGCGGGTTGGCGACGTCGCGCTCGTCCGAGACACGCTGCCCCAAATCACGCATCGCCTGTTCGTTCTCGCGCCAGGTTCCTCGCAGTTCGGACGCCAGATCTCGAACCGCCGCGGCGTCCTTGGCGCGAAACGCTAACCGGCCGCGGGCGACCAGCAACTCGCCGCTGTGCGAAAGCAATGCGTCGAGTTTCTGAGCCGGAACGCGGATCGAAGCCCCCGGATCGGAGTTCACTCGGTTAGCGACCGGAGTTTCCCGTCCGCCTTTCGGTTGCGGTTTGCGCCCTCCGGCATGCTCCGCCGCGGACGGGGCGGACTCACGTGTCGAAACGGGATCGCTTTTGGTCTTAACCTCCGGTGGCGGAGCGTCCTTTGGCGGATCGCCCGGTGGCTTTGCAGATGGCCGCATCTGCGCGGAATCCGCGGCGGAACTCCCGGACGACGCGTCCGAGGACGAGGCCCCGGAAAGCAGCGCGTCGATCTTGGAGGTCCTGGATTCCATCTCCTCCAAGTCCAACGGAACGCCGTCGCGCAGCTGATTCCCCGTGTCACGAATCACGTCAACGGCTTCAAGCATGGCGGTGGCCGTCTGCGTCGTGAACGGGCACGTTCCGCCGCGGATCGATTCCAGTTCGTCTTCCAGCCGATGACAAAGGGCCTGGATCGGACCGAGTTTGACGACCCCCGCGGCACCCTTCAGACTGTGTGCGGAACGAAACAGGTTCGCAAGCAAGGTCTCGCGCTGTTGGTCATCGGTGACGTTTTCTATCGCAATCGTATCTCGCGTCAGACTGGCACAGCGGTCCTCCAACTCTTCCAAGAAGACCGGAAGCAGCGCCTGGTTGATCGGCGGCATCTTGGGCTTGGAGTCAGGGGGCGGCTGCGTCATCGCGGCGTCAGCGACGGCGGGACTTTCGTCAAAATCAAAGTCGTCTTCGTCTAGATCCTCATCTTCACTGCGGCTCGTTTCGGGACGACTCGTTTCGGCACCGGCTTCCTGGGCGTCACCGGGTTGGTCGGCTGCAACGCTCGGCGTGTCTCCGGCGGCAACCTGTTCGGCCAGACGGTCCAATTGCGGTAACATCGCGATCAACGGTGCATCGTCGAGTTCCTGTTCGGCGCGAATCCGCATGCCGATTTCTTCGATCGCATCGACGGCCTTCAACAAGATCGATGTCATTTCGGGGGACAGCGTCTGGTCGGAATTGCGATAGTGCTCGAAGATGTCTTCCAGGCGGTGGCAGGCGGTGTTGATCGGATCGATGTGGACCACGGCCGAGGCGCCCTTGAGACTGTGGGCGGCGCGAAAGATTGAGGTCCATGCTTCCGCCCGTTCGTCTTCGGAGAGATTGTTTTCCAGCGCCAACAGGTCGCGGCCGAGCGTGTTGACGTGCACATGCAGTTCGTCCAAAAAGGTCGCCATCAGTTGCTGAACGAGTTGGTCACGATTCATCGCACCAGATTCACATGGGGGTTAGCGGTCGGTTAACGATGCCAGCTCGTTGCTCAACCCGGCCAGGTTTTGAGCGGCGTTTTCGATGTGACGGATCGCTTCGACACTTTGTTTGGTGACGGTATCGATGTTGCGAATGCCGTGGTTTAATTGCGTGACGGCGGCGGCTTGTTGGTTGGCGGTCGCGGAGATCTGTGATGCCGTTTGCGCGGACTCGGCCAATGTCGTCGCCAGAGAGTTGATGGTTCCGCCCGCCTGGGCGATGATCTCGTTCGCCTCGTGAACGGTCCTGGTCCCCTGTTCGGTGGACATGACCGCGGCATTGGTCGCTTGTTGGATTTCGCTCAGGATGACACGCACCTGGGCGGTCGCGCGTTTGGATTCCTGGGCCAACGATTTGACCTCGGCGGCGACGACGGCGAATCCCTTGCCATGTTCGCCGGCGCGCGACGCTTCGACCGAAGCGTTCAGGGCCAGCACGTTGGTTTGTTCGGCGATTTCACTGACCGTCGCCGTGATTTCGCCGATCGCATTGGCGCGTTCGGCCAACGACAACATGCTGTCGGCGATCGATTCGACCTGATGCTGTACCTTGTCCATCGCCTGGACGGAATCCTCGATCGCGCGGAGCCCGACGTTTCCGATTTCGTCGGTGTGGCGTGCCGATTTAGCGACCTCATCGGCCCGCAATGCCGCCTGGGCCGCAGACTGTGCGATCTGATCGGCTGTCGCGACCACTTCGGCCACCGTTGCCGCCTGTTCCTGGGTGCCGGTGGATTGCTGGCTGGTCGTGGCAAGGATTTGCTGGGTCGCCACGGCCAGGCGATGCACCGCGTCTTGAATGGCTTGGAACAACTGCATCCGCTCGACTTCGGCACGTTTCCGAGCGGTGATGTCCTGGACCAGACCGATAAAAACGATCTCACCGTTGCGTTTTAGCTCGGAAACGCGGAGTGAAATGGAAAACGTCGATCCGTCTTTGCGAACCGCCTCGAGTTCGCGATCGTGACCGATGATGCGAGCTTCACCGGTCTCCAGATAGCGACGCAGGTAGCCGTCGTGCTGCTCACGGTGGGGCGAGGGGGTCAGCATCGAGACGTTATTTCCGATCACTTCGTCGGCGCGATACCCGAACAAGGTTTCCGCGGCCAAGTTGAACGAGGTGACGACGCCTGCGGAATTGATCGTCACCAAACCATCGGCCGCCGCGTTGAAGAGTGCTTTGGTTCGTGCCTGCTGATCGGACGCTTCACGGATCATCGTGTTCAGTTTTTCGGTCATCGAGCGAAACGATGCTTCCAACTTGCCCGCTTCTCCGATCCCGTGCGACATCGGAATCTCCGTGTCCAGGTTCCCTTCGGCGATTTTGTCCGCGGAATCCAAAAGGGTTGAAAGAGACGCGGTCAGTTTCCAGGCGACAAAGAAAACCACCAGCAAGGCGATGACAGAAACGACCGTTCCGATCAACAAGTAGGTCGTCGCCAAATCGTTGACGCGAGCCAGCGAGGTATCGCTGTACTCGCTGAGCGCGACAAACCAAAACCGGTTTGTGTCTTCCGGGGCGCTGTAAAACATCCGTCGATGCGTGGCAACCATCCCGCGGTTGTCCGGTCGATCGGCCGCGTCGACGGATTCGGCGTAGGTGTCAAGCTGACGATCATAGCGTCCCGCGGCGTCGCGGCGCAGGAGAAGCTCGGCACGTACAGGTCGCAGGTCGGCGAAAACATTCGGGCTGAACAACGGCAATTCGTCGATGTCGCTCCGATACAGAAACTGCATCGATTGATCGGAAACCTCCACCTGCAGGTCGTCGTTCTGGCGATCCAAGTGGCTGATCGACGGGTTGAACGCGACGGCACGCTGGAGCAATTCGCGGCCATCGACCGTAATGACAAACACGCCCTTGAGTGTCTGGGAATCGCGTCCGGTGCCGCTGCCGAAAAACGGGGTGCAGAAATAGACCGCGACGTTGCCCATTCGATCCTGCATCATGGGTGAAATGTGAACCTGTCCCTCGGTCAATTCGGCCGCCGATAGAAAGTGTGGCTCGGTACCGATCGACCCGAGGTCTTCGGTTCGCAGCACCGTAGATGCCCCCTGTTCCTCGACGACCATGACGCCTTCGCCCTCGGCATCGTACACCGCACAGCGAATCCGTTCGGGATAAAACGGCATTTGCGCCGACACGATCTGGCCCAGACGGGCGATCCAAAGCTCCGTCGTCGATCCTTGCTGAACGGGGTCCTGACCGGGATTGAGCGTGTTGTCCCAACAACGCACGATTCCAGGGATCGGTGGAAACGTAGGAATCGTCAGCGTGTCGGCCCGGGTTTGGGCCACCACGCTCATGATCTGATTGGCGATCGCATCGGTTTCCGCCTGCATCTTGTCCAGCGTCATGTCGGTCACCACGTCTCGGCTGCGATCAAACGCGATGCGTCCCATCGCGGCCATCGAGATGACGATCGCGACGGCCGTTAACGCAGTGAACTGCCACCTTAATGAAATCGATTGGATTCGCTCGGACAGGTTCATGCGGTGGCCTTCAGGTCGAAGCTGGATGTTGCATCTATGGTTGGTCGTTCTGGTCGATATAAATCCGGTCGCAGCGCAGCAACGCATCGCCATCGAAGATCATGATCGCGTCGGCGGTGCACCCGACCAGCAGGTCCACGACGCTGCCCAATCCGCCACTGGGTTGGCGGATATCCTGCTTTCGGATCGTGGTCACGTGCTCCAATTCGTCGACCAAAATCGCACACTCGGGTTTTGCGGTTCCCAGAACCAACACCTGTGCGTCGCGCCGGGTTTCTCCCGACAAACCCAGGAAAGAACCGAGATCGATGATGGCAGTGATCTCGCCACGCAGATTGGTCAGCCCCAAGAAAAAATCGTCGGTATCGGGAATCGGCGTGATCGACTGCGGTTGCATCAGCGCCAACACGAACCGCGTTTCGATCGCCGCTTCTTCGCTACCGAGCCGAAACCGAACGACCTCGATCAACTCGCTCGTGTCGATCGCTCGATCGGGAATCCGCGCCAGCTGTCGTGACCGCTCGGCCATCAGCGCCTTAATCTGCGCTTCGTTCAAACTTTCGGCACTGCGGAGCGACTCCTGGGCGCGGGACAGACGCGCCTTGATCCCGGCCCAGTCGAATGGTTCCTTGCGCGATCCGTCATTCATCATCATGAATCTCGCCTCAACTCGATGCGGGAGAGTTGTGACTGGGCGGCCACGGCGATCTCGGAGACGGTTTCACCATTGGACAGGGGCAAAACGTCATCGGCATCGCCCAGGGCGCACAATTCACAGACCCGACGGAAGTGTTTGCGTGCTGAATCATATTGTCCTCGCCGCAGCTGGATCGACGCAAACAGAAAATGACTCATCACCGAAGATCGATTCAGAAAAATCGCCTTTCGAATCGATTCCAGGGCCATCAGCGGCTGGTCCGCATCGGAAAGCAAGACGCCGTACAAGTAGTGCAGTTCCTCGACCAACGGATGACGCACGGTCGCCATTCGGCAAATCTCCGTGGCGCGACGCGGGTCGATCGCGGCGACCGCCTTGATCCTCACCAGGCAGGCTTCGGAATGATCGACCAGATCCTCCGTCAGCCTATCGGCCCGCGCAAAGTCACCGGCGTCCAAGGCCGCCACCGCCGCGGCGATCTTCCCGGCCGGCGTTGTCGGAGTGACCTCGCCGGGCGCGCGTTTTGCAAACACTCCCCTGGAACGCGACGGTGTCGATGTGACTGCCAACGCTTTTTGCTGCGACGCAGTTTCGGGACGGTTGCTCGTGACATTCGACTCGCCGGTCGTTGCGTCACCCGGCCGTTGAACGCGGAATGTGTCTCCGGCGGGCTGACTCGACTGGCGTGGCACCTCCAAGCGACGACGATAGAAGACGCCCAGATCGCTGGACACCACTTCAAATTCGGCGTGCCCGGCAAGCTGTGGATCGCCCGAAGCCGTGATCAGCCATCCGCCCGGCGCCAAGCACTGATACAACCGCCGACTGATCTCGCCGACGGTCTCAGACCCGAAATAAATCAACACATTGCGACAGAGGATCAGATCCATGTCGCAGGTTCCGCTGGCAGGCGACGGATATGTGTTGACAGCCAGATTCAAACGATGAAACCGAACACGTCGTTTGATGCGTTCGTTCAACGTGTAGCGATCTCCCGAGACGCTTGCGAATGATCGAACCACATCGGATGCTTCGCCGCGAAACGACCAGGGGCGGAACTCGGCCCGGCGAGCCTTCTCCAGCGCCGTGTTGGATAGATCGGTGGCCAAGATGGTCGAGGCCGATGAAACATGTTCCTGCGTGAACACGATCGCCAACGAATACGCCTCCTCACCCGACGCACATCCGGCCGACCACGCCCGAATCGGTTCGAGCGGACCACGACGCAATCGCAACTCGGGAAGCACCGTGTGGCGGATGAACTCGAAATGCTGTGGCTCGCGAAAGAAATAGGTTTCCCCGACCGTCAGTTGATCGATACAGTCGGACAGCAAGGGTGGACGTTTGGCCAAGGTCAATCGAAACTCCGCGTACCGGCCCACCCCGGCACGCTTCATCAGCTGCTGCAAGGTGGCCATCGTGTAACGGAGTTGATCCTCGCGGAATTTGATCCCGGTGTGCTTCGTCAACCATTTCAACAGGTTTCGAAACTCGGGATCATTTTCCGCCGCGTCCATCAGCCCTGCTTCTCACTTGTCGGCGACGACGACACGATGGATGCCAACGCGCTGCGGTCTTCGGCATCCAACAGGTCTGACGGAGTGAGCAGTTGGACAAAGCCCAGCGTGGTCTTGACGAGCTGTCCGGTCGGTGTGGCGGACTCGTCCCCGTCATCGGATGCCTCGGACTGCAGCGTCGCCAGATCGACCGCGCGATCGGCGTGCAACGCGTAGCGCAACCCGTCGTCGCGGATGATCACCAAATGATCCGTGTGGCGGACCGGCATCGCGGGGAGCCGCAGACACTTTCGCGTATCCAGAACCGGAACAACCTCGCCGCGCAGATTGATGATCCCCATCACGGTTTCTGGCACTCGGGGCAAGGAAAGTGGCGTCACCGCACGGACGACTTCGACCACCAAATCGGCGGAAACCCCCAGCGGACGCTCGTCGATTTCGAATACAAGAATGTTCTTTGCCACGATGACCTCGCCTCGGGCACATCGGTCCCAGAACCGAAGGAGCGGAAGGATGTGATTTCCATTCTAGCGAGAATCGCAGCGGATTGCCCGCAGCGGGGGAGCGAGCAGTTGGTTGATCGCAGTGACCGGCCATGGGACAATCCATCACGTCGTCCCTTGCAAGAAGATCGCCACCGCCGAATCACCCACGAATGGCTAGCTGGACATCGCCGCTTTGACGTTGCTACGCTCGCCAGAGCGTGGAAATCTCCGGTGCCCCACCTTCTGGCGAAGGTAGCTACGTTTGACCGGCGATTTACGATGTTTCTTGTGCAAAGTGGCGCTGTCCAGCTAGGCAATCCGAATGATTGTACGATCTGCACCTGCCCCCCGACGAAACAAAAACACGCGACCGATTCGAACGCCTGCTTGCACTGGCGAGGTGACAATCAGTGGCGTTGAGACCAATCGCGTAGAGTGCAGTCACCGTGAGCAGAATCAAAAATGAGGACTCCCATGTCTCTCCGTTCAAGCACGCTGTGCTTCATCTACTTTCTTGTCTCTACACCAAGCCTCGCCGACGACCGCAAAGCGCCCAGCACTGCGAAGGAAATCGCATTACAGGGACTCGCTGATCTTGCCCTGTTACGCGACAGCACGCTGAAAAGGTACTCCTTGATGATCCAAGGAGAAAGCCAAATCGTCTACGATGCGTCTGTCGCAAGGCCGCCTCTACAGATCAACAGAATCTACAAGTTCCTTGCCGCCGACAGCAATCGAGGGCTCGAGTATCTTTCCCATTGCAAGGTGATGGGGCCAGAATCCACCAGCCGAGCGTATGAACATCAGTACTGGGTGGAGTTCTACAAATGCAAGGATGAAGCGATGGGACGTTATGGCTCGGCTTCGCGACGACCATACAAGGTGCGTGAGGCAAACCAGTCCATCAATGATTTCATGGAGAAACAGCGTCTCACCGGCGTCCGGATTTCCATTTTCGACACGCTGATCATTCACCCGATGTTTGTCGGGAACGGGGATGACCAATACGGCTGGATCGAAAGGACTTACCTGCAAAAATCAGAACTGCTCGAAGCAGCGAAGGTGACCCAGGGAGATGTGAGAAGCAAATGGCGGTGGAAATCCGGAGTTCACGATTTTGAAATTGAGTTAGTCCAGGGCAAAGCATACGACTACCTCCCTGTAAAAGTCACGTTCAAAAGTAAAGACACGAGCAGGCCTCACCATTTCGGCGAAACCGAGATCAAGTGGAAAAAGCATCCGTCAAGCGGCTTTCTTCCCTCCGTCTTGAAGATGGCCTCGGGAAGCCCATTCGGTCAGAAGCAAGAACACCACCACTGGGTCCTTGACTGGCGTATTGGCGATGAGCTGCCCATTGACTTCTTCCAGTGTGGCCTTTCGGACTTCCGTACTCAGTTTACGCCGGTCTACGATTTCGAGGTTGACATCTACGCGCGTCCGGGCGGACTCATCCTCGGGACTCCATGGAAGACTCCCGAGGCGCTGATCGAGGAAGATTAGCGGGGCGGTTAAATCTCACGCGGCGCCTCACAAACAGAAAAGGTTCCCTTTGGCCGCCGAAGTAACGCTGCTGTTCGTCCCATTTGGTCTGCTTTGGTTCAGCGTATCACGAACCACTTTGCCTAAAGAACTTCTCCCAAAGGGAAAGTGCTAAAGCCGGTTGCCAAATGCCGTGTTCATAGAATCAACTTCTTCTACAGCGTGCACATCTCGACGTTGTCGAAGTTTCTGCCGTAGTACTGCATGTATTGCACTTTGCGCTCGATCGCCTCAATCACATGCGCCGAAAAGTTGACCTTTTCGAATTGCTGGGCGCTGCCCAGCCCGCCGGGGCTGAACACGTTGATTTCCATCAGTTTGTCACCGACGATGTCCAACCCGACCAGGAACATGCCGTCCTGGACCAACTTGGGGCGCACGATCTCGGCAATCCGGAGTGCGGTTTGATCGATTTCCGCGGCCGCTTTGGTCCCACCGGCGTGGATGTTGCTGCGCATGTCGCCGCCGCTGCGGACACGCCGAAACGCCGCATACTTGCGTTTCACACTCAGCGGGCGGCCGTTCATCACAAACAACCGCATGTCACCCTGTTCGGCGGCGGGCAAGAATTCCTGGGCGATGACGAACCCGTCTCGGCTGACCGCGTCGATCATTTGATTCAGGTTGGGGATGTCTTCCGGACGCACCAAAAAGACGCTCGCCCCGCCGGACCCTTGCAACGGTTTGATGACGATCTTGCCCTGTTCGTGGGCAAAATGTTTGATGTCGTCGCGGTCGCGGGTGATCAGCGTTTTCGGACGAACCTCTTCGGGAAACAACTGAAAGTACATCTTGCTGGATGCTTGGGATAAACCGGTCGGATCGCTGAGCACGATCACCCCGTGCCGCATCGCCGTTCTTGCAAACTCACTGGCCGTGGTCGCGGCCCAAGGCCGAGACAAATAGTCATCGGAGGGAACGTTCCTGAGCATCAACACGTCCAACTCATCGACCGTGATTCGACTGCGGATGGCCTTCTTGCCCTGCAAAACGGTGGTGTAGCTATCGGAAGTGCCGTACTTGGCCTTGGGAACCGATCGGGCGCGGGCACGGATCATCCCGTCCGGGTCATAGGCTAAATCCCCCACTCCCATGACCCAGACTTCGTGTCCGCAATTGACCGCCGTATGTCCTAGACGGCTGGTCGTGAACTTCCCCTCTTCGGTCGCGACGTCGTTGACCAGAAAGCCGATGCGCATCATGTTCCCCTTTCTTTATTGATGAGATCAAGAATCGTTGTGCGAGGAGTGATCTGCTTTAATCGAAGCTGTGCCTCGGCGCGGTCGAGGTACCGCGGCCGAAGTGACGGCTCGCGTAAGATGCCTCGAAACAACAACTCACGAACGATCGGGACGTGTTCGACGGCGATCTTGCCGATCAACAATGGCTCGACCTCGCCACCGCTGCCCAAGTAATCCAGGATATCGACCAGTCCTTGCAGATACAGCGCATCCTTCGTTAATCCGCCGCCCCGGAACACACGCATCGTGATCGTGTACGCGGTCCGTGGCTCAAATCCGAACCCGTCGACCAGTTGTTCAAACACGCTCACAAAGCTCTCTCCGCCGATCAACTGGTCGACCGCAATCACCCGCGCCGCCAATGTTCGCATTCGTGCTTCCCCCAAGCCGCCGACCAGGTATTCCGCCAGCACGGCCAGCCCCTCTTGCAACGCGTCGTAGCCGGACAATCCGATCTGCAGCAACCGCAGCGGTTGGCTTGCGGCGTTGAAATAGGTGACCAAATGCGTGCCGACTTCGTGTTGCAACAACGCATCGGCACGACGCTCGGCGATACGAGTTTCTCGGCCGATCAGCAACTCAGACCCTGACACCATCAATCCCGAAAACAGGTCGTCACGCAGACTGACTTTCGCCTGGAACGCGGGCGAGAGAGCCCGATATGATTCGATTTCCGCTTTCGCCCGTTCGGCGAAGGCGGGGGCGTCCAGCATCGACGGAGCTTGCGATGCTCCGTTGCGATCGGGTAGGGCTTGCAGGACTGCGAACGCCAATTCGCGAAGCTTGGGCTTCACTCCCTGGAACACTTGCAAACTGCCCGGCAAGAAACGACGCGTTCCGATGTCTGCCAACATCGAAATCTGCCGATCCAGTTCGTATTGCGTCTGCCGGAGCACATAGGCCATCGTCGGATCGGGCACGCGTTCGGTCGCGATCTTCATCAACCGTCGTTTCAATAGCAACGGATCGACGTCCAGCGGCCGGTACTGAAACACGGGCGTCTTGCGAAACCCGGATTCAGAATATTTTTCCCAAGCCCGCTCCGCGTTGATCGGTGTGACCAGCAACAGAAACTTGAATTGCCCGCTCAAATCGGACAACTGGCGATCGATCACCAAGACCTGCTTGGACAGACGACTGTCACCGAGCGAGAAGTAGTGCTGCGGTCGCACCTCGGTTCGATTGAGCGCGAACGCAAAGAACCCTTTTTTCAGTGAATGGGAAACATCGCGAATAAACGACCTTGCAACGCGATCGTAAACGTCGCCCGATTCCGGATCGCGATAGACCGGCCGGACCTCCATCCCCAAGATGTGACATCCGATTTTGGTTTCCACTTCCTCGGACATCAACGACGACATTCCGGGCGGGTGGTTTTCCGCGTGCATGTTGACTTCCACGGCCGCCTTTTTCCGGTGCAGACTGATCTGCTGCAACGAAAACTGCAACGTCGCCACCGTGCCTTCGGGGCGATGTGGCCGCCGTGTCAACAATCGAAACGCCGGTCGCGGCAATTCGACCTCGCCGGTCGACGCGTCGTACTCCGCGTGATCTTCACCGGACCAGATTTCCAGGATCAGAAACGCGCCCAGACGCTCGATCGCTGTTTCAGCCACTCGACGGACGAGCCGTTTTAATCCTTTGCGCTCCGTCGCGGTCCCCGGGGCACACAAGAATGACGCCTCGGACATCACCAGCCGCGCGGTTCCTTCATCGCGCCGCCGAGGGTTACGGCGATAGACGCACAGAAACGGCAACAGGCGATCCATCTGCAGCATGCCACCGCCGGGCAACGGCTGCCGTACGCGTTTGTCTTCGGCCAAACGTTGACAAACACGTTCGATGACCGAATCGCTAATCACTTCCTCACGTTCGGGAGCTTCAGATCGCAACATCACAGCGTACACAGATCAACGTTGTCGAAGTTCCGCCCGTAATATTGCATGTAGTTCGCTTTGCGTTCGAGCGCGGCGATCACGTAGCGGTTGAAGTTGATCTTGGTAAACTTCTGGGCACTCCCCAGACCACCGGGGCTGAACACATTGATCTCCATCAGCTTGTCGCCGACGATATCCAAACCGACCAGAAACATGCCGTCCTGGACCAGTTTCGGACGCACGATCTCCGCAATTTTCAGTTCCACCTCCCCGATTTCCGCGGCCGCTAGTTTTCCGCCTGCGTGGATGTTGCTGCGCATGTCGCCGCCGCTTCGGACGCGGCGGAACGCGGCGTATTTGCCCTTCACCTGCAACGGTCGCCCGTTCATGATGAACAGCCGCGTGTCGCCGTCGGCCGCGGCAGGCAAATACTCTTGGGCGATCACAAAGCCGTCGCGGCTGACCGCGTCGATCATCTGATTCAGGTTCGGAATGTCGCTTTCGGTGACCAGGAACACGCTGGCCCCGCCGGAACCCTGCAGCGGTTTGAGCACGCAGCGGCCCTCTGCTTTGGCAAAGTCTTTGATCTCGTCGCGGTCTCGCGTGATCAGCGTTCGTGGCCTCACCTCCTCGGGGAACAACTGAAAATACATCTTGGTCGATGCCTTGGCCAAACCGTTGGGGTCGTTCACCACGATCACGCCGTGACGCATCGCGACGCGTCCGAATTCGGCGGCCGACGAGGATGCCCAGGGCCGTTTCAAGTAATCATCCGACGGCACGTTACGGAGCATCAGCACGTCCAGATCGTCGACCGTGATCCTTGACTTGACCGACTTTTGACCCTGCAGGTCCTTCAGGTACGCTTCGTGGTTCCCGTACTTTTTCTGCGGCACGCTGCGGGCCCGAGCGCGGATCGATTCGTCCGGATCGTAGGCGAAATCGCCGACCCCGATGACATAGACTTCGTGCCCCTGATTGACCGCTTCACAGCCCAGACGCGTCGTCGAATAACCCGCCTCCTCGGTCAAAACGTCGTTGACAACAAATCCAATCTTCATCGATCCGCCTTTGGGTCTGGAGAATAGGAAACAGCATTAATGTGTGGCCAGTTCCACGTTGCTAAAGTTGCGCCGGTAGAAACGCATGTAGTCAACTTTTCCTCCCAGCGACTCGAGCACCGCGTGGGTGAAATTGACGACGATTCCCATTCGCATCACGCACCGCCGTTCGTCTTGTGTTCGTTCGTCTGGAGTTGCTTGACCAGATCGACGACCGAGCAAGTGCTGCCCCGCAATCCGGCCAAACGGGCGACGGCCACCGGATCCTCCATGTAACGCGGCGTGATCGGCGCCTTGCTGAGTACACCGCGGTATTGCAGTTCTTTGATAATCGGAATGTGCTTGACCGCCATTTTGCCGACCAAGAGTGGATCCAAGTCGCCTCCTTTCTGCACGTATTTTAAGATCGCAACCAATCCGCGCAGATAAACGCAATCCTTCGTCAAACCGCCACCACGGTAGACCCGCATCACGACGTTGTACGCCGCCCGTTTGCTCAAGCCGAATTCACCGTGAATCGAACGATAGTTCTCGACAAACGATGCGCCTTCGGCCATCTGACGCACCGCGACCACGCGGGCCCCCAACTGCCGCATCCGCGAAACGGTCAGTCCACCGACCAGATACTCCGACAACACCGCCAGCCCCTCTTGCAATTCTTCATAGCCGGCCAAACCCGAATAGAGTTGTTGAAACGGCTGCAATCGGCCGTTGTAATAGGTCACCAGGTGCGTCCCGACTTCATGGGCCAACAATGCCGCCACACGATCTTCGGCGAGCGATAGATCGGTATTCACCATCAGTTTGCCGCGAGAAACGATCAACCCGCTCGCTTCGTCGGAGATGACGACCCTTGCCTTGAACTCCGGACAACTGCCGCGGTAATGGTCGATCTCTCGCTGGACACATTGGGCGAATCGTTTGGCGGAAAACATCTGCGGCTTTCCCGCCGGATTCTTCGACGGCAACGTCGTCAACAATTCCTTCGCGACGCCCAGCACGCTGTCGCTGACGCCGCCGAACAACGCCACACTCAGATGTTTGAATCGTGGCGTGTCACGGTCCCGGAGCATCGTCAGCTTCAGTTCCAGCTCCTCCTGTTTTTCCTCGAACAGACGCTGCAACGTGGGGTCTTCGACGCGTTCGATCGGAATCTTGTACAACTGGCGTTTCAGCAACGCCGGATCGACCGGCAGTGGACGATAATGGAATTCGGGAGGATGCTCGCAGTGTCCGGCTTCAAACTCCTTCCAGGCGCTGGTCGGATTGACCGGTGTCAGTTGGACCAGGTAGTCGAACTGGTTGCTGACCTCGGCCAGTTGACGGTCGATGTCCCAGACCGCTTTGACAACCGCTTTTCGCCCTAGTGTGTGAAAGTGGGGCGGGCTGTGTGTCGTACGGTCACAAGCGAACTGATAATAAGCGTGCCGAAGCGAGACGCTCAGACTCCGGCGCAATTGCCCCATCAGCAAGGGGAACTTGATCGCGGAGCCGGCTTTTCGAAACACCGGTGGAACCACCAATCCGATCTGCCAACAATTCGCCGCCCGAGCGCGTGCGGCATCGATCAGAGGTTTCATGTCCGGCGGATAGCCGTTGACGCCTCGCTGGACGTGAACTTCGACACCCTGTTTGAGCACCTTGGTTTTCTGCAAACGCTTTCGAAACGCTTCGACCGTGTTGTCCAATTTGGCCGTGCCGGGGGCGCGGATCGTGAAGCTGGGCAACACCGTAGGAACTGCAGGATCGTTGGCTTTGCCGCCATCGGGCGCCGACCAGAGCTCGACAATCAGGAACGCACCAAATTCTGCCGACAACGTTTCGACGACCGTCCCGACCAGTTCGGTAAGACCGCCATGGAATTCCGCTCCACCCGAACCGATCAGATACGACGCTTCACCACGCACCAATTGCTCGGTTCCGGGGTCCTCGTCCTCGGGCGGTTGGCGGTACACACACAAGAACGGGACTTGCCGATCGATGTGCACGCGGCCCTTGTGCGGTAGCGTCCGGCGGACACGCACGTTTCGCGACAATCGATCTCGGACGGCCTGGATCAAGGAGCGGGGCAAATCGCTCGCGCCGGCTTCGTCCATCTTTCTCATTCCGGGGGTGGTCGTGGACATCGTTTTAAATCAGCTGAGGACGGTTTAAGGCGTCCATGACAAACGGCACCGAGAATTGAAGGGCACGCGAAATGGCATCGACGGCGGATGGGTCCGGCTGACCGGTCCACTCGTCCATGAAGAACTTTTTGAACTCGATGGCGATCGCGACGCCGGTCGTCGGAAACGTCTCATGAATCCATCGCGGCCAGTTCCCGCCACGAAACTTGACGTTCTCCCGGACGTCCAGCCGTCCGCCGGGAAAGTCAAATTCTCGCAGTGCACCGATCAGCGCATCCACCACATGGCCCCATCGATGTCGGTCCATCGTTCCGGTGCCGATGTTGACCTGGGGATTGGCTTCGGGGTCGGCAACCTCGCCGTCCGGCCCGGCACGTCGATGGTTGTAGGTGTGTAAGTCGTACAGCACGAAGTGGCCCTGTTCGATCACGATCCGGGTCAACAGTTCGTGCATCGCATGGTAGAACGCGTCGTACTCGCTCAGCGATTTGGCGAACATCTCGTCGGCCGGATTGTCTTTCCAAACCGTCAGTCCCCAGGCGTCCTCGGGGGTTCGGTAAACCGCTTTCTCACGAGGACGATTCAAGTCGACTTCGAACCGTGACCGCAAACCGATCACACGCGTGGGAACACAGTTCGTCCAAACACCGGTGAACGGGTCTTCTTCTCGTAGCCGGCCGAGATCGTCCAGCTTGATGTGTGACATCACATCGTCACGCAACGCGTGCCCGTCGTGGACGGCCGTTGCCACCAACGGACCATCGCCACGCTCCGATGTCCAAATCTGATCGACCATTCCGCTTTTCCCCCGAGACGTGATCATGCCAGGCGCGAAACGTGAGCCAGGGGGCTTGGTGTCCCTGACTTGCGCGTGCGGGCTAAATCAACCGACCGATGTGCGGTTTCGTCACCGCCGACAGGTCCGACCGTTGTGCACGCATACGCCATGCCAGAATGCCGACCCGCGTGAGGATCGCTCGACTCTGCGAACGCTTGGGTAAGCATCCGTCAACGGATGACCGGCGGCGACGCTGGGGGCCGGCCCGAGAAATCTCAGCGTGATCCCATCGTGGTGCACGCCACTGGAAAATATTTTTCTACCGGCGGTCATCCGATTGCCACCGTCCGCTACCGGGTTCGATCGCAGCTTCGGATGCGTTCTTCGGCAGGGCCGGTTCGGTCGGCGTGACGATTGGCAGTTCACCCCTGCTACTGCGGCGGATTCAGTCGAAACCGAACTTTCGTGGCGCTATCGTTCTTCATCTCCAGAACCTCCGCGACAGCCCCTTCCAACTCGATACGGTCACCCTGAGTGAGAATCTTTTGGTGATAGTCCATCAACATGCCGCTGATCGTGTCGGCCTCGTCGGACTCGTTCAGCGGGATTGCCAGCCGACGTCGCACCTCATCGATTGACGTCGTGCCGTTGACGAGGAACTGGTCCCTTCCCTCGGGTACGATGTTTGGATCGGCGTTGTCGAATTCGTCGTCCACTTCACCGACGATCCGCTCCAACACGTTTTCCAGGGTGACGATTCCCGTGATCGTGCCATATTCGTCGATCACAAACGCCAGCAATTGATGCGTGGCTTGGAAGTGCCGCAGCACCTTGCTGATCGGCATCGTCTCATGGACCTTCTTGGGAGGGCGAATGATGCTTCTGACATCGAACTGGGCGTCTGTTTCGGGGACGGTCAACAGGTCCTTGATGTGCACCACCCCCAACACCTTGTCCAGCGACCGATCACACACCGGGTAGCGTGTGTGCATCGTGGTCCGCACCAGTTCACGGAGCTTGGAAATCGGTTCGTTGACGTCGAAAAAGACAACGTCCCCGCGAGGCAACATCACCCGCCGGACGATCAAATCGTCGAACTCAAACACGTTGTTAATCAGCCGGTGTTCACTGCGGGTCAGGTTGCCGTGAACATGCGCTTCGGTCAGCAGCGCGCGGATCTCCTCCTCCGTGCTGACCGATTCGTGATCCGACGCTCCCCGAATGCCCACCAACGTCAAGAGAAACGTGGTGACGACATTCAGAATCGTCAAAAACGGATATAGCACCGCGTAGAAGAATTTCAGCGGGATCGCGCACCACAACAGAACCTGTTCGGGACGGCGGATCGCAAAGATCTTGGGGAATTGTTCGCCGGCAACCAGGTGCAACCCGGTGATCACCGAAAACGCGATCGCGAATCCGATCACCTTGATCACCGCTTCATCGGTCACCCCCACCCATCCCAGCATCGGTTCGACCAGCTTCGAAAACGCCGGTTCGCCGACCCAGCCGAGTGCCAGCGAGGCCATCGTGATGCCCAGTTGGCAGGCCGACAGCGATTCGTCCAACCGCTCGGCCAGCCAGCGCGCCGTCCCGGCAAACAGCTTTCCCTCACGAGCGAGCTGGTCGATCCGCGACACACGCACTTTGACAAGCGCGAATTCGGCGGCCACGAAAAAGCCGTTCAACACGATCAGAAAGACCGCGATCGCAAGAAACAGCAACGTCCGGCCGCTGCCACCCGATTCGGCGCCCGTCACGTGGGAACCGACCTCGCCATACAACGCCGATCCAATGAAAAAGAAACCGAGTGATCCGATCATGCGTTTTGACGAGTGGAAAGGGAGGGGGGGAGATAAGAAGAAGCTGCGGGTTCCAAGCCGCGGCATTATACGCTTCGCCTGAGATGCGCGAAATCGCCGGGCCTGCATCAACCAATCTCGACCAATCCGATTCCGCGATCGACCACGGACGAACATGTGACGGTCGGGCATGGAGGCACAGCGGACATCCGCCGGTTCGCCAGCGGCCGCTGTTCCAGTAGCCCGCTGCGGAGATCGGGTAAGAAGATTTGGGGGGTAAGAAAATGACGAATCACACCATCCATTCCATCTAGCCAATCTTCCTACCTTCGAAATTCCACTCACTTCGCCCACCCTGCCAACCCACCGGGGACAGACCCCAGACCGCCGCGGCAGACCACCGGGGACAGACCCCAGACCACCGCGGCCGCTGTTCCAGTAGCCCGCTGCGGAGATCGGGTAAGAAGATTTCGGGGTAAGAAAATGACGAATCACACCATCCATTGCATCTAGCCAATCTTCCTACCTTCGAAATTCCACTCACTTTGCCCACCCCTGCCATCCCACCGGGGACAGACCCCAGAGCACCGGGGACAGACCCCAGGCGATCGGGGACAGACCACCGGGGCAGACCCCAAGACCACCTACCTTCGAAATTCCACCCACTCCGCCCACCCTGCCATCCCGCCGGGGACAGACCCCGGACGATCGGGGACAGACCCCGGGGCGGCCGTCCCGGGGCGATCGGGGACAGACCCTGGGGCGGCCTCGGGATCGTTCGGCCATGGGCCGTTCACACCCGTATGCCTTGGGCATCGCCCAAGGTCCACATGAAAACCGAGATCAATTGGCCAACGGCGATCCACAGACTGGCCGTCGAGTTGCACGCCGCCGGAAGGCGAAAACACGCCTGCTCACAAAACTAGCAATTCCGGGATTTCTGCTTAGCGACTAAGCACGTTCAGGAGGCACTGTCCAAGTTGAGCCAATCTGTATTTTTTTCTTGGGTTTTTAAATCGTTACCCAGAAACACGTTGCGCCACCAAGGTGGGCATCTGACGAGTCATTGGCCCAGCACTTGCCAACTCAGTGCCACCGATGTGGATGCCACACCATTAAGCCCGCTTTCGACTCTTGAGCATCGTGATAGATGGCCCAGGTAGGAGTTTCCGGCGGCTTGGTTGCTGGCCGATCGAGTGTGCGTCCCGGCGTATCCGGGACCACTCAACCTATTTCCCAATTTCGAGAAGGTTTGGAATCGAATGTCTAAGTTATTGCGAGCACCACTGCTCACAGGTTTGGTTTTTGCGGGGGCATTGTGTCTAGGAGCGGTCTTCACCCCCGAGGTGATGGCCCAAGCCGAAGAGG
Source organism: Stieleria maiorica (assembly GCF_008035925.1). Taxonomy (NCBI): domain Bacteria; kingdom Pseudomonadati; phylum Planctomycetota; class Planctomycetia; order Pirellulales; family Pirellulaceae; genus Stieleria; species Stieleria maiorica. Next base: position 3,743,553 of record NZ_CP036264.1, read on the forward strand.
CGGTCGCGGAAAGCGCCTATTCGTCCGAAGAGTACGTCGCATCGGACGGCTACGCCGTGTTTGCGGTCAACAACTTGTGGATCTGCATTTCCGCCGCCCTGGTGTTCATCATGCACCTCGGGTTCACGACCCTGGAAGCGGGTCTGACGCAGAAAAAGAACGCCGTCAACATCATCTTCAAGAATGTCTGGATCGTCTGCACGGGTATCTTGCTGTACGCGATGTGGGGCTTCAACGCGATGTACCCCGGCGACTTCAACGGCTACTTCGCGATGGGCAGTTGGTTCGGCGCGTCGCTGAACGACGTGTCGATGACGACGGCCGACTACAACGCCGGGTACACCTGGTGGGGTGACTTCATCTTCCAAGCGATGTTCGCTGCGACCGCCGCGACGATCGTCTCCGGTGCCGTTGCCGAACGCGTCAAGCTGCCGACGTTCATGCTGTTCTCGACCCTTTTGGTCGGTTTCGCCTATCCGATCATCGGCAGCTGGAAGTGGGGCGGCGGCTGGTTGGATCAAATGGGATTCTATGACTTCGCCGGTTCCAGCATCGTGCACGCGTTCGGCGGTTTCGCGGCTCTGGCCTGTGTTCTGCTGCTCGGCCCGCGTACCGGCAAGTACACCGAAAGCGGCATCAAGCCGATCGTCGGTCACAGCATGCCGTTGGCCGTCATCGGCGTGTTCCTGCTGTGGTTGGGTTGGTTCGGATTCAACGGCGGATCGGCCCTTTCGGCGGATCCCAAAGCAGTCTCCTACGTGTTTGTGACCACCAGCCTTGCAGCTGCAGCCGGTGCGATTTCGTCGATCGTCGGATCGTACGTGCTGTTGAAGAAACCTGACGTGTCGATGGCACTCAACGGGATCCTGGCCGGTCTGGTCGGCATCACGGCCGGAGCGGACACCGTCGGTGAGGAATCGTCGATCGTGATTGGTGCGATCGCAGGTCTGTTGGTCGTCGTCGCGATCCTCGGATTCGACAAGATCAAGATCGACGATCCGGTCGGGGCAATTTCGGTTCACGGCGTGTGCGGCATCTGGGGCACCGTCGCCGTCGGCATCTTCTCGATGGACGCCAGCCACAGCTTCGTCACCCAACTGATCGGCACCTTGGCCATCGGCGGTTTCGCGTTCGCGTTCTCCGCGATCGTCTTCGGAATCCTGAAGGTCACGCTCGGTGTTCGAGTCAGCCTGGAAGAGGAAACCCTCGGATTGGACATCAGTGAACACGGCATGGCTGCCTACAACGGTTTCGAAACCGCTTGAAACCGTGGTGTGACGACATCGTCGTGAATGATTGAACCTTCTCGGCTCTTGCCTGGGCCAGAAGATCCCAGTTACCCGGGCGTGTTTTACATGCCCGGGTCTGGGTATTTAATGGGGCGGCCGGTCGGCGATACAACGTGCCGTCAACTCCGCCGACGGCGTAGCACGATTCCAGCGACGGCGAGCGAAAGTGCCAAAGCGGAGGTCGGCTCGGGGATCGCCGTGACCGTGCCGCGAGCCACCATCGTTCCCGTGATCCCCAGGTCCCCGCCGGCGAGCGTTTCGGTGTCGCTGATTCCCATGCTAAAGAACAGGTCGTACTGATCGCCGTTCTTTGTCGCCGTCAACGTTCCCGTTCCGCCTCCGCTGATTTCGGTGCCGGCGAGTGTGACGTTGACAGGAGAAACTGTCCCGCCGGTCAGCAGGATCAGGTGTTCTGTGCCAGTGAACGAACCCCCGTTCACGACGCTCGAAGCGGGCGTCGTATCTGCGGTCGCAGTTGTTCCCACTCCATTCAACGTCATCGTTTCGGTCGGGTCGTTGGGATTGCCCGTCGGCACGTTCTCCATCGTCCAGTCGCTGCTGATCAGATTGCCGCCGATCAAATTCAAAGACGAGATCACCCCGGTTGCAAAATCGATCTCGATCTCAGCATTGATCGTTCCCGACAACTCGGTCACCGACGCGCCGATCGGAAACCCGCCTGCCGACAACGCCAAATCGAGTGTGTTGACGGTCGGGGTCGCTGGATCGAGCGTCAAGATCGTACTGACGGTCGCCCCATGTAGCGGCGGACCTTGCATCAACACAATCAGCAACAAGCCAGCCGCAATTCTTAGTTTTCTCATTGATGTCTTCCCTCGGTAGGACCAGTTAATGGCCGCCCAGTATAGACGCCACCAACATGCCAAGGCAGCTTTTCCCCCAAAAACATTCCCTCACAGCGGCGTCTCCTAATGCACCGCGTTGGGGGATCGCCGCGTTGTTCACAATCCCGTAGCCGCCCAGTTGACCGCAGACATGTGCTTCTTCGCACAGTCCACACGACCATTCATCACACTGCCGATCGCCGCGTTTCAAGAAGCGGCGCGTCTGTTCCTCCTTGTCGTTTTGGCGTGATCGATAGACGCACACCGCTGCGATGGGCCGATCCGCCTCGTTCCGTTGCTGCCCTGGCAGTCGTCCGCCGACATGACCGACGTCGTAGGCCGGCGCCTGGCGTGGGATTTGCACGACGCGATGTCGTCAAGCGACGGGGCAGTTCATCAATCGCGGTCTGCATCGCGTTTTTCATTCCCAGGTCACCAGCAACTTGATGGCGGCAGCCCGAACACGAGAGAGCAGCGCTGTGGGAGCGATTGGCAACACGAATCTGCCCACCAGTTGGTTTACGATTGAGGGGAGCGCGCATCCGTTGGGCGTGGTTTGGTTGGAAGAAGAACGGGCGTTTAATTTCGCGCTCTATTCCAATCACGCGACCGGCGTCTCGCTGCTGTTGTTCACCCCCGATCAGCTCGGCCAGCCCTGTCGACGAATCGACCTGAACCACTTGGTCAACAAATCCGGTCGCATCTGGCATTGCCGCGTTCCGGAGTCGGAATTGGGCGGTGCGATCTATTACGGCTACCAGGTCCAAGGCCCCGCGGGCGGTCGGAAGTATGACCTTCACGCGTTCGATGATCAGAAACTGTTGATCGATCCGTACGCGACGGAGATCCATTTTCCCGACAGCTTTGATCGTGCGGCGGCGATCCGACCGGGATCGAATGTCGGCAAGGCACCGCTGGGCGTCCTTCCCAGCGTCAAAGAACAGGAAGCCTCTCCCTGGAAAGCCGACCGCGTTCGATTTCATGAACACGACTTAGTGATCTATGAATTGCATGTCCGTGGATTCACTCGCAACCCCAACAGCGGCGTCGATTCCCAGCGACGCGGGACTTACTTGGGCGCGATCGACAAGATTCCCTACCTGGTCGAACTGGGCATCACCGCCGTGGAGCTGATGCCGGTTTTTCAGTTTGATCCCCAAGAAAACAACTTCTGGGGCTACATGCCGCTGAATTTTTTCGCACCGCATTCTCAATATGCCACGCATCAGCGGAATGCCGCCCGCGAGTTTCGGCAAATGGTCAGCGCGTTCCATCAAGCCGGCATCGAAGTGCTATTGGATGTGGTGTTCAATCACACGACCGAAGGCGACGAGCACGGTCCCTGTTACAGTTTTAAGGGAATCGACAACAGCAGCTATTACATCACCACCGGTGACCCCGCACATCCCTTCGCCAATTTTTCGGGCACGGGCAACACGCTGCATACCAAGAACCGTCACACCGTGCGGATGATCTTGGACAGCATGCGCAGTTGGGTCCGCAACTACCATGTCGACGGGTTTCGGTTCGACCTCGCATCGGTCTTCAATCGACGCGGCGACGGCTCGGTTTCGTCAAGCCAGTCGCGGTTGGTTGCCGCCATTCGCGCCGACCCGGTGCTGGGAAAGGTGCGATTGATCGCCGAACCCTGGGACGCGGCGGGGCTGAACCAACTCGGACAAGGATTCCCGGGCAAACGCTGGATGCAGTGGAACGGGCGGTTCCGTGACGACGTTCGCCGCTTCGTCAAAGGCGATGCGGGGTTGTTAGCCGAGATGGTCCGGCGGATGTATGGCAGTGACGACTTGTTCCCCGATTCGCTGAACGAAGCCTGCCATCCCTACCAAAGCGTCAATTACATTAATTCGCATGACGGATTCACGTTGTACGATCAGGTTTCGTACAACCAACGTCACAATTGGGTCAACGGTGAACAGAATCGGGACGGGCACCGCGACAACCATAGTTGGAATTGTGGGGTCGAGGGGGATGCGGGCGCGAGCGATGAAATCATCAAGCTGCGAATCCGACAGGCGAAAAACTTTTGTTGTCTGTTGATGCTTGCCAACGGCACCCCGATGTTTCGCGCCGGTGATGAGTTTTTACAGACCCAATACGGCAACAACAACCCCTTCAACCAAGACAACAAATTCAGCTGGCTGGACTGGGACCGACTGCAGGAACATGCAGTGTTCCATCGTTTCTTTCGCATGATGATCGCCTTTCGCAAGTCACACCCGACGATCGCACGCAGTCGTTTTTGGCGTGAGGACGTTCGTTGGTACGGCACCGGAGCGGACGTCGACTGGTCGTACGATGCCCGGCAATTCGCCTACTTCCTTTGCGGTGAATCCCAACGCGACATCGATTTGTACGTGATGGTCAACGCCGACTGGAGGCCGCATACGTTTTCGATCCAGCACTACGAGTCATCTGATTGGGAAGTCGCCGTCAACACCGCCGCCGCGACGCCCGATGACATTTACGACAGCGGGCAGGGGCCACGTCTCCGGTCACGACAATTCTCCGTAGCCGCGCGATCGGTCGTCGTTCTCCGCTCGTGTCGAGCCACCGAGGCGGACGCCGAGAAAGCCGAGATCACCGGACCGCCAAACAAGCCGCGCTAAAGACACCTCGTGCTTCGTCGACCGCAACTCCATTTTCGTTTTAGACGATGTGTTCCGAGTGTCACCGTGTTCTCCGAACTCGGCGGATCACAAAAGCGGAGCGTTGCCCCGCGCCGACCTCGGAGAGGACGGCGACTGTCCGGCCCAATCGAAAATGATGCTGCCGTAGACGACTAGTCGTCCGCCAACAGCCAGTTGTAGTTCCAGATCGGGTTGCCACAGTCGACACAGGTCTCGCCGTTGTCCAACACCCCCGCCTTGCAACTGGCACAGTCCGAGATGCCTGGCAGCAAGAATGTTTGGCGGTCGCGTTCCTTGGCCGCCAGCTGGGTGGCACCGAACGCAACCGCGACCACGATCCGTACCGCCGACGGCATCAATTGATAGAGCACCAACGGGCACTTCCGCGCCTCCGGATACACGCGTTCCAGACAGCTGGCAAAATGCCGACGCCGACCGTCTTCGTCCTGTTGGGCATACTCATTGACCCGTTGGCTGATCGGGCCGTTGCCGAAACTGCCGCCCAGTCGCAGTTCCCCTAACCAACCGCGTACCCAGTTGTGATCGGCGACGAAACCCGCGTTACCAGCGAAGTCGGCCGCTTCGATGATTTGCCAAATATCGATCTCGGCCTTGGCGTTGTATTCACTTTGATCCAGTGAGATCGGAATGCTCATCGAGTCCATTCCGAAATAGCGTTCGACGTCGAGATGAATCCGGTGGAATACCAGATCACGGACCGTGTTCAAGCCGATCGAAAGACTTTCCACGATCCCGATCCCCTGCCCCGTTCCCGTGACCTGATCTAAGGACGCGGCGGCTTGTGTGTGCCTGGATGAATGATGTGTGCTGGTCATGATCGCAACTTCTACCCCCCTTGCTCCATTCAATATAGCGGTCTGCCGAGACACGCAGCGCGAGCAGTCTTCAATTTGGCGAGATTGGTTTCCCGCCCGCGCTGCCGCCGGAATGACACGTCGGAGCAAATCCCAAGCCAATCGGCCGGTCGATTGGCATTTCAAAATCACGTCGTCGAATCAGTCGATCGACCGCACAACCACACGCTCGAAGCAAATGTTGACTTCGTGTGCCGGGCCCCGGCCGTAGGTCGTTTCGGATCGGTTCCAGGCGTAGAATCCGAGACGCGGCTTGAATCGCAGCAGTGTTTGTTCACCGATACGTATCCACTCCATTTCGTCCTTCTGCTCCGTGGGTGCATAGACTTCGGCGGTGTACTTGCGTCCCTTTTTGGTGATTTTGAAGATCATCGTGACTTGTTTTCCACGAACGTGGGGCAGCGACTGCCGCGTGCCCGTTCGGTCCTCGCCGAGCACTTTTTCGAACTGCAGCTGCGGGTTGTAGTTGTAGCCGCCACCTCCGAAGGCCGCATGGCCCAGGAACAGTGCTGATTGATGATCTTGAAACAAGGCGATTCCGACATCACTGTTTTGATTGGTCAGCCGCGTCGTGGCCTGGACCTCGATTTCATAATTCCCACTCGGCAGTTCCCGGTCGAGCAACACCAGGTTCTTTAGCGGATCGGTTTCGTCACCCGGAATCCCGAATTGCGAGACGATGTTCAGTCCATGTTGGATGCCGATGTGGCTGGCAGACGGTTCAAGGATTTCGAATTCTTCGTGAAACGTCTCGACATCGTCGAACACGGTGAAGAAGGCTGCGTCGGTGGGCGGCGTGTCCGAGACGGTTCGTCGAAAGACATTTTCGATCACCGCAAAGTTATCAAACGTGGCCGTCGCCTCGGGTTTGTTCTGCCAACCGTTGGCGGCGATCAACGCGGGTCGGGCGGCATCGAATCCCGCGGCTGCTTGTGCTCCGACCTCACGCCAATCCACCTTGCCGGTCTTGGGGTCAGCGACCTTGACATAGCCGGTGAACACAAACCCGCGTTTGACGATCTTGAGCGTCATAAAGTCGGACCCGGCGGCGACACCGGTCGCGAGCGAGTTGGAGACCGGGGCAACATGGTCGCCCAAGACCTTGCACATCGTGAATTTGCGTTCGATGTTGTTTCCGTAGGGATGTGCGGAATACGCCAATTCGATCACGTGTCGGTCATCGGCCCGCAATTGTAAGGCCGCTCCCTGTCCGAGTGACGAAATCGCAAAATCCAAGTCCACCGAAACCTCGTAGTCGTCGGCGACAATCGGATCGGTGCGTTGGACCACGTTCTTGGTCTGATCGGTGTCGTGCCAATCCCCGACGTGCGGGCTGTTGTTTGCGTCGTCGGTGTGTTGAGAAAGAATCAACAGTTCGCCGTCGATGGCCGCGTATCGATCGACGTCGGGCCGAAGCACCGTCCATTGTGCTCCTAATTCCTCCGAATCGAATCGGTCGACCACAAGCTCGTTGCGTTCCAGTTCTTGCACTTCGGTGGTTCGCAGCGCCGTGCGGACGACCTCTGTCAACGCCGTCCGCAGTCCCGATGCGTCGCGTGCGAGCACAAACTCCCCACCGCCGGCTGACGCGATGGATCGCAACTGGGTTTCCTGTTGCGGATCGACGCCGAAACCCACGACATGAATCTTGATCTTGAAACCGGCTTCGCGAAGCGACTTGGCCACCGCGACCGGATCACCGCCGCACGTTTCGTTGCCGTCGGTGACCACGATGACGGATTTTGGCGTGTCGCGGTTGCGGGCCAACAAGACGTCGCGACCGAGCAGCAGCGAGTTCGCGATCGGCGTCGCGCCAAGTGGTTTCAAGGCGGCGACGGTCAACTGGTATTCCGCCTGGACGAATGGGGCGATCGGCATCCGCAGTTCGATGTCTTGGCAGGCTCCCGGTTGTCGAGACGTCGTGCGGTGTCCAAACAGCATCACACCCACGTCGTGGTGCTGGAGCGTGGCAGGCAATCCCAGCAACGCCGACTTGGCCGCATCAATTTTGGAGATTCCCTCGGGGGTCGTTTCTTGCATGCTGCCGGACGAATCGACGATGACCAACACATCCGCGGCTGGAGTGGTGGCACGCGGCAACATCACGACGAGTGCGGTAGCCAGACAGAGCATTTTAGTTTTCATGATTTGAACTCGTTGGTTAAATCGGCGATGGGGCGGGTCAGAATCCCGCGTTCGACACCAATACCGACTGTCGTTTCCGATCCTGCGCCGTCATTCAAAAAAGTTTTCTGCGGTTTTCGATCTCAAATCGCGCAGGCCCGCCGCAACACGTCGGTAGGAAGCAGTGAGCCCGGCCCGATCGAGCTCATTGCGACCACGTTCCTGCCCAGCCCCGAAGAGGATCTGCCGATGCCCACACCGAAAACAGCTCCCAAGAAACGAACGCCCACACCCAAACCGCCCCAGGATTCGAAGGATTCCAAATCCGGAAAAAAGCCGATGGCCCTGATATTGGACGGCAAGAAGGTCGCCGAATTGCTCTCGACCGCCGCCAGCGCGTTCGCGATGAACAACGTGCTGACCATCGAAACGGCAAAAGACGAGGGATTCTTTGCCAACGTGGCGAACTTTTGGGCCAGGGGGACGCCGCGATCACTCACCAAGACCAGCCTGGATGCCAACTTGTATCGGGCGCGGCGAAAAGAGGCATTGAAGATCTATTCGCGTCGATTCTTCGAGAAAATGGAAGAAAGCCCCGCCGCCGCCCTGGCCTATTTGCGGACCAAACAACTCGAAATCCAGCTCAATCGCAAAGGGATTGCGATGAAACGCAAAATGGCCAACGCCGTCAACGACGACGTGATTCGCCAATTGAATCTGTCGATCAACGCAGCTTACGGCGTCCAAACGTCGATGAGTGTCCTGTTTGTCGTCGTCTCCGGCGGAGCGGGGCTGACGTTCCTGGGGGCAATGGGCGCCGGTGTCGGATACTCGATCGCCTGTAGCGTTGCCAAGACGGTCGCCGAGGGCAAAGGCGCCAAACTGGTCGCGTTGTCGATGATGCCCGCGATGACGCTGGCATCGGCATCGGGCATCGCCAGTGAAAGCATGCTGAAGAGCTTTGGCAAGGACATCAGCGATGAGTTTTTTCAGGCCTCCAAGGAAGCACACCAGCGGGCCGCCCGCCGCCTGGAGCGGATCGAACAATCACGCACTCGCCAGGCACGGCAAGGCGCCCTCCGGCGAGCCCGCGCCAATGTAGCCAATACCGGTAGAAATCTTCGCAACTTGAAAATCGCACGGGTCGGCGTCAAAGGCCTGTCGTCGGCAGTCGGTATACTGTTCATGTTGCCGGAAATCGAAACCGCAATTAAATTCGATTACGCCCAGCAGCAAGATCGTCACCCTTCCAAACGACGCCCGGATTTGATCGGTCACGCCAAGCGATTGACGGGCCACTAAGCGACCGGCACTGAGATAACGGATCCGCCAGCGATGACCAGTGACCAGCCGATTGACCCGCCTGCTGATGCGACATCGCATCGGGACGGCGAGACGTCGTTTGGCGAAGAGACGCTGGAATCCTCGCACCATGCCGAGGCTCCGATCCCCGACAGCTTCTTCAGCAAAACGTCCGACGCCCCACCTGCGTCCGATCCAGACGACGATCCGGTCCCCGACCGAATCGGGGACTACGATGTCATCGGAACCCTCGGCAAGGGTGGCATGGGGATTGTTTATCTGGCGCGTCAAAAAGCGGCCAATCGAACTGTCGCGCTGAAGGTGATTCGCCCCGAGCACCTGGCCGGCATGACCGCCGAACAACGTGAGCGGGCGTTGACCCGGTTTCGCACCGAAGCCCAAGCGGCGGCACGGCTGGACCATGAGAACATGGTGACGCTGTATGACGTCGGTGAATCCAATGGTCAACAATTTCTCTCGATGCGGTACGTCCAAGGCCGCTCGTTGGCGGAGATCCTGCGTTTCGGACCGATCGACAATCGTCCTGCGGCGACCTACATCCGCCAGGTTTGTCGGGCGTTGGACGAAGCCCATCGGCAAGGCATCTTGCATCGCGACTTGAAGCCGCAGAACATCCTGATTGATGCCAAGACAGATCGCGCCTTGGTGACGGACTTCGGACTGGCCAAACTGACCGAACAGGAGGACGGGCTGACACGCGACGGCGATGTGATGGGCACGCCCCAGTACATGTCGCCCGAACAGGCCCGTGATTCGGCCGGCGTGACGGTCCGGTCGGATGTCTACGCGATCGGCGCGACGCTCTATCATATGCTCACCGCTCGGCCCGTCTTCCAGGCCGCGACCGTTTGGGAAACGCTTCGCCAAGTGATGGATCGTCAACCGGTTTCACCGCGTCAGTTGAATCCCGCGATCGACTTGGACCTTGATACGATCTGTCTGAAGTGTCTGGAGAAGGATCCCACCGGCCGCTACAAGAGTGCCGGGGACGTTGCGGACGAACTGGATCGTTACCTTTCCGGCGTTCCGATTCTGGCACGTCCGATCAGCACCTTGGGACGCTTGCGGCGTTGGAGTCGACGCAATCGATTGATCGCCGCCAGCGCCGCGACGGCATTGGGGTGTCTCGTGTTCGCGTTCATTGCCGTCAGTGTATCACTGGTGCAAACCCGTTCGGCGTTCGAGCGTTCGGAGCTGAGTTTCAAACAAGCGCTCGACGCCGTCAACGATTTCTTCACCACCGTCAGCGAAGAAACCCTGCTCGATCAACCGGGATTAAAACCCCTGCGGCACGACCTGATGCGTCAAGCCCTGCAGTATTACGACCGTTTTCTGGTCCAGCGGGCAAATGATCCCACGATCGCCGACCTGATGGGCGTCACGCATTACCGCGTCGGCTTGATCACCGCCGAAATCGAATCCCACGAAGCCGCACTGGACCATTTTGACCGGGCGATCGAAATCCAGCGTCGCGGCCTGGAGGATCGTCCGCAATCGCAAGTCGGTTTGCGGGAACTCGCCAATTCATACAACGCCCGTGGCGACAGCCTGTATCACCTCGGTCGCTGGGAATCGTCGCTGAATTCCTTTCGCCAGTCGAAACGGCTGAGGCAACAACTCGTCGAGCTTCAAAGCGACAGCATCGAGTATCGGCGGCTGCTGGCCAACGCCGACATGAATCTTGGCATCGTGTTCAAACGCTGCGGAAACCTCCCGGCGGCGTTCGATGCGTTGGGAGCGGCGACAGAGCTTCGTGAACAACTGTCGCAGGAACACCCTGATCATCCCAGCGTGCTGCGTGATGTCGCCAAAGGCTATTACGCCCTTGGCGGTGTCTACGCCCAGCAGGGGATGATGGATTCGGCTCGAACCTACTACGATCGCGCCATCGATTCATTTTCACAGCTGGTGCAGATGCCAGGGGCCATTGACGATCACTACCTGCTAAGCGGCAGCCATTTCGCGCGGGCCGGGCTGCTGGAAGAGCCCGCCGGCGCGATCGAAGGCTTCCGTCGTGCGATGCGCGAAATGGCTCCCGTTGCGGCCATCAATCCGAATGTCGACAAGTACCAAATGATGCTGATCAACTGCGGGTTCGAGATCGCCTTCCGCTACGAGCAGCTGGGGCAGATCGATGACGCCGCGTCGACGCTGCGGTCGGCAAGCCGCACCGCGATCGCGCTGGCCCGGCGGGATGACCGTTCCGCGCAGGAAGTCGCACGCATCCTGCTGGAACTTGCGCGTTTGGAATCATCGGGTCAGGGGGAAACGGCGATGTGGATTCACTATCAACGGCTGGCCACCGATGCGCTTGAAGAATTGCCGCAATCGCCGACCCTGACGCAGCTCGTTCAGGAAATCGATTCCCGCGTCGAGTCGCTGTCAAATTAGTCGGGTCACGCCCCCTGTGTCGATGATGACCGTCGATGTGGGTGTCGCTGCGTGGTCCGGAAGAGATTCTTGACATTTCGAAGCGAATCACTTCAGTGGCTCCGATACCCTTCTTGTGAGGACCAAACTCCAACGGAAGGGATTTGCCATGAACGGATTGCAGGCCAGATTCGCGTTCGCCACGCTCTTCCTTTGCCTGAGCGTCGAGACATCGATCAGGGCACAACAACCCGACGAACCGGCGTCGTCACCGGCTCCGATCACCAGTGCCGACCGAAGCGATCAAGCGGTGCCACCGGTTCCCGCCACGCCGTCGCCCCAGTCCCCCATCCCGTCGCCATCCGATGGTGAACAGCCACCGGCGACACCGTCGCAGTCGGTTGCACCAGCGCCAGTCCCCTCGCTTGCGCCCCCATCCCCATCGCCGTTTGCTTCGTTTGCACCGACGACACAGCCCACCAGCATGCTCGATTCGTTGCTCGGCCAATCGCGTGCCCGCTCACGAGGTCCGATGAACCGTTTCGCACGGACACCCGAATTCTTCGGTGACATCCTGGTCGGCGGAGACTCGGTCGTGGACACCGGTCTGGCTATCGTGCGAAACGATCTTCCGTTGGCAGCGTCCAGCCGTCGCGCCAAGATCGCCGATCACAACAAGGCCTATCCGGTCGACCGTGCGTTCATCAACTACCACCACTTTTCGGCCGCCCAAAACCAACGGCGATCCGGCGTCTTGGACGAAAACGCCGTGGATCGATTCACCGTCGGGTTCGAAAAAACCTACGATCAGGGCCGCGCGTCGGTGGAATTCCGTTTGCCGTTCGCGGAACGATTCACCATCGACGATCCGGATTATCGTTTGGTCGGGGGAAACGTCGGTAACCTGGCGATCATCTTCAAGCGGCTGATCCACCAAACCCAGACCCGCGCGATCGCGGCGGGCATCGGGTTTGACACTCCTACCGGATCTGATGTGCGGGGCGAACTACCGCTTCAGGGCGTCGAATTTGAAGTCGACAACGATTCGATTCACCTGCTGCCGTACATCGGGGTCGTGGGTGCCCCCGGTGACCTGTTCTATCACATGTCGTTTCAACTGGACATTCCGATCAACGGCAACACCATCGAAACAGACACCGGCGGATTGATCGAGCGGGGCGTGCTGGACGAGACGTCGTTTTTCTATTTTGACATCTCGGCAGGGTACTGGTTTTTTCGTGAATCTTGTCGATGTCCCGGAAGGGGGCGTCTGGGACTGGGCCGGCTGACAGGGCTGGCAGGTGTTGTCGAGTATCACCTCAACAGCACGCTCGGCGACGGAGATTTCGTCACGCTGGGAACCGGCTTTGCATCCTTCGGGACGCCGCAAGATCTGGGAATCTCAAACCTGACCATCGGATTGCATGCCGAATTGGATTACCATACCAAGTTGCGTGTCGGCGGCGCATTTCCGCTGTCCGAAGAACCCGAACGATTCTTCGACGGCGAATTCATGCTGTCGTTGATTCGTCACTTTTGACACCCCGGCGACGATCCGTACCACTCACATCGGCAAGTGCCCGATGGCCGATGATTCATTCCGAGACCAGAACTTCTTTCCGACCACCAATTGGTCGATCGTACGTCATGCCGGCGATCGAGACGATGTCGAACAATCCGCGGCACTTCAAGAACTGCTCACGCGCTACTGGTCCGCGCTGAAGGTCCATCTCGTCAAATCCCGTCAGGTCCAATCCAGTGACGCCGATGACCTGGTCCAGGGATTCATCGAATACAAGATTCTCGAACGCGACTTGCTGGCGGTCGCCGAGCCGTCGCGTGGACGTTTCCGAAGCCTATTGATCCACTCGTTGGACAACTACGCCAAGAACGAACTGGCAAAGCGTCGGGCCAAAAAACGTGCCGCCGATTACGCGTTTCCAATCCCCGACCACGAAATCGGCGTCGGTTCGTCGGCGGCGGCTGGTATCGGCAACGCGTTTGACGTTCAATGGGCACGATCCGTCCTGTGGGAAGCCGCCGATCGCATGAAGCAAGATTGTCGCCTCAGCAGTCGGGACACGTTGTGGCAGGTCTTCTACGGTCGAGTCCTCGCGCCGATCTACGAGAACGCCCCGCCGATCAGCTACCAAGCGATCGTCGACCAATTCGAGTTTCGTTCACCAACACAGGCCTCGAATACGTTGATGACCGCAAAGCGAATGTTCGCGCGATCGCTGCGTTTGGTGATCAGCCAATATGTTCACAATGACCAGGAGATCGAACAGGAATTAGTGGACCTTCAGGAAATCCTGTCGCGAGCGTGATCAGGCCTTACGCCTCACGGACTCGCCACTCCTCTCTCGTCACGCCGTCCAACTGCACTATGGGAACGCTGATGGAACCCAACCCGAAAACGCTCTCGCAGCTTTTTCAGCTCGATCACGAGGGCGAATTGTGGCGACCAGACGAATACCGTTCGATCTTTCAGCACCAGTTGCACGTTGACGTCTCCGAGTTAGCGAGCTCCGAACATTCAACGGATCCGGCTGAGACGAATTCGACGCCGATCTCGATCGACACGTTGCTGATGTCGCAGCGGCCTTCACCACAGGATCTGGTTGCCGTCAAACAGTTTGCAAAATCGAGTGGGGCGGCCCCCGATGGTCCGCTACCCAAACCTGTCGCGGCGGTGCTCTACCTGCTCGCGATCGCCAAAGCACTTCAGGCAACCGAGACGCGGATTACGGAATTGGATGACGATTCGTTGAAGACGAAACTGACGTGGGCCGCTGGCCAAACCTGGCTCGACGATCACTTCCGCGTGATGCTCCGCGCAACCGCACGGCGATTGGGCTGAGTGTCCGCCCGCCGCGGTGCCCAGTTGATTCAATCGTTTTCGATGAATGAAATGGACCATGCGAGTACGAATCGCAAGTGAGTGGATCCGTCTTGTCCCATGCTCGCGCTGCGGACTAGCTGGACAGCGCCACTTTGACGTAGCTACGCTCGCCAGAGCGTGGAAAACTTTAACGTAGCTACGCTCGATGCGAGCGTAGAAAACCCCGGAGATCCACCTTCTGGCGAAGGTAGCTACGTTTGGCCGGCGATTCACGATGGTTCTTGTGCAAAGTGGCACTGACCAGCGAGTCAATCAGCAGGCCGTGGGCGAACTCCCGCTACTCTGCGTCGATCACGGCATGGGCCGTTCGGTCGCCGACGACGAAGTATCCCAGCGGGTGCTCGTTCGTGTCGGTGATCAACCACACCGCGCCGGGGCGTGTTTGCAGCGGCTTTCGCCAGCCGGACTCCAGCGTCCCGAAGGACTTGGGGGTTCCCCGGCGATCCATCCAAAACACTTTCACCGGCTGGTCGCGACGGTTGGTAAACACGACATCGAATCGATTGCCGTCTGGCTTTGACGGCGGTGCGCCGGACTCCGTTGCGGCGTGCCACGCCAACTTCTGCAGCGCCTCGTCACTCGGCGCGACATACTCGGCGAACTCCGCGGGAGCCGACGCACGCATCCGGGCGATCCGTGCCGCATGCTCGGGCTCGGACGCCAAGTTGTTCCACTCGTAGCGATCGTTTCGGGTATCGTACAGTTCGTGATCCCCGTTGTCATATTGAATGAAACGCCATCGTCGCTCGCTCAGTCCATAGTTCCCCGGTCGATTCAAATAGGTGATCGAGACGTGTGGCCACTCGGCCGCGGGATTTTCCAACAGCGGTAGCAATGACGGACCATGGTTGGACTCTTTCGGCGGCAGTCCGGCCAACTCGGTCAGCGTCGGATACAGGGACAGCAAGTTGACCGGGGCGTCACAGATCGTGTTCGGGGGAGTCCCTGCCGTCAGGCCCGTCGTCCCCGGAGGAACCCGGATCATCAGCGGGACACGCGTGCAGGCGCGCCACGCAGTGTACTTTTGCCAATGCTGTTTTTCACCCAAATGCCAACCGTGGTCACTCCATAAAACGACAATCGTGTTGTCCCTGTTCGGTCCGCGTTCGAGCGCATCGATCACGCGGCCGACCATCGCATCGGCGAAGGCGATCGAAGTGAGGTACCCCTGAACGCCCTGCTTCCATTGACCGTGTTTCAGAATATGCCCGAAGTATCGATTCGGTCCGCGTCGCTTTCCCTCCGGGGGCAAATCATCCAAGTCGTCTTCCCGGTAACCCGGCGGCAATTGAATGTCATCGAGCGGAAATTGATCAAAGTATTTCTTGGGGACGAACCACGGCTCGTGAGGACGATAGATGCCGCAGGCCAGAAAGAACGGTTTGTCGTGCTGTTTGCCCAGTTGCTCGCCAACCCACTTTGATACCAAATAGTCTCCACCAAATTCCTCGTCCGTCACATCCAACGGCCCCCAATCCGTTTCGCGGTACTGCCAGGGACCACCGACCGGCAGACTGACGGGCCGCTTTTCCGGATACAGCGTACGCGGAAACGGATCTTCGGTTTCCTTGGGCGGGTAATACTGATCCCAGGATTGTTGATCGATGAAGTAGTGCAGTAACTTGCCCGATCCGGCGGACCAATAACCATGCCGCGAGAAGTACTTCGGCAGCAGTTCGGCATCGGGCAACAACTCGCGCATCTTTTGGCGATTGTCGTAAAGCCCGGAAACATGCGGCGAAATCCCCGTCATGATCGCGGTCCGCGACGGATTACATGCCGGCGCGGGACAATGCGAGTTGGTAAACAACATGCTGACTTCGGCCAGCCGATCTAAATTCGGAGTCGCCGCTTGGGGATGCCCGCCCATGCATCCGATCCAATCATTCAAATCGTCGACGGCGATGAACAAAACGTTGGGTGGGGCTGCCCGGACAGGGACCGGTACCCCGAGGCTCAAAACGGCAACCAGACAGAGGGTAGAAATCAGCGAGCGATGCAGCATGATTTGGTCTTTTTCAATCGGTCAGTGGTCATCCCACAACTGTCTTAGCAACGCCGCCATCCTGGGATCGTGTGCTTCAAGCTCGCTGCGGTCAAACGGGTAAAAATCATTGCGTCCGAAAAACGCTTCCGAGGTCTCCGCAAAGTACTCGCGGTCGTTTGTCATCGCGTAGGCCTTCTCCGTCTTGCCGTTACCTCGCCGGACCGCGTCGTAGCGGCCGCTCCTCTTGGCGACGTCGTACCTCGCACGGATTTCCGCGTTGTCAAACCCGAGCACTTGGTCGTGATAGGCGTGCGCGAGTTCGTGGATCACCAGCACGGGCATTCGCTCGACTTCCCGTTGAAACTGCGGGATGTTCGTGAATTCGACACAACGATGAAGCTTGGGGTGCCGGCCTTGCCTGGCCAACCAGCCCGCCCCCGGGTGATACTCCCCGGTCGGACCGAACCCCTTGTACTTGGGTGAGAACCAGATCGGAACGTTGATCAAACGAGACACCGCTGATTCCGGTAGCAATTGTTTGACCGTCCGCAGTTGTTCGCCCAACAATTCGAGCGCACGTTCGGTCGCTTCCGGGTGCGAATTCAAAAGTGTTTCACTAACACGGACCGGCCAGCCCTCGACGGCACGTGACGAGTATCCGAGAACGGCGGCGCGAGGATCGTCGCTGCGAATCCAATCGGCTTCCCGCTGCTGAGCTTCAAGCATCGGTGTTTCATTCGCCGCAAGCTCTACCGTGACCTGTGCCGGCGTTTCGGAAACCTTCTGCCCCCTTAGACCCTGTGGAAGGAGGCTGAAGCAGACAGTCAAACCCAGAACTCTCGACAACTGGTTGCAGCATCCGGCCTTCATCAAACACCCTTTCGTGTTGGTTCGTCTCGGTCCAGAACAACTGTATTCAGCAAGACCGGTTCGCGCAAGCCCCATCGCGTCCAATCGACTTCCATTTACTTGGGGGACCGAGGCCCCGAAAGCCGTTGGCGACCTTCGAAATCACGGTGATGAGACCAAGAACTATTTTGCCGCCTTCATGTCGGCGCGGTAACTGTTCATCGGTTGGGGCGGTTTGCCGGTCACCTTTCCCCGTTGCTTTGCCGGCAGGTGGTCAACCTCCTCGGCGACCTCGTGCCACAGCGCGATCAACTCCTTCGCCTTTTCCGGATACTCACCGCGCAGATCGTTCAGCTCGGAGCGGTCTTTGCTGATGTCATACAGTTCCCACTTGCCGCCGTTTGCCGAGACGATCTTCCAATCGCCTTGCCGGATCGCCCGGTTCTTGGAAAACATGAAATACATCCAAGGGTGCGGTGTTCGTTCTTGTCCCTTCAGGATGGGCAGCAGGGACTTCCCTTGCACCGGCGTGATCCGGCGGCCTTCGAATTCGCTCGGGTACTGTGCGCCGGCGACATCGATCAACGTCGGCATGAAATCGATCAGGTGACCGGGCTGGTCGGTGAAAGATCCCGGATCGGTCTGCAATCCGGCTGGCCAGTGCACAATCAGCGGAGACGAGATCCCGCCTTCATGTTGATTCTGCTTGTACCAGCGGAAGGGAGTGTTCCCCACGTGGGCCCAGCCGGTGTCATAGCACCAGTACGAATCCGGATCCCAGGGGCGCAGTTCCTTGCCCCGCGTCCGCTCGAACGGACAAGCCCCGTTGTCGCTGCAAAACATGAACAGCGTGTTCTCGAACTGGCCGGCGGATTTCAGATGATTGACCAACCGACCGATGTTCTGGTCCAGGCAATCCACCATGCCGGCGAATGCCGCCATCCGTTCCTGTTCCCACAATTTGTCCGCCTCGCTGAGTTCCTCCCATGCGGGAATGTAGTCAGGACGATTGCTGAGCGCAAATCTCGGGTCGATCAATCCGCTTTCGATCTGTCGCGCGTAGCGTTGCTTGCGGATCGTGTCCCAACCATCGCGATAGCGTGTCCGATATTTTTCAAAATCCTTGCGTTTGACGTGCAGCGGATAGTGCGGTGCGTTGTAGGCCACATACAGAAAAAACGGTTTGTCGCTGGCGGTCGCTTCGTCGACAAACTTGATCGCGTAATCCGTGTCGGCATCGGTGGTGTAAAAGTCTTTGCCGAAGTCGTTGAAAGGTTCACCGTTGATGCGAAACGTCTGATCGCCGGTGAAGAAGTTGGTCGCTCCGCTGAGGTGTCCGAAATAGCGTTGGAATCCGCGGTCGGTCGGCTCCTTTTTCAAGTGCCATTTTCCGGACATCGCCGTGAAGTAACCTGCTTGATTCAAAACTTCCGCCAACGTGACGGCGTTGTCCATCGCTTCATTCCCGGCTTGCTGGCAGTACAGCCCTGACAGCAGGCAGATTCGCGAAGAGTGGCATTTGGCGGTGTTGTAGAACTGGCGAAACCGCAACCCGTTTTGGGCCAAACCGTCTAGCGTCGGTGTTTCGATTTCACTTCCGTAACACCCCAGATCTGAAAACCCGAGGTCGTCTGCCATGATCAAGACGATGTTGGGCCGCGAGGCCGCCGGTTCGGCGGCTCCAAGCGAATCCCAAAATGGAATCGCCAAGCCCAGGGTGAGGATCGCGCCGATCGTAAACCGTTGCAACGTGGAATGCTTGAACATCGCCATGGTTCTCTTTGAAATGAAATTGGATGCGTCGGTCGTGATTCCGCCGCAGTCGACGACTCGCCCTACTTGGCCCGCTTGTTCTTTTCCGGCTTGTCCGCCACGTCCATGTACTCTTTCATCCGATCAACGTAGCCGCCGTGGTCAAATTTGCACAACTTCATCGATTCGGTGTAGGGTTCGATCCCGTCCCCGATCCAATCGATGATGTTGAACACCTTTAACGAGGCATAAGAGCTCTCGCGTAACAACTGGTTCCAGCATGCTTGGGCGGCCGCTTTGTCCCCGTCTCGGTACAGGATCCAGGCCGCCATCGCACGGACATGATGTGATTCATCTTGCAATGCCGGCCGAATTTCCGACATGTCCAGCGGCGCCGATTCCTGCAGGTTGAAACATCCGACGATCGCCCAGTAGCGAACGCCGGAGTCTTTCGCCCGCAGGTCTTCGTACAAGCGTCCCAGGTTGTCTGGATTCTGCTCAAGAGCCCGCGCGGACGCCTGCTGCAGTGCGGGAAGATCGTACAGGGACGGGGTCCGCACCATGTCAAAAATCGTCTTTCCGCTCGCTTCACTGCGACGGACGATTTCGCTCTCGGGTAGCAAACCGGCATCAAAGTGTTCCAATTGCCAGCGGTCCAAGGCCTTGCTCAATCGTTTCGCGTCCTCGGCATAGCGGGGATCGTCGATCAAATTGTGAACGTTGTCCGGATCGACCGAGGTGTCATACAGTTCCTCCATCGGCTTGGTTCCGAAGAAACGGCCGGTCACCGCGTCGGTTTTGCCGGCGCGATGATGCTCCTCCCACGCCTGGGTCGCACGCATGATCCACAAATAATTCAGATGCTGTCCCCAGGGGGCGTAGGGCATGTAATTGCGGATGTACAAGAAACGACGGTCGCGGATCGCTCGGACGTTATCACAGCGTTCGTCCATCCGGGTGCGGAAACTGACGTGGTACTCTCGCGACTCCTTGTTCGGACCCAAGAACACCTTGCCCTGCAAATAATCGGGCTTCTCCGCACCGCAGATGTCCAACCAAGTCTTGGTCATGTCGATGAAGCTGACCAGATCGTCGATCTTGGTGCCGGGCTGGGCGGGACGTAGATGTTTGAATTTCTCCGGGATGCGGACGATCAACGGGCAATGCGTTCCGCTGTTGAACAAGAACCGTTTGCTGCGGGCGATCACGCCGCCGTGGTCCGAGTTGTGAATCACGATGGTGTTTTCGGCCAACCCGGACTCCTCCAGCCGCTTCAGCGCCAGCCCGATGTCGGCATCCATCTTCTTCATCTGGTCGTGGTAGTGTGCGTAGTTTTTGCGGATGTCCGGAATGTCGGGATGGTATTTCGCCAGCCGTACGTCATCGGGGCTGTGCGTGGTGTGGTTGACGTCGCCGAATGCCCTGGACTCGTGCGACTTGGTGCTGTTGATGACCATAAAGAATGGTTGCCGTTGCTTCAGCTGGTCCCAATCGGTCTTGTCGGTGTCCCAAGCACTTTTGTCGTCGCGGCCGCCGATGTTGTAGTCCGTCTTTTTATCGTTGCCGACGTAATACCCGGCGTCCTTCAACAGGTCCGGGTAGTACCGGATCCGATCGTGGGGGATCGGATAGCGGCTTCGCATCGGGTGCGTTCCCATCGACAACGCATGGACGCCAGTGAT
Source organism: Stieleria maiorica (assembly GCF_008035925.1). Classification (NCBI taxonomy): domain Bacteria; kingdom Pseudomonadati; phylum Planctomycetota; class Planctomycetia; order Pirellulales; family Pirellulaceae; genus Stieleria; species Stieleria maiorica. The sequence goes on from NZ_CP036264.1 coordinate 3,764,199, forward strand.
CCACGTGCTGCGTGACGGTGCACACACCGGCGCGTTGGCGTAACAATGCATGTACTGAAACCCTTCGGCCGCCAGGGCATCGATATTGGGCGTGTCGGCGTGGGGATTGCCATAGCATCCGACCCAATTGACGTTGTTGTCTTCACAGGTCAGCCAAAGGATATTGGGACGCTCGTCGGCGACGGCGATTGTGCCGGACACGATGGCGAGGACGAGGACAAGAAACCGAACAAGGCGATGGGGCATGGCGTGACCGGCGGGGGAAAGAGGAAAGGCGGGGAGGAACAGCGGGCAATCCGATCGGGATCAATCGAAGAATTCGCCCGACGAAGAAGCGTCCGATTCTAACTGGACACGGTGGCTGAGGGTGCCGCTACCAAGCGAAGATGGATCCGATTTGAGCGAAAAAAACGCCGCCGCGATTCCCTCGCCTGCTGCGTCGCGATGCGGCGGCGAATCATCTAAAATGCCGGCCCAGCGCACCCGGCCGGGCCACTCGCCTGAACCGGCCGATGTGCCAACGCCATCATTCCGCCTCAACAGCGGCTGAATCACGAATCGACGGGAGAATCGGAGATGCCCAGAGTCGAGGAGACTCGCAGTGAATTGCTGGCTCAACTCGCTGAGATACAGGCGAAACTCGCGCGACTGGACCAGTCCGATCCGCCCGAGCGAGCGGCGGAGGAGGAGAGGCATTCGGCGGACGCGTCTGCATCGATCGGGATTGCGCCACGCGATCCCGGCCGCGCCGATGTGGGCTTGATCGAATGGGACGCAAACGACGCCATCAGCCGCTGGACCACACAGGCGGAACAGATTTTCGGCTGGAAGGCCGAGGAGGTTTTGGGGAAACGCTGGGACGAGTTTCGCCTGGTGCACGAACGGGACATCACGCTGGTCCAACAGGCGAATCGCGAGTTGCTGGAAGGGCATGTCGATTTCAACACCTGCTTCAATCGCAACTATCGCAAAGACGGGACGGTCCTGAATTGCGAATGGTTTAACACCGTTCGACGCAATGACCACGGTGAGATCGTCGCCGTCGTCTCGCTGCCCCACGACGTGACCGGGCGTGTGCGTGCTGAGAGCCACATGCAGCACTTTCAAAACGCGATGCGGATGATCACCGTCGGTACGTCGCGGTCGACGGGGCTGGCGTTTTTCCAAGCCCTGGTTCGCTACATTTCCCAGTCCTTCAGTTTTCGATACGTGTTTGTCGCCTGCATCGATCAAGAGCATCCCAATCAAGCGCGGACCATCGCCTTTTGGTCCGACGGGCATTTGGCCGAAAACTTCGTTTATTCACTCGCCGGGTCCCCGACCCAAAACACCGTGATCAATCGGTCGATGGAATTCTGTGCCGATCACGTCCGACGGCGTTTCCCCAATGACGCCACGTTGGCTGAGTTTCATGCCGAAAGTTATTTGGCCACGCCGCTGGTCGGATCGGCCGGAGACGTCGTGGGGGTGCTGGCGGTGATGGATGACAAACCGATGGAGGATCGCGGGGACATTCGCGAAATCATCGCGCTGTTCGGCGATCGGACCGCAATCGAAATCGAACGATCGATCGCCGAGGCCTCTCAGCATGCCAGTAGAACTCGGTTGCGGGTGCTGACCGAACAGTTGCCGGCGGTGCTGTGGACCACCGACCTGGATCTTCGCTTCACGCATTCCACCGGTGCCGGGCTGAAGAGTCTGAATCAGAAGCCGGGCCAATCCGTCGGGCAAACACTATTCGAGTACTTTCAAATCGATGATGAGAACTTTGGTCCGATCGCGATCCACATCCGCGCACTCCAAGGGATCTCCGGCACGTCGGTCGTTGAATGGGCCGGGCTTGTTTTCCAAGTCTACGTGGAACCGCTTCGTGACCCGTCCGGAAAGATCATCGGCACCATCGGATTGGCCCAGGACATCAGCGAACTCAAGCGGGTTGAACAGTCCCTGATCCAAAGCGAGGAGCGTTTTCGCCGGCTGATTCAGCACGCCCCCGAGGCCGTCGTCTTGCTGGACACCAAAACCGGGCACTTTGTGATGGTCAATGAGGCGGCGGAGAAACTGTACAAGTATCCCGCCGAAAAGTTGCTGAAAATGGGGCCGCTGGATATCAGCCCCGTTGTTCAAGCCGATGGCCAGTTGTCGGCCGAAAAGAGTCGCGAAGTCATTTCAAAAGCTTGCGCCGGTGAAACGCCGATCTTCGAATGGACCCACCGCGATGCACTGGGCAATGAAATCCCGTGCGAAATCCGGTTGCTATCGCTCGAAGAAGGTGGACGCACCATTATCCGCGGAAGCGTCACCGACGTGACCGAAAAGAAGCGCGCCGAAGAATCACTCAAGCGGCTGGAATCCGAACTGGCACATGTCGCCCGGGTTTCCACGATGGGCGAGATGGTCGGCGGACTGGCACACGAGTTAAATCAACCCCTGTACGCGATCCAAAACTTTGGCAAAGCCTGCGGGAATCTCGTCGCCGCCGAGGGAGCCATCGACCGCGATCGATTGCACCAGTGGCTCGACAAGATCACCTCCACCGCGCAATTCGCCGGCGAAATCTTGACCCGGTTACGCAGCTTTGTGTCTCGGGAACCGATCAACAAAACCACCCTCGATCTTGACGAAATCATCCAGTCGGCGCTGATGCTGACCAAACACGATGCGCAAGTCGCCGGCATCCGCGTCGAATACACCCCCGCCCCGCGGTTGCCACCGGTCAAAGCCGACAACGTGCACATCCAACAGGTTCTGGTCAATCTGATCAAAAACGCCTTCGATGCAGTCCAGAACCGATCCGTCGGCGATCCCGTGGTGCGCATCTCGACGGAAAAACAGGGCGACCGCGTGGCCGTGACGGTCGCCGACAATGGGGCCGGTTTGCCGCCCGGTAACGTCCCGATCTTCGAAGCGTTTTGCTCCACCAAAACCAATGCACTCGGATTGGGCTTGGCCATCAGCACCACCATCGTGAAAGCTCACGGGGGGACCTTGCAAGCGAGCAACGGACCGGAGTTCGGCGCCGTCTTTCGCTTCACTCTCGCGACCGCTCCGCAAGCCGATTGATCGCGATCGGCCGCTTGGCCACCACTCACGTCCCATCAAGTAGAATCTGCGACTGCATTTTTTCCCCCCGCCAACGTTGCTGGAGATTCACATGAGAAAACGGGCTTTGATGAAGTTGATCGTGATGCCTTTGATTTGCCTGATGGCGTGTTCACTGGCGTACACACAGGCAAGGGCCGACGTGCGTCTGCCGGGCTTCATCGGCGACCACATGGTGCTGCAACAACAGCAGCCCGTGCGGCTTTGGGGCTGGGCCGATGCAGGGGAAACCGTCGAAGTCTCCTTGGCCGAAAACAAGGCCACCGCGACGCCCGATGAAACGGGACGTTGGCAAGTCGAACTGCCCGCGATGGACGCCAGCAATTCCCCCCAGACCTTGACCGTCAAGGGAAACAACACGATTCAGGTGAACGATGTCCTGGTCGGCGAAGTGTGGCTGTGCTCGGGGCAGTCCAACATGGAGTGGTCGGTTGCGGCCAGTGCCAACGCCAAGGCCGAAATCGCCGCGGCAGACTACCCGCTGATTCGACACATCAAGATCCCACGCAATCCGTCCACCACGCCGCTTGACGACGTCAGCGCCCCGTGGAACGTCTGCTCGCCCGATACCGCGGGCAGTTTCACCGCGTGCGGATACTACATGGCGCGGCGGTTGCATCAGGATCTCGGCGTGCCGATCGGATTGATCAATTCTTCCTGGGGCGGCACGCGTGTCGAACCCTGGACGCCGCCGGTCGGGTTTCGCACCGTCGACGCGTTGGAGGGCATTTACAAGTCGGTCGTTCAGCGGACGCCTGGATCGGAATCCTATCAAGCGACGCTCGAAAAACACATCGACGCGACCCGACAATGGATCGACGGTGCCTCCGATGCGTTGCGATCAGGAACCGCGGTTCAGCCCAGCCCCGCGTTCCCGGAAGGGTTGCTGCCGTTCAAAAGCCATCAAGACCCGACCATGCTGTACAACGGCATGATCCACGCGTTGGTCGGATTCCCGATCCGCGGTGCGATCTGGTACCAGGGCGAATCCAATCACGCCGAAGGCATGCTGTATTTTGAAAAGAAAAAGGCACTGATCGGCGGTTGGCGAACGTTGTGGAAACAGGGCGACTTTCCCTTCTACTACGTCCAAATCGCACCCTTCCAATACGGCGACGAAGACCCCACGATCCTGCCCCGATTCTGGGAAGCCCAAGCGGCGACTGAGCAACTTCCCAACACCGGCATGGTCGTCATCAACGACATCGCCACGCTTGACAATATCCATCCGCCGAACAAGCAAGACGTCGGCAATCGGCTGGCACTGCTGGCCTTGAAAAATGACTACGGGAAGGAAGACTTGGTCGCCCACAGTCCCGAGATGGAGTCGATGGAAATCTTGGACGGCCGGTTGAAGATCACGTTTCGAAATACCGGCGGCGGGCTGAAAACGCGCGACGGCAATCCGCCCCGTCACTTCGAAGTCATCGGCGCGGGCTCGGGCGGCTACCAACCGGCCGACGCCACCATCGACGGCGACGCCGTGATCCTGTCGTCCGACGCCGTCGACAATCCCGTTGCGTTCCGATTCGCCTGGGACAAGTTGGCCGAACCCAACTTGACCGGCGGGACCGGTTTGCCGGTCGGGGCGTTTCGCGGCGGCGAGGAACCGGACTTTTTGAGCACGCTGGCGATCGATCGCGAATACCAGCTGGTCTATGACATCGATTTAGGCAAGCTGAATCAACGCGTTCAATACGATCTCGACCACAGCGATGACGTCTCCGCGTTCGATCGCATCGGCTACCTGTTAGAACTCGGGACCGGGGCGGGGCAAGATCAAGCCGTCTTTGTTTCGATGAACGCGTTTACCGATGACGCGAAAAAAATCGGCCTCCCGACCGCGTCCTCGGGCGCGCATTTTCAACAGTCGGTCGAAGCGATGGACGTGTTTTCGTCGACCGACAGCGTGGACCAAGGCCGCGCGATCGCGACCGGCAACATTGAATTCTGGCCCAGCAATTACGGGCCGGCCAACAAAGCCGGCGTCAAGAACGCGTCGGGATCGCGATTCGACTTCGGCGACGAACCGGCACCGCCGACGGCGGGCTACGGTTCGATGCAGGTTCACAACTTCGGCAAGCGGCAAACCGTGTTCGCCATCAACCACTGGAGCGCCGCTGATCGAGCCGACATCGGGATCGGCAACAGCCCCGGCGACAACCGCGACTGGACATTTTCTGCAAACGCCGGTTCCTACGCCAAGAAACGGTTGCGCGTCTACGTCCGACCGACCAAGTAGCCACCCGACGGCGCATCCGAATTGCATCCCACGCTCGCCTGATCACCGTTTTCGTTCGCCCCACGGGCATGCTCATCCGTAGCCTGGGGGCATTCAGTCGTCGTTGTTGCGTGTCAGGTGGCCGCTGCGGGCGATCGCCAACAACAACCACAGCATCACCGCGATGCTTCCCAACATGCCGATCAGCCCGAACAAGCTGATCGGCTCCAACGTGGTGACATACAACGGGATGGATATCAGCGGAGAGACCTGCTGGGCGAGCAACAGGGACGATCCCAAGAACACCGCGCTGGCCATCACCCCCAGCACCAGTCGGTTGACCGAGGGGCCCAACCGCTGGTGTTCCAGTGTGATCCGGGTTTCCCCGCGGCGAACCATTTGCAGCAGTGAGACCAATTCGTCGGGGGCCGATTCGAGAAAGCTTTCCGCCTCCAAATAGATTCGCCGCGCTTGGCGGAATCGCCGCTGGGGGCTCAACCGGCGGAGCATCGTTTTGTGAGCCAGGGATCGGATCACTTTGAGCGAGTCGAAACTGGCGCCTAGCTCGGACAACGTGCCTTCGAGCGAGATCAGCATTTTCAGCAACAGTGCGGACTGGTTGGGCAGTTTGATCGAATGTTTGTGTAGCAATTCGGTCAGGGCGGTCAACGCCCCGGCCAGATCAAACTCGTCCATCGATTGCTGGCCGTAGGTGCCGATAAAGTCGGCGACGTCGATCGACAGCGCGGATTCGTCCAGGGTCGGAGGTGCTTCACCGACGCGTCGGATCAGACGCGTCAAGCGGTTTTGATCACCCGAGGAGATCGCGACCAGCATGTCTTCGATATTCTCGCGGAGCTTTTCATCGATTCGGCCCGTCATCCCGAAATCCAGGATTCCCAGTCGGCCGTCTTCCAACAGGAACAGGTTGTCGGTGTGGGGGTCGGCGTGAAATTGGCCTTCTTCAAAAATCATCGCCAAATAGATGTCGGCGATCGCGTGACCGATCGCTTCGCAGCGTTCCGCATCCAGCGTGATCGGGGGCGATGATTCAGCGTCGTGCGCAGCGTCGTGCCCCGCGTCGTTGGGTCGCCGCGGGGCACCGTTGTCGGCGGATTTCCCGTCGGGGCGGGGGATCAGCGTCGAGGCGGGTGAGGGGACCGCAGAGGGCCGGAATCCGCTTCGCTCGGCGTCTCGCAAGCAGTCGGCCAGCGAGCGGCCCATCAATTCGTCCATCACCAACACGCGGCGGGTGCACAACTCGGCGATCGGATTGGGGACGACGACATCAACGCTATGACTGGCGACCCAGGTGGAGAAGTGTTCCAGCGATTGCCGTTCGCGGCTGAAATCCAGTTCGCGGGTGATGATCGGTGCCAGTTGCCGGACGACATCGCCCGGTCGCCATGCCGCCACGGTTTCGACCCGCTCGGCCAACACCGCCAATCCGCTCAGCACTTCAATGTCCTGTTTGACCGTTCTTTCGATGCCCGAGCGCTGAACCTTCAGGACCACCCGGCGGCCGTCGTGCAGCACCGCTCGGTGGACCTGGCCGATCGAGGCACTCGCCAGCGGCTGGGCATCGATGCTGGCGAAATAGGCCTCGTAGTTCTCGCCCAGTTCTTTGGCGAGGGTTTGTCGCACGGTGTCGATATTGTCCGGACGCACATTGGCCCGCAGCCCCTTGAGTTCCTCGCTCAGGGCGACGCCGACCAGGTCGGGGCGGGCGGCCAGGATCTGGCCGAGCTTGATGAAGGTTGGGCCCAGATCGGTCAGCGCCATCCGCACCCGCTGTTCGCGCGTGTACTCCGTCAACGGCGTGCCGCGATGATCTTTGAACCAACCCCGAAAGGGCAACCGACGATGCTGGCTCAGCCAATCCGCGAGCCCGTAGCGGCGCAGCACGGCCAGAATCTCGCGCCAGCGGCGCAGATTCCGGTACAGCTGGGGGATCGCGGTGATTTTCATGCGGGGAGAGGAGAGATACGTCGCAGACGGTGTGTTTCCGGTAGCGGAAATTGCCAAAAGCCTGTGGATGCCAGCCCGACGCGTAAGCGAGGGACGCGGCGAAACCCCTCGCTTACGCTTCGGGCTAGCACGGCCGCGTCATTCTAACCCGAGGGGCGAAACTCCAGCCGTGGCGGGGCGCCGCAAAAAGTTTTAGACAAATAAACGAATCGAATGGATCAGTTAAACTGGTACTCAGCCCCCACCGCCGGTGCCCCGCATCCACTCGTCTTTTCGTCGATTTGCCCCTGATGACCGAAGCCCCCCCTGTTGTTGACCCGACCGCCGTAGCCCCGGGGGCCGGCGATGTCGCCAATGTCGCCGCGGTTTCCGATTTCGCCAAGCGGGTGATCGCAAACGTCGAACATGCGATTGTCGGTAAGCGAAAGCAATTGGTGTTGTCGTTGGTCGCGTGGCTGAGCGGCGGGCACCTGTTGCTCGAAGACGTCCCGGGGGTGGCCAAGACCATGCTGGCCCGGGCGCTGGCCAAGAGCATCGGCTGCCAGTTTAAACGGGTCCAATGCACCCCGGACTTGTTGCCGACCGATGTGACCGGGACATCGATCTTCAACCAAAAGGAAGCCGAGTTCGAGTTTCGTGCCGGGCCGGTGTTCACGCAGGTTCTGTTGGCCGACGAAATCAATCGGGCGACACCGCGGACCCAGGCCTCGTTGTTGGAGGCGATGGCCGAGGGGTGTGTGACGGTCGACGGGACGACGCATGTGCTGGAAAAGCCGTTCTTGGTGATCGCGACCCAAAACCCCGTCGATCACGAGGGCACGTTCCCTTTGCCCGAGGCCCAATTGGATCGGTTTCTGATGCGATTCAGTTTGGGGTACCCCACGATGGAAGAGGAGATGCGGATGCTGGACTTGCTTCAGCACACGCACCCGATCGACGGTTTGAAAGCGGTTGCGACGGCCAAAGAAGTGCTTGCGGCGCAGGCGGAAATCCGCAAGGTTCACGTCGATCCCCGCGTGCGTCAGTATTTCTTGCAGATCATCGAACAGACGCGTCGTCACAGTGATCTCGCGCTGGGGGGCAGCCCGCGTGCGACGATCGCATTGTTCCGCTGTGGGCAGGCGATGGCGGCGATTCGCGGGCGCGGATTTGTCACCCCGGATGACATCAAACGCGTGCTGCCCCCGGTGATGAATCACCGCTTGATCCTCCGCGGGGAATCTCGGCTCCGCAAAGTCACCACGGAAAGCGTGTTGCAGGACATCGTCAGCGAAATCGCGGTCCCGACCGTCTCGGCGTAGCGAATCGACCCGCTGCCAGCGTTTCCGGTCGCCGAACGCGCCAACGGTTGGGCGATTGAATCAGCCGTTTGGCGCGAGCCGACGGGCACCTACTTTATGAGCCGACGGCACTAGCCGCGGGCCTTGGATTGCCCTTCGAGACTTGCAAGGCCCGAGGCTAGCGCCTACGGCTCAGTTTGCGTTCGAAACGGAGATCGGCGCGGTGGGCTGGTCAGGAGGGGGCCGGCGGACGTAGGCTGTACGCTGTGACCAGTTCGTCCGTATCACAACTCTGGAAGCGGAGTGCAGAGATGTCTGAAGACGGGGTGTTTGAAGACGTCGCCCAATCCGTCGCCCAATCCGTCGCCCAGTCCGTCGCCCAGTCCGTCGCCCAGTCCGTCCACGCGACCGGCAGGGTGCAGGATCCGGCAGAAGTCCCGTTGGTCATCCATTCGGTCGTCTCGGGGCCGATCGCAGAGATGAGTTTTCTGCGTCGTTCGCTGTTGTTTGCCGAGCTGTCGATGATTGCCTACAACGATGAAGCGGAGGTGAAGGCTGCCGCGGCGATGATCGGATTTGACGACGTGACCTTTTTCGACCGCGACGGTTCACAAGCGTATCGTTTCCGCAACGATCATGATTGTGTGATCGGATGCCGGGGGACCGAGCCGAACGAGTGGAACGATATTCGGGCCGACGCCAATGTCGCCAGTGTGATCGCCGAAACGGTGGGGCGCGTGCACCGTGGCTTCAAACGCGAGGTGGACGATCTGTGGCCGATGATCGAAACGGCCCTGTTGGACAACCGGCATTCGCTGTATTTCTGTGGACATTCGCTCGGCGGCGCGATGGCGACCATCTGTGCCGGTCGATGCCACCTGTCGCACATCCCCAGTGACCCGGTGGAGTTGTTTACGTTCGGGAGCCCGCGGGTGGGTAACAGGAGGTACATCAACTACGTTAAACTGGACCATTATCGCTTCGTCCACAACAACGACATCGTCACGCGGGTGCCGCCGTCGATCCTGGGTTACCGACACAGCGGAAGTGAAGTCTACTTTGATCGCAACGGACGCATCCGACGACTCGGGCGGGTTTCCAAACGGCGCGACAAGTGGCGCGGGTTTCTCCGCGGGCTTCGGCAATGGAGAATCGATCATTTCACCGATCATTCGATCCATCAATACATCCAAGCGATCGTGGTGGCAGTTCGGGACGAAGAGGCAGGATTGCGAGCGGGCGGTCGGGCGAAACCGGCGTCGGCCTACGCCGGCAGGGACGAATGAGAACGATTCATTGTGAACAGCGACGAGATCGAGACGGGGACCCCGCTGGCGGTTTCGGTCAAACAGGACGGCACGAACAGTTAAGATGAGCTCCACGAACGACCCGATGACGAATCCCGATGAAAATGAGGCGTTGCGTTCAACGCATGTCGAAATCGACGGCGTTCGATTGAAGCTGGCCAAACCCTACGTCGCCCCCGGTCGCTGGATCGGCCAAGCCGAGATTTTCCAACAGCTTTTGGCCTGCTGGATCTCGTTGGATGAAGCCGATTTGCCGCTGACCCCGCGATTGATCGGGGCACCGGGCGTCGGCAAGACGCAACTGGCGATCGCGGCGGCCAAGGCCCAACGCCGTCCCTTGTTCATCTATCAGTGCACCGCCGACACGCGGCCCGAGGACTTGCTGGTGACGCCGGTGCTGAGCCAAAACGGCAACATCGCCTACCATGCCTCGCCGTTGGTCACGGCGATGATTTGCGGCGGGGTTTGTGTCTTGGATGAAGGCAATCGGATGAATGAAAAGTCCTGGGCGTCGCTCGCGCCGCTGCTGGACAACCGGCGTTATGTCGAATCCATCGTCGCGGGCATCACGATTGATGCGCACAGCGAGTTTCGCGCCGCGGTGACGATGAACCAGGACGAATCGACGTTTGAAATTCCCGACTACATCATGAGCCGGTTGCAGCCGACGTTGCCGGTCGGGTTTCCCAACAAGCAGGACGAAATGGCGATCCTGCAGTACCACCTGCCCTTTGCCGAGCCGGAGATGCTGGCGATGACGGTGGAGTTTTTGCAGCGTTCGCACCAATTGAAGTTGGAATTCTCGCCGCGCGACGGGATCAACTTGCTTCGCTATGCCCTGAAACGTATCTCGCAAAACCCCGATCATCCGGTCAGCCGTGACATCGCTTGGCAGGAAGCCCTGCAAAGTTGTCTCGGCGACGAAGCGTTGGATTTGGAGCAATTGTCACAGCGGAAAAGTCGAACACTCGGCGGCGACGCCGTCCCGCTGGGGCTGGCCGATTTGTTTTTCGATCCGGACGATCCGATGCACCCCGATCGCGATGACGACGATGATGACGAGGATTTCCATGTCTAATTCGCTTGCGCGGGACCCCGCGGCCGCGTCCGTCGATCCGGCGCCGACAACGATCCAGCGAATCGTCGCGGTCATCGACATCGGTGCCACGGCGATTCGGATGGCGGTCGCCGAGATCCACGCCGGTGGCAAGGTGCGAATGCTGGACCAGTTGGTTCAACCGGTCCAGCTGGGAAAAGAAGCGTTCGACACACGTCGCTTGTCCCGAAAGAGCATCGAACGCGTCGTGTCCGTCCTGTCACAGTATCAACGTGTCTTGCGAGAGTACGGAATCGAGGGGACCTCGGACATCCGCGTGGTCGCGACCAGCGCCGTTCGTGAAGCGTCCAACCGACTCGCGTTCACCGATCGCGTCTTCACCGCGACCGGATTGCATGTCGAACCGATCGACGAGGCCGAAGTCAATCGAATCACCTACATGGGGATCACGCCCGAGTTGCTGGCCCATGCGGAGCTTGCCAACGGCAAAGCGCTGGTGTTCGAAATCGGCGGCGGCAGCACGGAGGTCTTGATCGTCAGAAGCGGGAACGTGCTGGCCAGCAATTCGTTCCGGCTCGGGTCGCTGCGGATGTTGCAAGCGATCGACTTGGCCCGTGCCGGCGTCGATCGCCGCCGCGCCTTGCTGGAAAACCACATCAATCGGACGTTGACGCAGCTGCATGATTTTGTCCGCAGCGACGCACAGATGGATTTGGTGGCGATCGGCGGCGATATTCGCTTGGCGACCCGGCTGATCCTCGATGACTGGCAGCCTCACGAATTGGCGGTCCTGCCGACCGAAGCTTTGGCGGAACTGACCGACGCGGTGCTCAAAATGGGCGATGATGAAATCGTCAAACGGTTCGGCGCCTCGTTTGTCGAAGCCGAAACGTTGGGGCCGGCGCTGCTGTCCTACACGATGGTCGCCAAACAGTTTCGGCTGGAACACCTGTACGTCAGTGACACCAATCTCCGCGAGGGGTTACTGAAAGACATCGCGGCCGGCGGCAGTTGGACGGCGGAGTTTCGCAACCAGATCGTGCGATCGGCGTTATCGCTCGGGCGGCGGTTTCACTTTGACGAGATGCATGCCCGCAGCGTCGCCGAGCTGGCGCGGAAACTGTTTGACCAGCTGCGGACCGAACACCGACTGGATAACCGTCACGAAGTGATCCTTCACGTCGCGGCACTGCTGCATGAAATCGGCATGCAGATCAACGTCCGCAGCCACCATAAACACGCCCTGTACATCATCAAGCACAGCGAACTGTTCGGGCTGTCGCGGTCCGAGCTGCTGCAAGTCGGACTGATCGCGCGGTACTATCGCCGTGCACCGCCCCAACCGAGTCATACCGACTACATGTCGTTGGATTTGGAAACCCGCGTGATCGTCGGCAAACTGGCGGCGATCTTGAGGTTGGCGACCGCCCTGGACGACACCCGGACCAGTCGCATTCGCGAAATCGAATGTCACAACGACGGCAAGCGGTTGATGATTCACGTCCCGGGGGTCCGGGACGTGTCACTCGAACAAATCGCGATGAAGCAACAATCCGGCCTGTTCCGCGACGTTTTCGGGATGTCGGTTGCGTTGCGGGCCGGCGAAACCTAGTCGTCTACCGCAGCTTCGTTTTCGATCGGGTTGGACTGTCGCCGTCCTCTCCGAGGGCGGCGCGGGGTAAAGCTTCGCTTTTTCGCGGCCCGCCGAGTTCGGAGAACACGGCGACCCTCGGAACACGTCGTCATGCACGCCAATCGAGTTGCGGTAGACGGCGTGTGTCTACGCTCCGCAGCCGCAGCTGCAGGGGCAGGTCTGTTGCACCGTTTTCATCACGGTGCAGGGAACCTGTTTTTCAACCGTGTAGGGGACCTTGACGGTGCAGGTGCGGGTCTGTTCGACCTGCACGGTTTCCGGAACGCAGGCGGTGACCATCTTGGTCTTTTTGCGGTATTCCATCGTCTTGTAAGGATGCTTGATGGTCTTGGTTTCCGTTTTCGTGAAGTACTCTTTGACCTTGCGAGTCTTCTTGATCGGCACGGAGATGCAGACTTCGCAGGTGTAGGGTTCCTCGACGCAGACCTCTTTCATCACCGTGACTTCTTTGGTGACTTCGACCGGATTGGGGCACCAGACCTTCTTTTCGGTGCACTTGCATCCGCCACAGCTGTCGCTGGCGACCATTTGGATTTCCCAGTGGCCCTGGTCCTCGATACAGGTTTTGGTTTCGGTGACCGGCACACACTCGGTCCGCTTGCGGATCTTAGTGACGGTGTCCTTTCCGGGGACCATGATGGTGTATTCTTGGTCGACCCAACGGAACTTCGGCGTTTTGACTTCGATGACTTGTTCGTCAACCTTTTCCACGCACACCAGTGCGTTGTATTCGTAGGGGACCTGTTTTTCGACCGTGATCGTTTTGGGGACCAGCACCGTTTCGGTGCGTTGTTCTTCGCGATAGCACGTTTGCGTGACGGTCTTCATGACGGTGCACGGCACTTGGACCGTTTTCGTGCAGACGCCCGCCCCTTTGCATTTGGCACAATCGTCACAGGCGTTGGCGGTTCCGACCAGCAAGGCGGTTGCGGCGGCCAGTCCGCCCCAGGATTTTGCGGCTAACATTTCGGTTGAACTCCCCCGAGTCTTCGAATCTTGTGGTTTCATTGCCGCACCCGGAAACGCCGGTTCGTGCGGTTTCAGGTAAACCCTAGGTCGATCGTGGGGGGAGTCAAATCAACAATGTTGACTTTTGGCAACAATCGTTGCAAAAGGGCTCGGTCATGCCCCACCGTCGATTTCCAACCACAGATCGTCAAGGAAGCGATCGTCATCGTCATCCTGACCGAAGACGCTGTCCACCGCCGGAATCCAGTCGCTCGCCCGGTCGCTTTCTGCCTCGGGGCCGGATGACGTTTGCCTGGCGATCGCGTTGATCACCATCAGTGCATCGGACGGTTCGATGGCACCGTTTCCGTTGACGTCTTTGGCCCGGTCGGCTTCACTGAGCGTTTGCTCGCCGGAGGCAGAACTGTTTTGCGATCGCGCGACGTGGTTGATCACGACCAGGGCGTCCCGAGCCGACAGGATGCCGTCTTGATTGACGTCGGTCGCGGCAAACGAAGATTGCGTGACGACGGGTGGGGGATTGCTGGTGGTGGCGACCACCGACGCAATCTGACTCGGTTCGGTCACCGCGAGCAATGAAACCGGTGTGTCACGGACCGGTGCAAAGGGGACGAGTATGGGGGAGTTCATCGCGGAAAACGAAACGGCTTCGGCCGGGATGATGATCGCACGCAACCATGTCAGCACGTCCTTTTTGGCTCCGCCATCGCCGATGACCTCGCAATCACGGAAAGCGTCCAGGCCGACCTGGATGCAGACGTCGCCCGGGGTCAGTGAGGATTGTCCGCCGCCGTTGAGCACCTCGCCATCGGCAGACACGATTGAATCAGTGCCGAAGGCCTGGTCGCTCAACAGCACGTCATTGCCGTTTCCGCCGAACAAGAAATCGGTGCCCGGCCCGCCGGTCAGCAGATCCTGGTTGAATCCGCCGTACAGTGTGTCACTTCCCAGTCCGCCGGTGAGCGTTCCCAGGGCGGGTGTTTGGGTGGAGATTTGATCGTCGCCGTCGTTGCCGTCGATGCGAACAAATTCCACATTGGCGATCTCAAAGGGCTGGTCATTGGGCGTGTCATCGGTGCCGACGGTGATCCGGTCGTCACCGCTGGTGCCGACGATTTCGAATTTGTCGTCGCCGCCGCCGCCATCAAAATCGATCAACTGCTCCGTCAACGTCACGTCGATCGTCACGTCGCTGGTCACCGTCAGCAGGTCGTTTGCCGATCCCGACGTGATGTCCAGCGACTCGATCCCCAGCGTTTCGAACACTTCGTTTCCGGTGGTCGCCCTGGGGGAGGCCGGCGTCGTGGTCGCGAGCACACCCTGCGCCGCGGCCGTGATGACGTAGCGCAAATCCAACGCGTCGGTGGCCGCAGCGGCGCTCAGAAAGACGCGGTCTCCTACCGCGACTCCCGACTCGGTCCCTTCGTCCGGGAATTCTGCGTTGTTGACCACCCCCTGATCCACGGTCAGCCCTCCGGGGGCGTTGTCACCGCCGTCAAGGAACAGTTGGCGGGTCGCGGCAACGGCGTCGCTGCCCAGGGGATCGTTGTTGATTCGGCCCAGGTAACCGGCGGCATCGGATCCCGCCGCTGTTAAAGTGAAGGTGTCCTCGCCCGCGTCGCCACTGAGGTCAACGACGGTGTTCAGAAACACTTCGTTGACGTTCAGCATGTCATCGCCGTCACCGGCGGACACCACCACAACGGCCGATCCGGTGCGGGTCGGTGCAGCGGTTTCAACGCCCAAGGTCACGGTGTCGCCGCCCGTTTCGGTGTCAATTTGCAGCCCCGCCTGGTCGCCCAGCGAGTTGACCGAAACCGCATCACCGGCGGTGCCCGTCGAAACCAACGTGACACTTGATTGGCCGGTCGGGGTGATGTCTCCGGTCGAATCGATGGTCACGTCATCGACGCCATCACCGGTCGAGATCCGGCTGATCGCACCGTCACCCGTGTTGGTGACCGTCACCGCGTCGATACCGGCAAAGGTGTCCAGATTGAACGTCGTGGCGTCCGCAGTCGATGCCACGGTGACGGTGCTGTCACCGCGACTGGTTCTCAGATTCAGCGTCTCGGTCGTTTCATAAGTCACCGTTCCCCCGGTGTCTCGTCGAACCGTGGTGGCTGAGACCGAGTAGCTGTGGGCTGTCAGGGAGAATTCGTCTGAAACATTGAGCGTATCGCCGCTGTTGACGGTGGTCGTGACCGTGACATCCGATCCGATCGTCTGTCGACCGCTTACCGATTCAGGCGTCGGCGTGGCATCGTGGGCTTCACCGAAGACACAGATGTCCCCGAGGATTGCGTCCAGGTGACCAAAAAGATTCCCGTCGGGATCGGCCGGAGTGCCATCGGCCGTGGACGTGATGTTGAATGTATCGTTTCCGTCGCCTCCGGTGACGTCCACCGCGCTATCCGTCGCGGTTGCCTGGATATTGGTGACGTCGTTGCCATCGCCCAAGGAAATCGCGGTCGCCGAGGTGGTCCCGGTGCCGAGCAGGGTCACCGTGTCATTGTCGGCCCCCGTGTCGATTGCCAGTCCGCTTTCGGCGCCGGTGGTGGTGACCGTGACGGTGTCTTCGCCCGCACCGGCCGACAACCGCGTCACGCTGGCATCAACGACACCGGGAGTCCCCGTGGTGCCGGTGTTCAGAACGTCGATCGTGTCGTTGTTGTCACCCGAGTCGACGAGCAGAACGCTTTCGATCCCCGTTGTGGTGACCGTGATGGTGTCTTCGCCGGCGTTGCTGCTGACCGTCGTGCGTGTACGGTCGCCGGTTGTGGTGATCGTGATCGTATCGTCCGCCGTGCCCGTTTCCAGATTCAGCGTTTCGATCGTGTCATAGATCAGCGGGACGACCAGCGCCGTCGTCGTCAACGTCGTGGCGTCAAGCGTGTAGGTATCCGCCCCGGCATTGCCTTCATTGCTGATGTTCAGCTCGTCACCCAGATCATAGTCTTGTGTGACCGTGATCGACTTGGCCGTGACGGTTTCGGTGACGCCCGGCGTGGCGGCAATCGGATCTTGGCCGTAAACGCAGATGGCACCCAGGATGTCGTCGAGCACGCCGGCGGGGTTGCCACGCATGACGGCGCGATCGGTGCTGCGCGAGCCGGCGGCGTCGGAGGAGATGTTGATCGTGTCCAATCCGGCGCCGGCAAAAATATCGGTCGCGCTTCCGGTTGCGGTGGCCCGCACGTTGATGACGTCGGAGTCGTCGCCGGTGTCGATGTTGGTCGCCGACAGTCCGCCGGTGCCAGACAACGTGACCACATCGTCACCGCCCCCGGTGTCGATCGCCAGCCCGCTTTCGGCACCGGTCGTGGTGACCGTGACATCGTCATCGCCGTCACCAGTGGTCACCCGCGTCACGCTGGCGTCGACCACGCCGGGCGTCGCGGTCGTGCCGGTGCCGAGCACATCGACGGTGTCGTTGTCGGCGCCCGAATCGATGACCAACACGCTTTCGATTCCCGTGGTGGTGACGGTGATGGTGTCACCGCCGGCACCGGTGTTGAGGGTTGCCCGCGTTCGATCGACGGTGCTGGTGACGGTGACGATGTCGCCGCCGGAGCCGGTTTCCAGGTTCAACGTCTCGATCGTGTCGTAGGTCAGCACGCCGACCGGTCCGCTGCGAGTCAACGTGGTTGTGTCGAGCGTGTAGGTCTGTGCGAACGCGTTGCCTTCGTCACTGATGTTCAATTCGTCGCCGAGTTCATAGCTTTGCGTGACGGTGATGGTTTTGGCGGTCACACTTTCGCTGATCCCCGGCGCGGCGATGCCGGGATCGTGGCCGTAAACGCAGACGTCGCCCCGGATGTCATCGAGCACGCCGGCGGGGTTGCCACGCATGACGGCGCGATCGGCGCTGCGCGTGCCGGCGGCGTCGGACGAGAGGTTGATCGTGTCCAGACCTGCGCCGGCAAAGATATCGGTCGCACTGTCGGTTCCCGTGGCTCGCACGTTGATGACGTCGGAGCCGTCGCCGGTGTCGACGTCGGTCGCCGAAAGTCCACCGGTGCCGGCCAACGTGACCACATCGTCTCCGCCTTCGGTGTCGATCGCCAGTCCGCTTTCGGCGCCGGTCGTGGCGACCGTGACATCGTCGTCGCCGTCTCCGGTGGTCACCAGCGTCACGCTGCCGTGGACTGTGCCGGGAGTCCCCGTGGTGCCGGTGCTGAGCACATCGATCGTGTCGTTGTCGGCGCCCGAATCGAGGACCAGTACGCTTTCCAGACCGGTGGTGGTGACGGTGATGCTGTCCGCGCCGGCGTAAGTGTTGATGGTCGTCCGCGTTCGGTCGCCGGTGGTGGTGATGCTGACGTCATCGCTGTCGCTGCCGGTTTCAACTACTAGCGTTTCGATGTCGCTGTATGACAGGCTGCCGGCAAAACCGGACGATGCGAGCGTGGAATCAGTCAATGCGTACGTTTCCGCGGCGGCGCTCGCGCTGTCGGAAAGATTCAGTTCGTCGCCCTGTGCCAGCATCGCGTCGACCGTGATGGTTTTGGCGGTCACGCCAGCGGGGGTCGTCGGCAGGGCTTCGCTTGCTCCTCCATCGATGACCAGCACGCCGTCGATCGCGTCCAGCGAGGTCAGGCCGACGTTGATGATGTCATTGCCGACGCCACCGTTTAGATTGACCGTCAGCGTCGCTCGAACATTGGCGATGCTGATGGTGTCGCTGGCGTCGTCTCCATTGACGGTCAAAATCGGAAATGCAGACAAACTGTCGCGATCCAAAATATCGATGACGTCGTCACCGGTTCCCGCGTTGATGGTCAACGAGTTGGTGGGATTCAAGAAGTCGACCAATTCTCCCAACGTCGAATCGATTCGATTGACGTTGTCGGCGGCGACGAGGTCATCGGAAAGCGTGATCGTCTCGGCGCCGCCGGTGAAGGTAAAGACGCGGTCGACGGCGCTCAGGTTGTCGACGATCGGTTCCAGCCCGGTGTAGGTAATCGTTCCCGAAGTCACCGCGTCAAAGTCGATCGAAATCGATCCGCTCATCTGATCGTTGACCGGCGGGGCAAAGCTGTGATTGACATTCAGTGCGGATCCGTTGACCAGCCGAATCGCGTCGCCGGGCAGACCGGGGTTATTGGGGTCGTTCAACGGATCGGCGCCGTCGACGAAAATCGGGGTTGAGATCATCCCGCCGCCGTAATCGATCGTCAGCGTGTCCCGGTCGGTGCTGCCCTGGACGGCGATGTTGGCGATGGTTGCGATCGGGACGCGGCTGAGCATGTTGCCGCTGACGGTGTCGTTGACGCGCAGATCGGTGCCGTTAATCACCAACGTGTATTCATCCGCGGTCCCGTCCGAGACGGCCGGGAAAATGAACAGATCGCTGATGTCGATGGACGCCGAGTCGCTCGACGTCAGGCCATCGGCATCGGTCACCGTCAGATCGATCGTGTGCGAGCCGACACCGATATGGTCGATCACGGTCATCCAGGGAATCGTCGCGACCGGGGTGTTGGTGGTGAAATCCGCCGTGCCGTCTTGGTTCAGGTCCCAGGCGTACGTCAACGTCTCCCCGGCGTCGGGATCGATGGTTCCGCTGGCGTCGACGTTGATCGTCAGCCCGGCGTCGATCGCGTACGGTCCGCCCGCATCGGCGACCGGCGCTTCGTTGACATCGGCCACCGTGATTTGAAGCGATTGTGTGTCGGAATTCGAATCGCTGTCGGTGACCGTCACGTCGACTTCATACACGTTGTCTTGATCGTCGTCGATGGGCTGTTCGAAGTCCGGCGATGCGAGGAATTGCACAACGCCCGAATTGGGATCAATGCTGAACCGATTTTGGTCCGCACCGCCGGCGAAGGAATACGTCAATCCGCTGCCTTCGGAGTCCACGTCGTCGGTCGATTGAACGTCAATCGCCAGCGGCTGATTCTCATCCACGGTGACCGTGTCGGACGAAGTGATGACGGCCAAAAGACGGCGGTTTTCAAGCGACTCGACCAAGCCGCGGCGACGTTGGCTGCGTTTGCGGGCATCGGTTCGGCGCCGGCATTTGGAAATCGAGCCGAGCAGACGTTGGGGCCAGTGTCGCGACATGACGGAACCTGGAGGACCTGATGGCGTGTGGTGAATTAATGTCGATCACTCGGAAGTGTGGTGATTCCACTAACGTCGACCGATTTTTGTGGAGACTCCGCGGCGAAAAAACGAATTCGATCCCCTATTCGATCCGCTTCTCTCACCCCCGAGTAAAATCACCCCGCCGCGAAAAACAAGCCAACACTCACAAAAGGACCAACTTGCCTGTTTTCCGCCAATTGTCAGCTGCCCTCTCGCAGCGTCGCGTAAAATCATGGGTGCAGATTGGTGGCACTCAACAACGCTTGAAAGCACACGTTAAGCTGGTATCACTGGGTTGGCCCCCGATTCGAAATACCCGCCTGACTTGACCCCCTCTTATGAGTAACGCGCCTCCCGTCGAATTCCATCCAGGGATGGAAGTTGTCCCGGGCTACACCCTGATTTCACCCCTCGGCAGCGGGATGGCGGGGGACGTTTGGCAGGCCCAGGCCGCCGGCGGGATCAAGGTCGCCCTGAAAGTGGTGCGGAATTTGAAGGACTTGGGCGGCCGCAAGGAGCTCAAGGCGCTCAAGACGATCCGCGACGTGCACCACCCCAATCTGTGCCCGCTGTTCGGATTTTGGACCAAAGACGCCGATGGGAGGGTGTTGGCCGACGGCGAAACCGAGGATTTGACGCTCGATTCGATCAGCGGCGTGGGGCTCGGTGTTGGACCTGGACAAAAACCTTCCGGGCAAAAGCCGTCCAGTCAATCCGGACACGGTCCCCCGGAACCGCCGTCGCCGGACGCCCCGAGCGACCATGCGGTGGAAATGGGCGGCACGATGGCTATTGGGAGCGGGATGCCCTATTCGCCTCCCGCCGCGGAGTCGCCCGCAGAAACACCGGTTCAAGCGGAGCCCGCCAAGCCCAAGGTCACCGCCGAACAGCTGATCGTTGTGATGGGGCTGGGCGACTGCACGCTTTATGATCGTTTGAAATTCGTGCGTCAGGATGCGGGTTTGGGACCCGATGCCTACGACACCCCGTACGGATTGGACGCGGCCGAAGCGGTGCGTTACCTTCGCGCCGCGGCCAGTGCGATCGACCTGCTTAACCAAGAGCACCAGATCTATCACTGCGATATCAAGCCCCAGAATATCCTGCTGGTCGGCGGCGAAGCGCAAGTGTGTGACTTTGGGCTCGCCAAGCAGATGGAAGGCGACATGCGTCAGACCCAGCAGGCCTTTGCAACGCCGGCCTATGCGCCGCCGGAAGTGCTGCACAACGAGGGCTACAGCCGCCAAGTCGATCAATACTCCCTGGCGGTCACGTATTACGAACTGCGCACCGGCCTGCTTCCCTTCGACATCACCACGCACGCCAGCATGCTGGTGGCCAAGTCGACGGGAAAACTGAACCTGGACGCGCTCACGCCGCCGGAACGCAAGGTTTTGCAAAAGGCGCTTCGCCGGGTGCCCAGTGAGCGATACGGTTCGTGCACGGAATTCGTCAACGCGATCGCCGTCGCATCGGGGGTCGAAAAAAGTGGCGGCATCACGATCGGCCGGATCATCACGGCGGTGGCCGTCTTGCTTGTGACGGTGGGGCTGGGGATCGGCGTGTGGAGCGTGGCTCATCCGGAGAGCTTCAAAGAGTTTTTCTTTCGCAGCGAAATCGAGGTCGCGAAAGACCTTGATGACGAGCGGACGAACTACGAACGCACCGAACCGCTGCTGTTTGATGAATCACACGTCACGCTGACTCAAGTGATGAGCCACTCGGCGGAAATCGCCCAACAATCCGAGGGGGAATTAAAAGACAAGGCCGATGCCCTGTTTGCCGACGCGGCGACTCGATTGATCGGCAAGATTCACACCGCGCTGAAACAGTACGAAAGCAGGCCGGGGGCGGTTGTCGCGCAAAAGGAAAGCAAGTCGTTGGCGGGCTGCCTGTCTCGATTGGCCCTTGAACCGGCGGGACCGGACAACGCGATCCTTGGCGGGCTGGAAAGTTGGATGGGAACCAACGACGATCAGCTTCAAAATGCCTGTCACGAATACTTGTCGCTCTATCATGCTGCGGTCGTTCGTTTCGATCTGCTGCTCGATTCAAATCCGACGGTCGAACCCCGTGAACCGTTTCATGGGGCACTGCCCGAACACTTGGACGCCCTGCGCCGATCGCTTGATGATCGACCGGGAGATTTTTCGCAGGGCTCGATCGATTTGACACTGGCGTCCCTGTTACCGGTGTTGGCGACCATGCCGGCCGAGGAGATCAAGACGTGGACGGCCGAGCAATGGCTGGATGAAACGCGTCTGGGCGATCTGATTCGGGCCGAATTGGTCGTTCGCCAATTCGGTCCTCACGCGTTGTATGCCAGACGCTGGGCCGAAATCCGCGAAACATTCACCTTGGCTGTCGAGCCGGCGGTCACCGGGACTGCGACCACCGCGGGTGTAATCCTCCCGGCGACCAGGCAGCGTGTTCTGGACGGCTTTCCGGACCTGAGAACGGAAAAGCAAATCGCCGAGCTGCGGACCGCCGTACAGCAGTCCCTGTGGGGTGAGGTCGAACGATTGCTCGGACAATTGCGCGGGGCGTCGTCGATCAACCCCGAGCAGACGACCGTCCTGGCCGTTGTCGATGCCATGGCCAAACATCGCGCGGCTGACAACGCCTTGGAATTGACGCTGACGTCGATCAAACAGGCGGGCATCGCACCGACTCAATTGCGGCACTTGCGAATGCAACCGTTGCTGGCAAGTTACTTGCGCGAGATCGGACGACGCATCATCGCTGATCCCGACGGCCGGTCGACGCGTTTGTTCACCCAGCTCAGCAGCGCCCGTTGGGTGCAAGACGAACTCCAGATGCCGGTGCCGGAGGAGTTCGTGGCGGCGGCCGCGATTTCGCTACTTCGTGAGAGCCCGGAACTGATTTCCGATTCAGCCGGACAAGCCGAATGGGGGTTGGACCTGGACGCATGGCTGAAGCGACTTGATGAATCGGCGGAGTCTGCCGAGTTGTCAGCCGCGATCCGCATCGAACGGGAAATCGCCGCCGGATCGGCAAACCCATCGGCCGTCTCTGCCGCGACAGAGGTGTTGCGATCGTCCGACCACACCTACCTGGGCGTCATTTCCAAGGACTATGCGGACTACCTGTTGGCTTGCGGAGCTTGCCTTCAGAACCAGGACATCGGGCCCGTGGCTGACAAGCTTGCCACAACATCACGTGAATCGATTCAGGCGTTGGGTCAGACGCGATTGTATTTAGGGACGGACATGCTGGTCCGGCACGCGATCGCGTCGTCCGGTATCGCGGATGATGAAGTCGTGTCGCTGCGATATTCCCAAGGGTCGGTGAACGCCTCTGATTTAAGCCGTTCACGTTCGTACTTGAAGCTCGCCGAGACGCTGGCTCGATCGACCGGTCAAGGATTTCCCACGGCACTGGAAGGTGAACTTTTTCTCCTGACGGTGGCCAGCGGTGGCAGCCAGGCCGGTCAGATCGTCGTCCCGCGATTGATTCGAGAGCGGTTGGAGACTCCCGAGACGACCGCGGACCTCTCCACACAAACCCTCAAGGCGCTGCATCTGATCGGCATCGAAATGCAGAAAGCCGCCGGAGATCCCCGGGAACGACACGACATCGCACTGCGTTTCCTGCTGCGACCGGCGCGCGCCTTGTTGGAGCGGTTCGGACGCGATCGATTCGGCCCCCGGACCGGTGATTCCAACGCCAAGGGTGTCCTGATTCGCATGGTGTTGTTGCCGACGGTCCGTGACGTCGTTTACGAAGCGATGCGGTTCATTGATGGGCAACTGCTGCCGATCGGTTTTCAAAAGGATTTCCCCTGGCCGGTCGACGAAGTCAACAAGCTTTGTCAGGTTTCCGCCGTGGCGTACCGAGATCCGATGACGCGGACGGAATTTCAAGATCAGGACTTTTTTCGTCGCCAACGTGTCGCGATTTCTGCCATCGCCGCACAGGATGCGTCTTTATCACAGGCCGAAACGCGGGCGTTTCTGACCGATGTTGCGATGGCGGCGGTTTCCATTCGCAGTTGCGATGGCCAACAACTCTTGACGCTTGCCGACAAACTTGCCCGATCGGGAAGGGCCACCGATGTCATTCAATTTGTCCGCAGCGAAGGCCTGGAACGATTGGCCAATGTCAGCGAGACACGTGCCCAACGGGGAGTCTTTCTGAAACAGGCGTTCGAGGCTACCGAAGCCGCGTTGGCGGCGACTCCGGGCGACACCGATCAAACCGACCAGGCACAGCTTCTGTATGAAATCTCAACCAAGAGCGCCGATTTGGGTGTCCGACTTGCGTTTTTGCAACAGCCGATCAGCGACAAACTTTCCTACCTGAAACCTTCCCTATCGCGCGCCGATCGGGCGCTTGAACTTTATCTCGATCAGTGGGCCGAAGAAGTCCATTGCCCCATCGTGTCCGCTTACATCACCAAAGGAAATGTCTGTGAAGACATCGCACACTATTGTTCCATCGGTGATGACGAAGTGTCCATCCAACAACGTGAGGAACACTTTCGCTTGGCGATCGCAGCCTTCAAACAAGCCAAAAACAAGAACGACCAGGACCTAAAAACGCGATTCTCTCTCGGACGCTGTGAGTACCGTTGGGCGATCACTTTGGAAGGCAGTGCTAAAGATGCCGTACTGGCCGATGCGTCCAGGTCGCTCGGTGATCCACCCCAAAGTCTGGACAACCTCGGCGAAGTCGAAGCGAACAAGGCTGCCGAGTGGTATGTGTGGAAGATCAATGTCCAATGGGAACGCGACAATCAGAACGACGCCCTGCAGTTGGCGATCGATGCCGTCCAACTGGTCCGCGATCGTCTGGTCCACATTAATATTCGCAGCGATCTGGCACGAAAATGCGCCTGGGTGATGGCAAAAAGCGGACGGCTGAATGAAGCGGTCACCTGTCTGCGGGTTCTTGACGGCGAAGGTGAAGTCAGCGACGTGATCCTGCGGATGGGATTGTTGTCCGACATCGCCTTTTTTGGCAGCAACCCCGACAAAGCGTTGTTCACCGTCCCACTGCGGATTTTGGAGCGAGTCGAAAAGCTCCGGACGCTGGCCGATGACGACGACGCGACCTACGAACTGGCCAAAATCGCGACACGCAGCGTTCGCGAACAGCTGGCAAATCGGATTCGCGGCGTGCAACCCAAAACGTCCAGCACGCCCGAGGACCTGTCGATCGGTCCCCAAGAATTGGATGCCCAACTCGATCACCAAACGGATGGCCGCTACCTGGAACTTTCACGCGTTTTCCTACAGGGCGATGCCGCGGCGCGAAGCGGTGACGCCGATGCGATTTTTCGTTTTACCTGCGACCTCGCCTCCGTCGCCGATTCGATTCCCGATCCCCCGTTCTATGTCGAAGACAGCGACTACATTACCGATAACCTGTGTTTGATGGTGCTGTATTGTTTGAATTACTGGGTCGACGAATTGGCTCAAAAAGACGCGCTGGACAAAAAGCAGATGCAAGAACGTGCCAGGGACGAGTTGACTGCCGAAAAGCATGCCGATGTCGTCCAATGCCTGGACTCTCTGAAGCAGAAATTCTTGAAAGCCCAAAATACCCGGCTCGCCAGGGTCGTCGACGATGCGATCGGAATGGTCGACGATCTGGTGGAACGTGAACCGGAGCTTCCGGGGGCGTGAACAACGCGCTGTCCCTTCTGTGGTAATTTGGGTGCGTTGGGCACTTTCGAATATTTGCCCAACATTTGCTTTAGGCATTCGGGGGTACCCGTCGATCTACCCCATAAAGGCTGGTTGCGCGGACGAATCAAGGACGAGACGTCAGAATCGATCGATCTCCCATACAAACTGCTTGTTGACAGGGAAAACAATGTTTCGAAAAAGGCAAGGACGCCTGCTACCGTTGGCGGTCGTGACGTTGATCTCCATGCCCGCCGTGATGGCCGACGAGCCGAAGCTGACACTGCCAGCGGCCAGTCAGCCCGCGGCCGATGTTGCAGAAACCAGTGTTGCAGCAACCAGTGCCGCCACCACTGGTGCCGGGGAGGTGACGGAGCCCGATTTTCGGCTGCTTCGGATCGCCGAGAATCTGGAGCAAATGGTGGCGACCGGGGTGATCCCGGCCCAGTTCGAAGAAGAAGATCTGTTCGGTGCACCCAGCGAGGCGGTCGGCCAACAGGGTCTGCAACCGATCGACGCCGGCCCCTCGGGCGGCCTGGAATCGTTCGACGCCGGTGACATCTCCGAAGAATTTGGTTTCGGCGATTGGAGTTTGATCAGTCGTCCGGCGCTCAGCACCGATACTTCTTCGTTGGTCGATTCGGCGAGTTTCATCGAGGATTTGGAACAGGTCCAAGGGACCAGCGAAGTCGGTTTGTCCGAGTCGCCCGCGGTCGACATCGTCACCGCCCAGCAGTTCAATTTGACCGCGACGCCGGACATCGCCGAAACGCTGGTCGCCAACCCGACGACCCAGACCGTTCGCGCCCGCCAGCGCAGCCAAGTGGGCTTCGATCCCAGGATTCGTGGTTTTTACACCGGCCAGGTCTACACCGGGCATGACGGATCGTACCAGTTCCCAGTCCGTAGCGACCTGGACGGCGTGTTCTCCAAGATCGACCAGTCGTTGATCGGCAACATGCAGGTTTACAGCGGACCCTACACGGTTCGCTACGGCAGCGGTTTTTCGTTCTTGAACGTCGATACGATCCCCGCACCGCGTTACAAGTGCGGATGGGAGAATCATATCCGTCTGGGAACCAACGTTCGCACCAACGGCGGCCAGACCTACAACACGATGACATTGTTCGGTGGCGGTGAGAGTCTCGGCTACTTCGCCAACGTTGGCTATCGCAAAGGTAGCGACTACGAGGCGGGCGACGGCTTGTTGGTACCGTCCAGCTATGACGCGTTCAATCTGTTCACCGGGATCGGTTACGACATAGACCGACAGACCCGGAGCGAACTGCGATACACACACATCGACCAGGACAACACCGAATACGCAGGCCAGTTCTTCGACGTCGACGATCTGAAAAGCGATGGATTGACCCACAGTCTGGTCCACCGTGATGACCGGGCCGGTTTCGGTTATCGCGTTGACAGCTGGGCGAATTACACGACGTTCAATGGCGACACGGCCAACGGCAGCAAGCGACGCGTGGATTTCCCGGTCTTGCAGCGAGTCGACGACGCCTTGGCCGAAGCCGGCAGACCGATCAACACCGGGCCATCCCCGACGCCCGTGATCGCAGCGCCCGGTCAAGAATTCTTTGGGATTGTCGATGGCGATCTGATCAGTGCCGGGATGCGAGCGGGATTCACGCAAGAACTCGATCGCGACCGCACCGTCGGTGCCGGCGTCGATTTTCGATATGTCCGACAAGAAATCGACGAGTCGTTTGATCTTTCGGACTTCACCGACAACATCGGAAACCCCCTGGATAACTTCAACACCGGATTGCCGGCCGCAGAGGTCTTCGAACCCGGCCTGTACACCGAGTATTCCTTCAAGCCGCGACAGTACCTAAGCACAGCCGTCGGGGCCCGCGTCTCGTTGGCGTACACCGAAGCGGACGAGCGAGACGTCGACCTGAACCGCTCGAATTTCCGCGACCCATTCACCAACGAGATCAATCAGGATTTGGATGTGTCGGATGTCTTGAGCGCATTCTTCATCACCAACGACATCGACCTCGCACCGGCCTGGAAAGCACGTGTCGGATTCGGATACGCCGAACGATTGCCGAATTTGGAACAGCGTTATAGCGACGGTCTATTCTTGGCGATCATCCAAAGTGGTTTCAGCCGCGTGATCGGCGACCCGACGCTCAGCAAAGAACGCAACTGGCAGGTTGATGGTCGGATCAACATGGAGCACGACTACCTGCGCGCCCGACTGAGCGGATTTCACAGCTGGATCGTCGACTACATCACCTACGAAGCCAATGTGATCGACGACCCGCAAGGTGCCCGGTTGCTGCGTGCGATGAACACCGAGTATGCCACACTGACCGGATTCGAATACTATTGTGAAGCCGATCTGGTCGACGGCTGGCAGGTGTTCGGTAGCCTGGCATACCTGGACGGACGGGACCGTGAAATTGATCAACCGTTGGCGGGGATCAACCCGTTGGAAGGACGCGCCGGGCTGCGGCTGATCGACACCGGACCTCGCAACGCATGGGGATTCGAGTGGGGATTGCGGATGGTCGACAACCAAGACCGTCTGGCGACCCTGCGTGCGGTCGCGCCGGCCACCGGTGTGGTCGAGCTGGAGACGGCGACGCCCGGATTCACCACCAGCTACATTCGCGGTTACATCCGGCCGGCAAACAACGTCAACATCACGATGGGGGCGGAGAACCTGTTCAACAACAATTACTTCGAACACCTGAACTTGCGGCTTCCGCCGGAGGGCCGGTTCGGTCAAACCGCCGTGTTGTCGCCCGGTCTGACACCGTACTTCGGCGTCGAAGTCGACTACTAACGGCTGTCAAAGTCGATCGGGACCGACCCCGTGGCCGCCAGCGTGCTCTGTTTCTGAAGTTCGCCGGCGGCGATCACGCTTAGCGAAACCGACGTGTCGGCGTCGGCGAAATCAAACGTCCGTGTGACGACACGTTTGTCGTGGTACACGACCGTGGATGCCTCATTACAAAGCGGCTTCGGCAAAACGCGGATGCTGTTGGGTTTGCGTTCCTGACCGTATTGCTCGGTCACGGTGATGCGAATCCCGCCGGCGGGGTTGGTTCCGCGTTGGGTGCGAAACGAGACGCCTGGCAAGTCGTCCAAGGTGATCAGACCCGGCTGGTCCAGCGGAATCGGCGTTCCTGCCAAGCGTTGGTCTGCGAAACGCATCCAAGTTTTCACGGCGATCCGGTCGAATCTCGCGTCAAAATCATCGATCCGGCACAGCAGAATCGGAATCGGTTGACGCTCCAGGAACTCCGGCAAACTGAACGCATAGGTTTCGTTTCGTCCGCGGCTCGCCGCCCGGCTGTCGATTCCCGTCAGCTCGACCCAGATGTCCGATGGACGCGGCGTGAATTTCCCGTTGCCCTGATCTCCGTTGGCACTTTCGATCGCCACCTGCATGGTCAACTGGCGATCGACGCGTTTGCCCATCGGACCGGCCCGGACTTGAAAACGACTTGAATCGGTCCCTTGAGTCGAGATCTTGTTCAGCGGTGTGAATTGAAAATTGAACGGTTGATGGGACAGCTGTTTGTCGGCCAGGATCAATTCGAATTGTTCGCCGCCTTCGACGCGAACGTCGGCCCTTTCGTCAATCGGATCGCTGGAATCGGGCACGATCGCTCGGATGGAAAACGGGGATGCCGGCAGCACCGGATGCCCGTTCGGCGTGGCCACTCCGGTCGGTGGCCACTGGGAGATCGAAACGATCGAATCGAAGTCCCCTCTGACACTTGCTTCTTCGCGATGGTGTTCCCACAGAACTTCGGGTTTGGAACGGATGTTTTGCAGGTGTCGCAGCAGGGCTTTTCCATCGGCGGCGTCGAGGAACTTTGCGCCGCGGAATTCGCTTTCGAGTTTCTTGGCGCCGACCAGGTAGCGTACGAACGTCAGTTTGATGTTGTTTTTGTTTTTCGCGTACAACGCTTGGGCCTGATCGCTTAAGTCGTCGACGTTGATGCCTTCGGTGTGGACGACCGCCGGTAATCCATCGGTCAACACGATGATGTGGCCGCCGCGTCGTTCAAGCTGTTTGTAGGCTTCAACAATCGCCCGGTACGTGGGCGTGGTGCCGATCGCGCCCAGGCCGGCGATTTTACCCCTCAGATCACGCAGATGCCGTTGGTCCAGTGGTTTGATCGGAGCCGCGACGCGGACGTCCAGGTTGGGATTGTTGGCTGCGTCTTCGTTGCCGGCAACGTGGCCGGCGTCGACGATCTGCCCCTGAACCAGTTGTTCGATGCGAAACTTGAATTGTCCATTGACGTCGACCGGCCAGATTTTGGGCAAACCATCGGGACTTCGTTTTCCGGTCATCGGATTGACCACCGTCTCCTTAAAACCGAATTGATCGCCGAACAGGATCAGCCCGACTTCCACGTCCGGCGCCAGTCCGTTCAAAAACCCCGTCACGGCATTTTTGGCCACGTCCAGCCGCGACAAGCCGACGTTGGTCGCGATTCCCATCGATCGCGAGCAATCCATCACCAACAATAACCGTTCCGGTTCCTTCTGTTGGCGAATGACTCGGGCGGCCGGTTCGGAATAGTTGGGCAATCGAAACACCGTTCGCGTCCCACCGGTCAGCGTCTTGAACGCGATTCGGCCTGATCGCCGCATGCCACGAAAGAACACGTCGGTCGTCAAAGCGGCTTCATCGGCAGGCGTGTCCGAGGGGACCGACATCGGGACCATGACCGAACCGTCCGCCGACGGATCCAACGACACCGTTTTGGATTGATCGCCCAACGGGGACCACACCGATGCCAAACCGAGTGGAACCGACATGGGGCGATCAAGAACGAATTGAACCTCTTTTCCGACCACAAACTTTAGCAACGTCCCGACGCGAAACTCGTCGGCGGGCCGTGGCTGAAGCGCTGTCTTGGCGGTCGCCGCTGCCCCGGCCGCGGCGAGTCGCTCGCTCAAGTCCACACCGTCCAGATTCATCTTGATCGTCGGGAACAGCGGATTTTGATTGCGCGACTGCAGCAACCGATTTCCCGCCGCGAAGAAGAACGGCTCGTCGCCTTCCTTCGCACCGCACCAGAATTCATCGACTGTTCGCGATGCGTGATCGAACAGGAACAGCTGTTGGTCGATTGCGAAACGTCCCCTGCCGATCTTTTCGACTTCCGCGGGCGCGTAGGAGAACAGGATCGTGCGGCCGCGCAGGTACGTGTCCCATTGCTCGATTTGCCGCCGCGTCGTTTCCAGTGATGCCTTTTGCTCGGATCGTCGGACCGGATCCTCGATCACGTCGTCGGCCAGGGTTCGTTCGGCCAGGCGTCCCCCGGCAAGTTCGGCGACCTGCTTGCGAAATGCGGCGCCGGTGTCTTGAAACAGTTCGACCAAATTCGCAGGCGCATCATTGGTCGCATCGGTCGCCGAGACAGCCGTTCCCAACAGCGCCGGATCCTGCGTGACGCTCAGCCAATGGTCCCAGACGTGCTTACGCCCGATCGACATGAGTTCCAACCAGGCCGTGGTCCGATCGGCGTTCTCTTGATCCGGCTGGTTGTTTTGGACGATGCCCGCACCGGCACTTTCGTCGGCAATCAGATCGCACAGCCGCGTGTGTACGCGTTGGCGCAGCTCGGCGCTGTCGGTCCCCGATCCGGCCAACAAGGCAAAGTTCTGACGCAAACCCTTGGCATCGCCCGCTTTCTCCTTGGTCGCCAGATTCAATCGGTCGATAATCCGCCCGGTCAGCGCGTCAAACGCTTTCTGTGCGTTCAGCCGGGCGGTTGCGATCTGTGGTTCCCGTGATTCGATGGGTTGGTTGTCGTCATCCTGGGGCAATTGCAGACCGGAAACGAGCGCCGCCAACGCATCGATCGCACGACCGACGATTGCACGGGTTTGGCTGTCGGGAAACTGTTCCTGGTAGTCGAACGCTTCCATGTCAACCATCAACGTTTCGGCGATGCGTGGAATCGAGTGCAGCATCTGGTCGCGCAATTGATACGCCTGTGAAATTTCTGATGCGGATTGGCGGAGCGAATCGAATCCGCCGCGGACCTCGGGCCACCGGCTGCGGCCGAGGCCCTGTTCGCTGGCGTTTCGCGACAACATGCGATCGACGCATGCCAATCGTTCTTGCTGTAGATCGGCCAGGCGTTTTCGGATCCAAAACGATGCCCGCAAATCGTCGCTGCAGAGCGTCTGACGGCTCAAGGCTTGGCATTCGAACAGGCTCGCGATGGTCTTCGGTTCCAAGTGTTGCAGGTCCGGCGCGGCGCACAGCCGAATCAATTGGGACTCGAGCAACGAGGCTGGCTGCGTCCCGGTGACCAAATTCGCTCGCTCCAACAGCTGCGACGATAGCAACAACGATTCGGCGTCGTAGTTCCTCTGTTCGATCCACGGTAGCAGGAACCGGATCGCCTGTGCCTCGTTCATCGGCACTTGAACCGCCGCGGCGATGTCGGGTTTCTTCCGCCAATTGGCGACCATCTCGTCAAATGCCGCCCGTTCATCGTCGCTCCAACCATCACGTTCATGATCGGTTCCACGGAAATAATCACGCAGCGCGAGCTCCGGCAGCGAACTCGGCTCGGGCATGGTGTCCGGCCCGATTTCGAATTGCGTCAGATCACTTTCGCAGCCGGAGCGAATCGTGACAAATCGGTCCCGGTAGCCTTTTCCGGCCAGCAACAGGGCGTCCAAGCGTGCCAGCTTCTTTTCCAGCGTCGCCCAGCCCAGCGGGTTGAACGCCAGCGGCGGGTGGGTCATGCGTGTCAGGCGGTTGTGTCGCTGCCAGAGCTTGTCAAGCTCGTCAAAGTCGCTGCGAAGTCGGGCGACGTCGACCTTCGATTCCGGCGGCGGCGGTTGCGGCCCGGGCTGGCTGATGAAATTCCAATCGGCCGCCTGCTGGCTGACGATCATCGGCGTCTGCGTGGCATCCCAAGTCGCTTTGGCGTATTCGTTGACCTGGCGTTTTAGATACTCGGCGATCTCCCCTACCGTGACCATGTTGTTGCGATCCAAATCGCCTTGCCCGGTCAACGCTTCGATCAGTGCTTGGGTGAACAAGCCGCGTCCCTTGCGCGGATCCCACCAGCTGCGTTGTCCCGGGCTGGCCGACAAGACCACGGCGATCCGATCGGACACGCCGCCGGTGACTCGTTGACACGCTTCGGAAAACGATTCGGAAAACTGGCCCCAATCCCACTGTGGTCCGACCCGCGCCGCATCGATAAACAGCACTGTTCTGACATCGTTTGAATCCCCGCGTTCATCCAACGTGTGGACGATGGCGTCAAACAGATCTTGGAACTGGATCCAAGTCGCTTCGCTATCGGCGCGACTGTCACCGACGGCCAAGTAGGGCGTTTCCTTGTCAACGAAACCGTGTGCGCTCAAGTAGATCGCGATCATGTTTCCATCGGGACCGCCCGGCTGGACGGTGGCCAGCGGTTTGGTGATCGCCGAGATCAGGCGATCGGTTTCATAGCCCATCACGCCCGACGCATCGTTGGGATCACCGACCACGACGACGTTTTCTGAAGGATCGTTGGTGCCACCACCGAACCACGCCCAAAGCGATTCGACGTCTTCGAGCGCGAACGGGTTCGGTGCGGTAAACAAGGCGGAATTGTTCGCCCGCGCGCCGGATTGTGAGACGACCGAAACGATCAGGGGGACGTCGCGGTCGGGCGCGCGACGCAACATGTACACCAACAGTCCCAACAACAAGATTCCCAACGTCGTCAGCATGCTGACGCGAAACAACAGTTTCCGGCTTTCACGTCCGCGGTGGCCGAATTCCGTCGTCGTTGCCGCGACCACACGTTTGTTCGATTTCCGCCATCCGGCTCGTTGGTTGGCTTTTGCCATCGTACTGTCGTCGGGGATTGATGATGAAGGCCGTTGGTGACTCGTGCTACTGGCATTCTAAGGCACTGCTAAGATCGAATCGATTACCCGTCACCGTAACCGCGAAAGAATGCCGAAAAGCGCTCTGCACCGTCGGCCATCAATAACCAAGTCCCCGGCGGCATCACCGATTCAAACCGCTCGCGAACCGCGTTCGCTTGGCCGGGCCAGCAATAGACGAACACGACATCGGCCGCAACGACCACGTCGTGGTAACTTGCATGGACCACATCAGCGTTCAAGTCAAATTGCTCGAATAACTCACGAGAACACCGCGCCAATTCCGCATTGATCTCGATACCGGTCGCCCGAAAACCCAACAGCGCAGCGATACCGGTTCCGATGCCCGGTCCGCTGCCCCATTCGCAATAACGCTTTCCCGGAATGACACGCAAATACGCGTGCAGTAGTTCCGCGCTGCTGGGAATGTAATCGAAACAGTCGACGGACTTCCCCGCCAGCCGTCCCGCCTGGATCCACTCGGCGACACGTCGGGGAATCGGACCGGGAGCGGGATCAAGTGTGATCGGCTGCAGACACATGGGGTGACGATGATCGGAGGAAATTGATCAGGGAAAACAGTGTGTTTGGCGGCGAACTCCGCGACCGGCGGATCGTGGCGTCGACAGACCGTTCGGCACGGCAATCTGCCTCGGGTCTTCGTCCCGTCGGCGTGAAAGTTTCGTGCTTCCTTGCCCGGCAAGACCAGTTTCGCTACTTTTTATCGCTCCACACTCTCCGGCGCGCGTCCGGCATCGTCACCGAGGCCGGCGCGGCAGACAAGCACCACGCCAACCGCGGGCGAATCGATTCACAAACCGGACGACAATTGCGAATCATCAAACCGGGCCGATGGCTCGGGTGATGGCGATTCACCCGATCCTTCCGATTCACGCGACCCTTCCGATTCGCCCGACCCTTCCGATTCACATGCCGAACGCGGCGTGGCGATTCTTGCGGCGGTCTGGTTCTTTTTTGTCTTGCTCAGCTATAGCGTCGTGCGGCCGGTGCGCGAGACGATGGGCGCGATCGGGGGGACCAAACAGCTTCAAGGGCTGATGTTGGTCACGTTTGTCGCCATGCTCGTCGCCGTTCCCATCTATGCGGTGCTGGTCAATCGGCTGCCGCGGCGTTGGTTGGTCCGCGTGGTGTTTCACTTTTTCAGTCTGTCGCTGCTGGCTTTTTGTGCCTCCCTCAGCTTCGGCGACGAACTGGTGCGGGTCTGGGCGGCCCGCATCTTTTTCATCTGGGTCAACGTTTTCGGATTGTTTGTGACCAGCGTGTTTTGGTCGGTCTTGGCCGACCTGTTCAGCAGCGAGCAGGGCAAACGTTTGTTCGGACGCATCGCAGCGGGGGGAACGGTGGGGGCCGTGACGGGATCGCTTTTGACCAGCCAAGTTGCGACCGAATTGTCGACCGCCGGGCTGCTGCTGATCCCGATGGCGACACTCCAGGCGGGGTTGTGGTTTGCCTGGCGGTTGGAGCGACGCGTCGCAAAAGAGCCGTCGTTTGCGCCGAAGGGAATTCCACACGATGGCGATCGCCCGCCTGCGGTCGGCGGACTTTGGGAAGGCGTGACGCACGTCGTGCAATCAAGCTACCTCGCCTCGATTTGCGTCTACTTGTTCTTTGTCCAAGCGGCCGGCACGCAGCTGTATTTCCAGCAGGCGGAGATCGTGGGGGCAAACGTTCCCGATGATCAATCCAAGACGCAACTGTTCGCCTACATCGACTTCGGCACACAGACGTTGACCCTCACGGCACAGTTGCTCCTGTCCGGTTGGATCCTGCGGCGGCTAGGCGTCGCCATTTCGCTGGTGATCTTACCGCTGGTGTACCTGATCTCGTTTTCTGTCCTGTCAACCTATGGCAGTCTGGCCGTCGTCGCCACGGCGATGGTGGCGACCCGTGCGGCTGCGTATGGGATCACGGTGCCCGCCCGAGAGGTGTTGTTCACGGTCGTCAGCCGCCGTGACAAATACAAATCGAAAAACTTCATCGACACGGTGGTGTTGCGTGGCGGGGATGCCCTATCGAGTCAAGTCCTGGGGTCGCTACGGAATTTGGCCGGTTTCGGTTTCGCGACTCTCAACCTTTGCAGTCTGCCGCTGATCGCTCTTTGGGCCTTCGCCGCGTTGCGGCTCGGCCGCCGTCAGCAACAGCTCGCCGAGCGGAAGACGTAAAACTTTCTTCGCTCGCCACCGCGGGGGACGATCCGGAGGTTCAACTCAAGGCGATGGTCGCGACGATTGACCCGGGGGGTGTGACCTGCGGGCACACAGCGAGTGCCGCGACTCTCAAGGACCTTCTCATCGCCCCTGATCCCCGGTTAAGGGACATCACTGCAAGGTTAAGTGTCGATGGGTTTGTGCGTGGCATCCCAGGGTGACCGGTCGGGCGAAGCGTCGTAAAATACGACTCGGCAGCATTCCATTCAACAATCCAGTTTACGGTTAAACGAGACAACAGCCATGGCAGTAAAGAAGGTAGGCATCCTGACGGCGGGCGGACTTGCACCCTGCCTTTCTTCGGGAATCGGAGCACTGATCGAGCGATACACCGAGGTCGCGCCCGAGGTCGAAATCATCTGTTACCGCTCCGGATACAAAGGCTTGCTACTGGGCGACAGTTTTGAGGTCAACCGGACGGTACGGGAGAACGCCGCTCGGCTGCACAAACGCGGCGGAAGCCCGATCGGCAATAGCCGTGTCAAGTTGACGAACGTCGCTGACTGCGTCAAACGCGGCCTGATCCAAGAGGGGCAAGATCCATTGGCCGTGGCCGCCGAACGGCTTCGCAAGGACGGTGTGGATGTGTTGCACACGATCGGCGGGGATGACACGAACACGACGGCTGCCGATCTGGCCGCGTTCCTGCGACAAAACGATTATGAACTGACCGTGGTCGGACTTCCCAAAACCGTCGACAACGATGTCATACCGATCAAACAGAGTCTGGGTGCATGGACGGCTGCCGAGCAGGGCGCGCGGTTCTTTGAAAACGTGGTCGCCGAACAAAATGCCAACCCGCGGATGTTGATCGTGCACGAGGTGATGGGACGGAACTGCGGTTGGCTGACCGCGGCGACGGCGGACTGTTATCGAAAGTTGCTCGATCAATTGGATTTCTTGCCCGAAGCGGGGCTCAGCCGCCAGCGCGACGAAGTCCATGGGGTCTACATTCCGGAAATGGAGTTCGATCTGGAAAAGGAAGCGGCACGACTGCGAGATGTGATGGACGACCTCGATTGCGTCAACATCTTCATCTCTGAAGGTGCCGGCGTTGAAACGATCGTCAAAGAAATGCAATCGCGGGGGGAAGAAGTGCCACAAGATGCCTTCGGGCACTACAAGCTGGATGCGGTGAACCCCGGCAAGTGGTTCGGCCAACAGTTCGCGGCGATGATCGGCGCCGAAAAGACGTTGGTCCAGAAAAGCGGTTACTTCAGCCGAGCCGCCCGCGCCAATGAAAAGGATTTGGCATTGATCAAACGCTGTGCAGACAAAGCAGTCGAGTGTGCTTTAGCCGGACAAGGCGGGGTGGTCGGCGAGGACGAGGAACGCGGCGATGAACTGCGGGCGATCGAATTCGAACGGATCCGCGGCGGCAAACCCTTCAACAAGAACACACCGTGGTTCGTTGAACTGCTCTCGGCCATCGGCCAGCCCCACGACAGCCAACAGTTGCAGACAAGCTGATCGTCAACGCGCCGGATCATTGACGCCAAGTGAAACCATAGGCGGATCCAGATTCTTGCCGCATTCTGACGACACGGGCGGGCTCTTGCGAGGGGTTGGTGGACCCTGCTAAACTTCGTGTCGGATGCTGCACCCACGAGAGTCAACGGATCCGATCATGCCACCGGTTTCACCTCGTCGCCGAGCCGTTTTTAATCGCAATCGCCTCGTCCGCCGCAATGTGATCGAGCGACTTGAAACCCGGCGCGTTCTCACAACATTGTTTGTTGATGCCACGTCTGCGTCGGGCGGTGATGGAGCCGACTGGACGTCGGCTTTTGTCAGTTTGGAATCGGCGTTGGGCGAGGCACGGATCCGAAATAGCGACGGCAATCCAAACAACGATGTCGACGAGGTTTGGATCGCCGAGGGGACTTACCGGCCCGATCGAATCTGGGATTCCACCAGTCGGCGACTCTCCACCTTCGAGATTCCCGATGGTGTCTCTCTGGTCGGCGGATTCGCCGGAACCGAGACGGCAGCGGATCAGCGGCTTCGGAACGGCGATGGGACACTGGCATTGTCGACGATCTTGTCGGGCGATCTCGACGCGAACGACGATCCGGCGCTTCCGTTTACGAGCGTCCAAGGGAGTCTTATTGATGAAAATGCCTTGACCGTGGTTTGGGTTCGCGGCGATCAACCGACCAAACTCGATGGATTGACAATCACCGGCGGCTGGGCGGACTCGACAGAGATCGGTTTCGGCCTCCCCACGGACATTGAATTATTTGTCAAGCATCTTCTCGGCGGCGCCGCGATCTTGGTGACTGAATCTGCCACGGTCGAATTGATTGATAGTATCGTTTCACGCAACTACACCAGCTTTGGCGGCGCGGTCCGTTCGGAAACCGCTTCCTTGTCCGTATCAGGTGCGCGCTTCGTTGAAAACATGGCGAATCCGATTGCGGCGTCCAAAGGCGGCGCAATCTACGTAGGCGGATCGCTCTCGATTTCATCGAGTGTGCTTGTCAATAACGAGGCTGAGGAGGGCGGAGCGATCTACAGTGTCGGCGAATCCGCGGTCCAGGGTTCGAGATTCGAGCGGAATCGGTCCAATTTTGGTGGTGTCGGCGGAGCAATCTTTGCACAAACAAGCCTGACCGTTTCGGCAACCGATTTTATCGACAACGAATCGATTGCGGGAATTTTTGGCGGCGGAGGAGCGATCCACGGTTCAGGGGCTGTTGAAGTATTGGGCGGCACTTTCTCGGGCAACGAAACAACGCAAGGGCTCGGAGGTGCGATTTGGGCCGAGCGTGTTGAGATCGACGGCACGACGTTCTCTGGGAACACGTCCCTACGCGAAGGTGGCGCAATTTACGCAACGCAATCTGTTCTCGCCAAAGGAGCGACTTTTATCGGAAACCGGGGATCGATCGGTGGCGCGATCGCAACCGAATTGACCGGGCAGACGATCGTCAGCAACTCAACGGTCAATCAGAATACCGCCACTTCCCGTGTCGGCGCCATCTTGACTGGCAGCGCGACGGTCCAAGGATCGGTGATTCAATCCAACACTGCCGACCGCGGTACGGGCGGGATCGATGCGTATGGCGACGTCGTCCTTTTCGCTACGACGATCCGTGACAACCACGGGGTCGGTTTAGATGCCAGCGGTCGCGTTGATGCTTCAGATTCGCGGATCAGTGGAAACATCGGGGGAGGAGTTTTTGGAGACGTCGTCACGATCACCGGCTCGACCATCGCTGACAACACAGAGGGTGGTGGGATCGTCGCAAAAACATCATTGACCATGGCCGACAGCACCGTGCGCAACAATTCGAAGACGGGCGACGGTGGCGGAGTGATCTCAAATTCGATCCTCATTAGGGACTCGACGATTTACTCGAATCAGAGCACCGAAGACGGAGGAGGAATTGCTCGATTTTCGGGCTCCGCACCGGCGACCTTTGTGATATCTGGATCATCGATCTCAGACAATACAGCAGGTGGGACCGGAGGTGCGATTTGGGGACGTGACATCGATCTGATTGATTCTCATGTGTCTGGAAACGTCGCGAATGGTGACGGAGGTGCGATTCATGGAGAACGAATGACGGTGACGGGAACCGTGGTGACGTCAAACCGAGCAAAGAATTTTGGTGCGGGCGGCGCGATTTCCGCGACCGATCTGACGATCCAAGAGTCGGTCCTGTCGAACAACACGTCTGCGTCCGATGGTGGCGCGGTGAATGCAAACGAAGTCCATATCGAGCGGTCGAGGTTTGACGGTAACGAGTCCGGCGGTAACGGAGGAGCTGTGGAGGCACGCTCCGTCACGACAATTGATTCGCATTTCGCCGACAACCTGGCAGCCGGTCATGGCGGGGCGACCATGGCTGGCGACCTCGCGATTCAACGAAGCCTTTTTTTCGACAATCATGCCGAGGGACGCGGCGGTGCGGTGTTCGGTTTTGCAACCATTGTTGAGTCGACCTTCACCGGCAACGTCGCTGGCGGCGATGGCGGAGCGTTCGATGGGAGCGCAACAATTGAGACGAGTGAGTTTTCCTATAACCGAAGTGGAAAAACGGGAGGTGCGATCAACGGGGGAGACGTGACGTTGTTCCAAAGCCTGGTTGCGTACAACGAAGCAGTCAACGATGGCGGGGGGATTGAGGGTTACGTTGTTGTTCTGAATGGTTCGGAGTTGTTGAACAATCGATCGGGAGCTCGCGGTGGAGGCGTCTACGGTTCCCTGATCCAATTGTCCGAATCGAAGGTCGTCGGCAACGTCGCTGGCGGCGACGGCGGAGGGATCTACTCGACCAGCGGCGTCGAGGCTTCGTATTCGGAAATTCTTCGGAATAGGGCAGGAGGCAACGGGGGTGGCGTCAATGGAGGAATCGATGCGACCAATTCGACCGTGTCGAGGAATGAGGCGGACGGTGATTTCGGCGGCGGAATCTATGGCGGCGGGACGCTTGTCGAAAGTCGTGTGAGCGGAAATACGGCGAGGACATTAGGTGGTGGGATCTACGGCGGTGTCGCCGAATTGGCTGGAACCTCCGTCACCGGAAACGGTCTTCTCTCGCCACCAGACCGGTTGGACCCCGAAACCAATGAACCTGTTCGGGAGTATCATGATTATCCTCGCGATGGGCAGGGGGCAATCACGGACTACGAACGCATCGTCTACCAGCCTGGCGAAGACATCTACTCCACGTATCGAGGTCTGCAAACATCCAATAGCACCATTGGTGAGCTTTACCACTTTTACAGTCCCGTCCGGGTTGTTGGTGTGACGGCAGTGATCAGCACTCAAGCGATCGCATACGGACAATCGGCGACTTTTGATGGCTCTGATTCAATCGAAGCCACTCAGTACCATTGGGATTTGGATCACGATGGGGAATACGATGACGGTTCGGGACAAACGCTGACCAAGACATGGGCGGAGCTCGATTCGCTGGGCTTCTCTGTCGGCGTCCATTACATCGGATTGCAAGTCTCAAGCGTCGATGACCAAGGGAGCACGATTGTCGACGCCGCCGTCGCCCGCATCACGGTATTCTCCACGGATGATCAAGGGATTGAACAGCCAGCGATTCATCCGGAGATCGTCGCTCGTTACCTCGCTTACGAAGACCTGGAGTGTGGAACGCAAGTCGGCTACGGAGACTATGTGGTTGACAAGGTGTTCCGCAGCGGCGAGTTCTTTGCGATCGGTTTGGTTTTGCGAACGGCCCAGGGTGTGGAAAGCGAGCCGATCTTGGCCTTTCGTGGCACGGATTCCAACGTCGAATTGTTGACGGTTGATACCAACCCGAACGGCGTCGGGTACTCCCAATATATCCATAACCGAAGTTCGATCCGCTC
This sequence comes from Stieleria maiorica, assembly GCF_008035925.1. Taxonomy (NCBI): domain Bacteria; kingdom Pseudomonadati; phylum Planctomycetota; class Planctomycetia; order Pirellulales; family Pirellulaceae; genus Stieleria; species Stieleria maiorica. Next base: position 3,804,950 of record NZ_CP036264.1, read on the forward strand.
TTGGCTTACTGAGCAGCAAGGTCATGGTAACGTGGTGCAGTTGATCGGGCACTCACTCGGAGGAGCACTTGCCCAATGGTTCGCTGTCGATTGGTTGCAACTGGATCCGGCAAACCGTTTGGCGTCGGTCATAACCTACAACTCTCCCGGGATCGACAAGGAGTTTGCGGAGCTCTTTGACGGCCGTCGTGTCGGGGCCGTCGTGCACCATATTGTCGACGGCGATTTCGTTTCGATGGCGGGAGATCGGTTCATTGATGGACGGGTCGAGTCCTATTTCATGAATACCCTGTCACCGATCGACAAACACCTCCTGCCGGTCCAATTGGATCGAGTGCCAGTTGCCGGAAGTCGCGAAGGGGACTCGAAAGCGTGTAATTCGGGGAGTGTTCGCTGTAATCCAGGTGTCACCCCGGGCGATCTCAGTATCGAGTCGCTCAATAGTTTCTGGTTTCACTACACCAGTTACGAATACTACGGAGTTCTGCTGGCGGCACAGATCGCCTTCGGAGCCGCTGACGAGGCCGGAGTGTCCATTTCAGGACGCCGATTCCAGCCCGCGATGCTGGTTTTTCGAGGGACCGCCGAGTTTGCACGAACGAATTTTGGGCAGACGCTTCCTCAAATCTTGGGCATCGAACCCGTCGATCCGACGCTCGATAAACTAGTGATAGATGAGATCAAAGCGCCTTTCCTGCCGTTTTCGCTAAAGAAGTTGCAACTCGAACGTACGCCCCAACATGGTGTGAAGGCCGGCGTTACATTCGACTTTCCGTTCGCCGATCTGCGCGGCGAGGTTGAATTCCGAGCCAGTCAAATCTATTCCGCACGAGTCGAGATCACCCCCGAAAAACCGTGGCCGATCTTTACGTCCGGCCTGTTCCTTTCCAAGGCTGGGCTTGAGGTCGGAAACTTGACACGTTTCTTTTCCGTTGAACCCCAACCAGGTCAGCTCCCTGAAAAGCTTAGGCTTACCGGTATCGGTGAACTGACTTTTCTTCCTGAGGTTGAACTCGAATTCCCCGAGCAACTCGAACGATGGACGGGAAGCCTTAGTTTGAGCGTCGCACTGGCGAAACTTAGCGGTGAACTGACGGTTGAGATCTACAAAGCCGACGATCGCTGGTTCATTGACTTTTCCGATGCCGAGGCAGAATTTAGTCTCGTTCTTGCTGAATTCAATGATGCGCCGGTTTTCCGACTTGCACACGGTGCTGGTTCGGTCAACATCGATCCGGAGCAGCAGCGTTCGGTCATCGAGGGGACTGTCGAGTTGCTTGGCGGTGTGATTCACGGCGAGGCACAAATCGTGATGAATAGTGCCTCCGATAGAGACGAACTGCGTTTGAGAGATCAGTTGGTCGTCGACATCGCCCAGATCATCCCGTTCGTCGACTTTGATCCTTCGGTCTATACCACAACGCTATACGTCACCGACGATACGAACAATCGGAGCAATGAATATTTGAGAGTCGAGGCGTCGGATGTGGGATGGTTCGATCTTGGATTCGAAGCTCGATTCGATGGCACATTCGACTATTGGCTTGGCATGCGGGAGGAAACGGTGGCATCCACGGCTGATCTCGCAACAAAGCATTCCGCGCCCAACCTATCCGGCCGGACAGCCGTCGTCATTCAATCCGAGTCACCTGTCGGTACACGCCAACTGCGGATTCGCAAACCCGACGGAACCGTCATTCTTCAAAACCAATTTGACAATCATCCGGACATCGCGTTAAGCACAAAAATTGTCGGGGAAACGGTGCGCGTCTTGGAGATCCAACAGGATTCCAGTTCCGTGCGGACGTGGGAGATTGATTTTATCGGAGGTGACCTGAACCTTCAGACATCCTACTTTGTTGACGATACGCCCCCCAGCTTGCAAATCGATCCTCCGACGACGATGCCTGACGGATCCATTAATCTGAGTTTTCAGCTGACGGACCCAGACTCAAACGCTCTGGTCAGTTTTTATCTCGATGCTGATCGTGATGGGTTTGATGGATATGAAATTGCCCGCAATCTTGGCGAGACGGACCGGTCCTATCATTGGCAACCGTACGGCCTGCGATCGGGAACCTATCACGTTTACTCGGTGATTCGCGATGGCGTGAATCCGCCGATCGCTGCGTACGTTGATCAGCAGGTGACGATTGAAACGTTTGCCGAGTTGATTGTCACCGATTCAAGTGGTGTCAGCGATGACCGATACGTCCGTTTTGACAATCGTACGGCGGATTCCAAGAACAGCGAACTCCATTGGTTCACACTTGAGAATACCGGTACCGGTCCTGCCGACATTGAGGAGCTGCATCTGACCGGTTCAAACATCGATGAATTTGATGTGACCTTCAACGGTGTTTCGCTGTCGGGCGGACCGTTACAAAAGCAAGTCATCTACCCCGGTGATTCGGTTCGTATCGAGTTGCAAGCGTTTCCGGAAGGTGGCGGAGCGAGATTCATTGACCTTCAAGTCAACGGCAACTTTCAACCGCGGCCACTGACGTTGTCAGCGACGATGCGGGCCCTGCCCCGTGCCGCTAAAGTTCTGTCTGTTGAGATCGACAATGCGAACGGGCAACGCTCGTCCGTCCGAACAATCACGGTTACATTTGACAAATTGGTCAACATTGATTCAGACGCGATCGCGGTGACGAAATTGGGAACCGCTGGTGGTCGCGTCGACGCACGCGTCAAGCACTATTGCGACATCAATGGGAACACCAGGGTGGAGTTGGAGTTTTGGGGGGAACAGACGATAGCTGGTAGCCTGCTCGATGGTCATTACCAACTGGTCATCGATGCGGACAAAGTCTCTTCAGAAGGTCTGCCGCTCGACGGCGGGTCGGGGGCCGGTACCGATTATGTGGATCATTTCTTTCGCTTCTTTGGTGACAGCGACGGAGATGGGGACGTCGATGGCCAGGACTACGGCCGGTTCGGCCTCACCTTCCTGCGAACCAGTGGTGATCCACGGTTTGACCCGATCTTTGACTTCGACGGAGATGGCGATGTCGACGGACAAGACTATGGCCAATTCGGATTGCGTTTCTTGCGAACGCTGTAGCAATCACTTTCGTCGAATCCATCATGCGACTTAGCTGTTTCCAATAGAATCGGAGGGCAAATTTGCGACTCGCGACATGCGATTGCAGGGAATTTGTCCGAAGGAATCCAGGCGAAGAATGGATCAAGTGTCAACGAAGGATTGTGCAATTGGATCGATGTCGCGGCTGATTGCGTCAACGATCTCGGTGATGCTCGTGCCGGTATCCGACTCAGTGCGCGATCGCTCAACTTTAGTTTGGACGTGGCTCCAAATCGAAGTATCGGACGACGTGTCGTCGACGATCGTTGATTGGACTGAGGGACCGATGAACCGTATATGGTTTGTCAAACCTATTAAGTACTCCTTACTTCGCCAAATTACGTGGTTGCACAGTTTCGGGTGATTCGAACGGCAGCGGCATTGGCTACCGGGCGAGGGCTATTCAATTTTCAAGACCACGGCGGTCATGTCGTCGAACAGTCCCAGCGGCAACCCCGTGGACTCCAGCGTCACAAACGTGCCGTCGGTGTCCAACAAATGGCTTTGATGTCCGGCGCCGGCATAAACGAAGCACCGATCGGTCGGATCGAAACGTCCCAGAAACAGCGTTGCAAAATAGCCGTCTTCGAAGTCCAACGCCAACAACTTGTTCAAACGCGTCAAGATTTCACCGACATCGGTGTGCGTTTCCATTAGTGCGCGGAGATAGGCACAGGTTTCGGTTGCCAAGAGTGCCGGGCCGGTCCCATGGCCGCTGACGTCCGCGATGACGATCCCCAGGCATCCGTCGGGCATCGCGATGAAGTCATAGAAGTCGCCGCTGGTGACTTCGGCCGGTTTCGACAGCCCGGCAAGGTCCACCCCTGCAATCACCGGCGCCGAACCGGGCAGCAGCCTTTGCTGAATCGTCCCTGCCACTCGCAGTTGGGCCTGCGTTTCCAAGTTTTCCCGCTCCGCTTTCAAGCGAGCATGCCGTTCGGCGAAGGTGGTCAAGCGGAGCTCTTTCTCCCTCAGCTCCTGTTCCGCAACCAAACGGCTTTCCACCTCCTTGCGATGACGCCGCGTGCCCAGTGCGATTCCCAACAATCCGATCAGCCACAGTAAACTGTGCCCCGTACACACCGCGATGGTCTCCATCCAGGCTGCATTCCAGAGCGGTTGCATGGGCACCGAGACACTGATGCCACCGCGAAGATCGCCCACCTTGTAGCCCTGTTCGACGTGACACTCCAAGCACTGCCGTTCGGTCACGAGCGGACGCATCAATCGCAGGTAGCTCTTGCCGCCCATCGGTTCCACACTGCACACTTCGGTGTCGCCCGATTCCAACAATTGTAGCGCGTCCGACTCCCAAGGATCCGGCGCGTTCAGAGGGTTGATCGGGCGCAGGCTGGTCAGGTGGCTTCGCACGCCCAACACTTCCGATTGCATTTCAAAGACTTGACGCGTCGCGGTGGCCGGATTGATCAGCGTCAACGTTCCCTGTGGCGTGGCGACCTCGCGGCGCGGTCGGGTGGAAAGGTAAACATTGGGCTGAGTCTTGTCGGTCACCCAAACGTAGACACCACCGTGTTCGGCCAGCCAGCGACGGTACAGGAGATCTTTCTCGTAGGCCGTTTCCGCATTGTTGCGGCCGATTTCATAGATGTTCTGTCGCTGTTCGCGAAGATTCCATGCCAGCGAACAGGCCGCCGCCGTGGTCCACATCCCCACCAAACCCCAGAAATGCGTACGGAACCGTATCGCATCGGCGCCATGCCTTGCAGCTCCGGACCGGGATTGGATGGCCAGCATCGCATTCGACCTCGATCGTAGGACTTGCGGAAACTCACCCAATTCCAAGTGGTGATTTTCCGAATCAGTCGCATGGTGTACAATTATACCCTCTGTGGTGGTCTTTCGGAACTCCGCGCGTCAATCCGACGCATCCGATCTAGCTTCGATACTTGCCGAAGTCCGGCTTGCGTTTGTCTTTGAACGCCCGCACGCCTTCTTGTGATTCGTCGGTTTCATAAAACAGTTTGACCGCCCGCATGCCCATCGCTGAAAGGCCGCCGATGTGTGCGGTGTCGGCATTGAAGGAGCCTTTGGCAATGGCCAGTGCCGTGGGACTTTTTTCCAAGATTTCCAAACACCAACGTTGCACTTCGTCGTCCAATTCGGCGTCGGGCACAACGACATTTGCCAGTCCCATGCGGACCGCTTCGGCACCCGAATACTGACGGCACAAAAACCACACCTCCCGGGCACGCTTTTCGCCGATCACGCGTGCCATGTAGGCGGTCCCAAACCCAGGGTCGACCGAGCCAACCTTCGGACCGACCTGTCCAAAGACCGCGGATTCCCCCGCAATCGTCAGGTCGCACAGCAGTGCCAGGACGTTGCCGCCACCGATCGCATAACCTTGAACCCTGGCGATCACGGGCTTGGGGGCATCACGGATGGCCGCCTGCAATTCCTCCAGCGGCAATCCGATCGTTCCGCGGCCCTTGAACTGGCCTTCATGCGCGGATTGGTCACCGCCGGTGCAGAACGCCTTTTCACCGGCGCCGGTCAAAACAATCACGCCGATCGAATCATCCCACGCGACACGCCTGAGCGCGTCGATCAGCTCCTCACAGGTTTCGCCTCGAAACGCGTTGTATACCTGTGGCCGATTGATCGTGATCGTTGCCACGCCAGCTTCTACCTTCAACAGGATGTCCTGATAACTCATGGTCGGTTCCCCTGATCGGTCGGCCGAGATGTTTTTCGAAGACTTGATCAATTTTAGCAGCTACGGAGAAGCGGGCCACAATCGATGGGACCAACAGGACATCGGCGACCCATAAGTCCCCTGTGTCCTATATTGGTCCCACTGCACCAGAACTGCGTTATCCTCGCAGGAACAGCAGTACGATGGGGCAACACAATACTTGGCTATGATCGTTTTGCCCCCATCGTTTTGCCCCACGCAAATCCGCCTGATGCCAACAGGCCGCCTAAGTCGTCCTCGCCCGCGGGCCGTTCAGAGTTCGGCCGATCACGGTGTAACGAACTGCGTACTGGTAGGTCACCAACAACACTGCGGAGACAACGATGCAGATCGCCACGAGCTTGACGATGGCGGGCGCGGAAAGATCGCGAACGTACCACTGAGCCAGTAGGACCAGTGGCAGGTGAATCAAATACAACCAGTACGACGAGTCCGAGATGTAACGCATCGTCTTGCTTTCACGTGATAGGAGTCGCCGGCACACGCCGATCGATCCGAACGTCATCAGCCATGCAAACAGGGCCTGCAGGAAGTTGGCTGCAAGTGAATTCAACGCCGGGTCGTTCAGTTGGGGCACGATCCCGAAGCTGCCCGAGACCAAATCCAGCCCGATCGGAAAAACAACCAGCAGCGCGATCGGCAAAATGATCAACCAGCCGCGTCCCAGTCGCCCCTCGTGGTCGTCCATGTCAAAGTAAAGTGCGCCGAAGAAAAAGAACACGGCATAGAACACCAACACACTCGGAATGGGCAGCAGTCCGATCGACGGATCCGGGCCGAAGATCGCTGGATTCATGAACGCGAAAGGCACCATGGTCAGCGGAATCAGCCACAGCAAACTGGCCGGCGAACTCACCAGAAACGCAGGCACCTTGCGCACTTTCAACACGTCGGCCAGGGATGCGTAAACCACAAACGCCGCGACCAGCCAACAGAGGAACCAGAGGAACCACAGGTGCATGAACACGGGCATCTGAAACAGTAGCCCTTCAAGCATTTGCCAGGCGGAGTTTTCCGAACCTCCGGAATCCGACCCTAGGTAGTCCTCGGTGCCAAGCTGTTTCGCGATCTTCGCGCGGCCGGCTTTGAGTGCCGCTTCGTCAAGCGAGAGTCCGAATGACGTCGCGATGAAGTTTGTCGTGCCAAAATCAATCTTCAACAGATCTTTTGGGGTTTGGCCGCGGGCGTCCATCGCATCGGCATCCGCTCCGGCACGCAGCAGCATCGCGGCCTCCTCGGCGCGGCCGATGAACGCCGCACTGTGCAGCGCCGTCCCCTGATCGCCGTTTCGCTGCTGGACGTCCGCTCCCTCGTCTAACAGCATCTCGACCATTTCCGTGTGTCCCAGGAAGACGGCGACGGTCAACAGCGACGCGCCGTCCGGGCTGACCGCCTGCGCATCAATCTCATCCGCCCCGATCGCCGTGCGAACGCGCTGGGTATCGCCCGCGACGACGGCTTCCCAGACGACGGCGTTTTCCGCGCCCGCCGCCGACGGACGACTGACGAAATAGCTGACCGCCCACATCGCCGGCACGATGGTCAGGCACCCAATCCCCAGCGGCAGGGCGATGCGTTTCAGTCGTTGTTTGATCAGCCCCCCAAGTCCGCGTTTTCGCCACAGCATCGCCGTGAAAAAACCACTCAACATGAAGAACAGCGGCATGCGAAAGCCATGGATCGCCGCGAACAACACCGAATAGACTTCACTTTGCTGGGAGTCGTTGACCGTCCACGGGATCGGCGCGAACGAAAGCGCGGCGTGCAGGACGATCCCCAACAACATTGCGATCGCCCGCAACGCGTCTAAGTCGTGACGCCGGTCGATGGTCGGCTGAACCGACTCTGTCGCGTTCAATGTCGCCGTTTCTGACCCGCCCTCCAGTGGTCTTTCACTGACGATGGTTTCCAATGAAGTGCTGATGACTGACTCCTGGTTAGTGAGTGGGAAACGTTAGGGACCGACCTTCTGGCGAAGGTTGCGACGTTTTCGGCTCGGCTGGCGACTCGCGTCAGCGAATCTGAGCCTGTTCGATCTCGTGAAGAACTAAATACGCATTGGCAATGCTGTTCCCGGCAAAACGTTCTCGCCATGCCTGGGCCGATGGCCGGTCGCGACGCTGGACTCGCACATACAACCAACACGAGATGGCCAAGCCGACCACCCCGAGCACGATCGATGGAATCAATGAATTGGGATGCAGGACGACATCGAATCCGATCGCAACCGTCGCCGGAATCCACATCAGCCACCATGGGAAACCGATCAGTGGGGCGACTTTCAAATAGATGCCTTTAACCGCGTCAATCTTGCTGCGGACCTGGTCAATGGGCTTTGAATAGTCGATTCGGTTGATTCGGGTGCAGACCGCAGCCGCGGCGGCGATCACCAAAATCCCATAAACGTGCAGAATCGCTCCGCAAACCACTTGAGGCATCAGGCTGGTGTTGCGGGCCCAGCATTGAGCTCCCAAGACGATGATGCCTACCCCGACCAAAATCTGAATCACCTGCCCGCGAAACAGCGGCCGCAGAGACGTTCGGATGCGGTCCATCAAGTCACGCCGCGTCAACAACAGCCGGCCGGCCAGTTCCTGCTGTTCCAAGCTAGCCGTCGACGGCGTGATCGTCGGCGCCATCGTCGGCGTGTTTTCGGCCGGCCCGCTGACATCGCCGACGTCACCGTGGACCATGGTGGGGGCGAATGCCGGGTTGTCCGTCGACGCAATGCTTTGGATATCCGACTTAATCTGGCTCGCACGTTGGTACCGACGCTGCGGTTCCTTTTCAAGCGTCCGCAGGACCACGTCGTCCAGCCGCACATCGATCGCGACCTTGCGTGACGGTACCGCGAACCGTCCGATCGGTAACTCACCGGTCAGCATCTCATAAAAGACGACGCCCAATGAATAGATGTCGGCCCGGTGGTCCACACCGCGAGCCCCTTCGAATTGTTCCGGGGCCATGTACCGCGGCGTCCCCATGACCTGATGCGTCCCGGTCAGCTCCGTCGGCTGGTTTTCACTGCCCAGGATCCGCGACAGACCGAAGTCGGCGATCTTCACCGAACCATCTTTCGCCATCAGGATGTTTTCCGGCTTGATGTCGCGGTGGATCACGCCCTTGTCGTGGGCAAACTGCAACGCGTCGCATAGATGCGGCACGATCGAAAGCGCGTGCTCGGGAGACAACTGCCCGGCGCGGACGACGTCGCGAAGCGTCGGTCCGTCCACAAACTCCATCAAAAAGTAAAACGTGTCTTGGACCTTTCCGAATTCGAATACCGAGACGATGTTGGGATGGTTCAGCTTTGCCAGCGTGCGGGCTTCGCGAGTGAACCGGAGCGCGAACTTCACGTCATGGGCGAATTCTTCCGGCAAAATCTTCAGGGCGACCAAGCGATCCAGACCTTCCTGGCGTGCCTTGTAGACAGCCCCCATTCCCCCGGCACCAAGCAGCTCGATGATCTCCAGTGTCGGAAAGAGCTCAGACAAACGCGCCACGGTCGGCGGTGCGAACGGAGCGTTTGGTTTGTCGTCGTCATCCAGTGCGTCGTGGATGGCACCGGCATGAGCAGGGAATCGATCTAGGTATTCCTGTTTCGTCGGACTGTCGCCACGACGTCGCCGATAGTCGATTTCCAGCACGACCAGTTCTGCCAGCAGCAACTCTTGTTCTTCGTCGGGAACGTTGTCCGCGAGCACCGATTCGATCGTCGGTGGCTGGTCGGATTGCCATCGGCGTTCGAAATCGGCGCAGCGATCGTCGATCCGTTCCAGGGCAGAAAGAGGCAGTTTTTTCTGGCGAACATTCATCGGCTTCGAGCAATTCCTGATGACGTTTTTCTCGATTTAAATTTGGGTAGCTAAGTGCGCCAGAGGGCGGGTTTCCGGCGTTTTCCACGCTCGCATCGAGCGTCGCTACCTCATCGCGGCGCTGTCCCGCTAATCTAGCAACCGCTGTTTCTCGCGACTGCCCGACAGCAAAATGAGAAAAAACTTTGACGGTTCAAAAACCCGTTCAGCTCTTCGGACGTCTTCTCCGGCGATGCGACAAACGGTCAGCGTTCACGGGACGGTCGCGAATTCGACCCAGCGTGTACGAACCTCCTGTGCCGTGTCCAGTTTCCACGTCCCCACGCCTTCAAACACGTGTGACTGTTGGTGACCACCCGACGAATCGACCCAGTCGTACGTCACCCGCACCGGATCGTCGGAATTCGTCTTTTCGATCAGATGAGCTTCGGCGCGAAGGTACCGTTTGCCTCCGCTGTTATGGAATCGAATTTGTAGGTTGCGTGCCGGATCCGACACATCGGCCGATCCATAACAAAAACTCTGGGACCAAAAATCACTCGGCTCGTTGCCGCGTCGCGGAACGGTCCAGTCCTTGACGATCGGTTGAAACTGTTTGCCGCCGTCGACGCTAAAATCGATCTGATAGCGAACGGTTGGGTCTGGGGGGCTGCCCGATGCGACGTGGGCTGCCGCATAGACCTGGACGACAGGGCGATCGCTGCGGACTTCGAGTGAGACTGTGGTTTCACCAAAACCTCCTTCGGCGACGAAGGATTTTGCCAAGTCGATTTCCGGACCGAGTGAGCGCACCCTGCGACCGCTCGATGCGAAGCTCACGGTTGTTCCGTTGTCCTTCAATCGAGGCAACACGGCAACGTTCGCCTGACAGACGGTGCGGATCTCCAAACCGGAGTCGAGCAAGTCGCTGCGGTCCGCTGCGAAGCGTACCCAATAGTTCGAGCGGCCTTTGACCAGATCGGTCAGATCCAATCCGTCGACAAAGGTATGCTCGGTTGACCAGGTCCGACCGGCGTCGCAAGAGACTGCGACCGGGCAATCGAGGTTGCCGCGGAGCACGAGTCCGCCCGTACAGCCCGGCTGGTAAATCCCCCAGGCATCGTCACTGGGTGGCGATGCGCCGATCACATACGGGGTCTGGAATTCGAATACGAGCTCGTCCGCACTTTCCTGAACGATCCCCTCGCGGTAGTCGACGGTGGAAAAATCGGGACGGTAAATCGACACCACGTTGGCGTAGCGGACCTGTCCGTCACGGTGCGCTGTCCCGCTGGTTGAACCGTGCATCAGGTCGGGTTGGTTGACCCAGGTACGCGAGCGATGCGGACCGGGAATTCCGTCGGCGTTGTAGTTGCGTCCCCAGAAGACGAAGGTTTTGCCGTCTTCCAGGCCGGGCTGAAAGTACCGCCGAAACGATTCGCCTCGCCGCAGAGCAATCATCGGTGGAGGCCCCGCGTAACCGGCCAAGTACTCCGCGACGGCGTACCGTCGATACGAATTTCCGTCGTCCGGATGCAGCCCGCAAACCAGCCAGCCTCGCTGCCGCTGGGGCAAATAATTCCGATCAATCAACCGGTCCACTTCTGCTTGGATTTCACCCAGCCCCATCAACCGCGTGCCGCTGGGATCAAAGATAACCGTCGATAAGTCGTGATCCACCAGCGCCCAGCGCCCATCGCGATATGCTCCACCGGTAAGAAAAACTTCGAATGCGTTGTGTGCCGACGCCCCGACTCCGCGGGCTCGTCCGTGCCCCAGACGATGTTCAAACTCGGCCGTCCACTGAGAATGAGTGGTTCCGCAAAGTCCAAAGCCGAATCCGAACAGCCCATTCCAGTACTCGCGCAGCCGAAGATCGTGTTGCGATTCAAATCCATCCCCCCAAAGGTCGCGGCGGCCTGCCTCGGCGTGCCAATAGTGCGTGTTTCGCCACAGCCAAGACGCCAGTGCCTGGTCCTCGTCCGTCTCAACGGGGCGTCCTGTGACACGCCGGTAGACCTCGGCCTGGGTCTGGAACAACCGATCGAAGGTTGATATCGCCAGCTCGCCGGGGTACCAGGGGTGATCCGTTCGGATTTGAGGATCACCGGTTTCCGCGAACGCCTGCCCGATGAAGGTGCAGGCGAAGATCAATCCAAGGAGACGTCGCATGAGCTTCAGGTCCAACGGGAATGAGTTCGAATGGATAGTCCGGTCAGTGTAGCTGGAACGTACGGTTAAAAAACTCCTGACGGTCTTCGCCGCAATCAGGCCTCTTGCTGAGTCGGGTATTCGGTGTGTTCGACTCGATAGAGAGCGAGTCCGAGGAACAGGACGACCATCACACCGAGCAGCTGCAGGTGGGTTGCTGCCGGTTCGTTACCAAAGACGTTCTCCGCTTGGCTGCGGGCGTCCTCCCATTGCATCCAATCGGCCAACAGGCCGCGCAGACGATAGTTGATCGTGAACTTGTTCACCAATGCCGGGATGAACGCGACGACGTACTCCACAACCACAGTGTACGCCACCGCGGCGACCATCGTACGGCGGTAAAACAGTGTGCCGATCAGCAGATACAACGCGGCGTGGACGAAACACGACAACACCACCAGTTTCGTGAGCACCCACCACAATTCGGATCCGATCGTCGGCCCCACCACCAACGTGCACAACGCCACCGCGGCAAGTGAAGCCGAAAGCGTCCAGACGACCGACGTCATGTACTTGCCCACCAGCACCATCCTGCGGCCCGACGACCGCAGCGTCAAATAGACCCAGGTTTGCCCTTCAATCTCCGTGCTGATCGCCGGTGTCGCCCACAACAGCAAGCCCAGTAAGCAACTGACTTCGGGGATCAAAAAGTACATCGCCATCCCCAACGGCTCGATGAACTCATCCGCGACGTATTCATCACCCCGTTCGTACTGTGTGATCAAATGAACCGCCGTGACGATCGCCACCGGAAATGCGACCAGCAGAAACCAAATCGCGATTCGCCCGAGCGTTCGCGAGCGGCGAAGCTCGAACAGCATCACTTCGATCGGCAGAGTCAGCTTGTTCAAGGCGTTTCTCCCCGGTGGTGCTTTAACAGCGATTCGAACAACGCCTCCAGATTGCCATTGGAAGCCTGCAAACGCTCGATCGACAGGCTTTCGCTGCGGATCCAATGTGGCAACTGTCGATAGAACGCGCCGGGATCCCGCAGCGAGACCTTCAATTCCGTCCGACCGGCCGACAACGAAAGCGAATCGACCCATGGAACGTCTGCCAGGTGACGCACCAGCCGAGCGGCGTCCGGGCCGATCACGCGGACCTGTTGCGGCGTATCGGCCAGGATCGATTCGATTTCATCGGCTGTCCCGTTTGCCAACAAACGTCCGCCGTAGATCAACAGGAATGAGGAGGTGACCGCTTCGATCTCTTGCAGCACGTGGCTGGCGAACAATAATCCGCGTCCCTGGCCGGTCCACGCCTTCAGGACCGCGGTCATGTCGGCTCGGCCGACCGGATCCAGTCCGTTGTAGGGTTCGTCCAGGATCAACAGACTCGGTTGGTGCGCGATCGCTTGGGCGATCTTGGTGCGCTGTCGCATCCCCAGCGAATAGGTTCCCATCGGGCGGTGCATCGCGTCGCTCATGCCCACGATCTCCAACGCCTGTTCAGCCAGCACGCGGCTTTCGCGGCGGCTGATGCCGTGCAAGCGAACAAGGTACTTGACCCATTCATAGGCGGACACGTTGGGGTACAAGACGTCCGAGGCCGGACAGAGGCCGATGTCGCGCAGAATGGTTCGGTGTCGAATCGGGTTCTTTCCAAAGACGCGCACGGTTCCCAAGGTGGGACGAAAGTGGCCGATCAACAGATTGATCAGTGTCGTCTTCCCCGAACCATTGGGACCGATCAGACCGTAGGCTCCCGATTCCAAATTGACTTTCAAATCGTTGACGCCAACGACGTTCCCGTACATCTTGGTGACTTGATTCAATTCGATCATCGCTCAAATACTCAGCCTCGCGACGATCCGTCGGTGCACGATCCAAAATCCGATCACCGTGATTCCCACCAGGACGCCGATGGCTGGCAACACGCTTGCCGATGTGGTGTCCAGTCCGAACACCCAGGATTCAACTTTGCCCAGCGTATGGTAGGGAGACAGGAGTCGCCAGCGATCCAGATCCACGCCGTACTCTTCCCAGTTGATCGGCCCGCGGCGGCGGCGAGGGGGGCGCCGGCCGGACATCGCCGCGGTCGTGAACGTCAAGAATTGATAGGCCACAAACCCCATCGCCCAGGTGGCGAACCAGGCAAACGTCGCATAACGACTCTCCGCCGTCAGCGACGAATACACGACGGCCAACGTCGTCGTCGGCAGCACCAAGACGACCGAGGCGGCCAAGATTCGCAGCGGGATGTCCCAGGTTTGCGAAATCACCGACAGGTCCGGCGAGAGCAACACGCCCAAGACGTACAACAACAACGCCGGTACCGTGGTCACCGCCGCCAGGAAAAACCAGATCACCGCCGATTTGCCGACGATATATTGCGTCGGCGACAGCGGCCGCGAAAAGTACATCAAGTAGGCTTTGGTGCGGAGGTCATAGGAGACCAACAGGGGAGCGATCAGACCGACCAATCCGACCATCGTGAACAGCTGGGGATACCGGAAATAGGCCAGGATCATCGTCGACCAGACTTCATGCCGGGCCGCGTCCATGTCGTCCAGGATCATTGCCGCCAAATCGGGGCGCGCAAGCGGGCGACGCACCACGTTGACGATCAATTCTTGCATGTCCGGTTCGGTCGACGAAAACTCGAACGCAAAAATCCCCACTGCCGGCAACATCACCGGAAGCCAGGCCAACACCAGCAGGATCCGCAGCCAACGCCGCTTCAAGATCAACGCCACCCCGCCACGGGCGATCACCAGTGGACGGAGCAGTTGGTCGGCACGGGCCCCGGACCAATTGCGGTACCCCAAATCATGGACTGGCACGACGGGCCTCCGCAGTCTGAACGGTTCGGTCTGCTGAAGCTCCTGCTGTCGCCGAAATGCCCGCCGTCATCGTTCCCGAGGCAACGTCGATGAAGATCTGCTCCAGTGAGTTGACGGCCGGTTCCAACCGTCCGATCGCCGTGTCACATTCCGCCGCCCAATGCCACAACAATGGCGTTTGCTCGGGTTGGATCCCGCTGATGCGAAGTGTTCCCGATTTCGCTTGCCACTCCACACGATGCCCTTCCGACACGACGCGACGGGCAAACGCGGCGTGATCACCGATGACCGAGACGTGCATCGTCGGTTCGATCGGACGGCTCAAGTTCTCCAACGTGTCGATCACGCGGACGGTCCCCTGCACCAAGATCACCACATGGTCGCAAACCGATCGGACGTCCGGCAGAATGTGCGTCGACAAGATGATCGACTTGCCGTGACGCGTCGACAGGTTGCGAATCCGCCGCAACATGGCGACGCGTTGATCGGGATCCAAACCCGTCGTCGGTTCATCCAGAATCAACAGCGGCGGATCGTGGACCAACGCCTGAGCGAATTTCAGCTTCTGACGCATCCCGGTGGAATACGATTCGACCTCCCGGTAGCGTTCTTCGCCGAATCCGCAAAAATCCATCATCTCGTGACTGCGCCGCAGACCCTCTCGACCAGGCAATCCCGACAGCTGTGCCATCAAGGAAACCGATTCGATGCCTTCCAGCCCCGCGATGTAGCAATCGTCTTCGGGCAAGTAGCCGATCGAATCGCGAATCGCTTTGGTCTCGCGCGGCCATTTGTAATCCAGCACGCGTCCGTTGCCGGCTTGGGTGTGCAGCAACCCCAACAGCGCTTTGATCAGCGTGCTTTTGCCCGATCCGTTCGGGCCCAGCAGCCCTGTCACGCCCGGGGGAATGCGCAGCGACACATCCCGCAACGCTTCGATGTCCCCGTATCGTTTGGAGACGTTGTCGATTTCGATGATCGGTTCCAGTGTGCCGTCTCGCTGCAGGGGAACATGGACGCGGTGCGGGGTGCCTTGAACAACTGACAACGCTCGCGCCGGATCCATTCGACCGTGCTGTTCAATGCTTGGCAAGTGAAGGCAAGAAATAACCAGGCAGAGCGCTCATGCCCGGACCACCTTGACCACTTTTGACCCCGCGATCAAATCGTGCAGGCAACGTTTGTCGGATCGAAAAATCAGGATCGCGTCAAACAGGAAAACCAAATTGACCAATTGGTCGTCGGTGTAGCCGGGGATCAACAGGACGGCGATGGTGAAGGGGACGGTCCAGAGGTAGCGATAGACGTAGATCCGCATGAACGAGATCAATTCATTTGTCTTGGCATCCACGATCCGAATGCCCGCAGCCAGTTTGCCGATCGATTGTCCCCGCGTTGCCAGCAGGTACCCGTTCAGCAACAGATACACCAGCATGCCGGCCAACGACATCGCCAGTTGCTCCAATACGCTGACCTCCCCCGTCGCGGCCCGGCCGATGAAGTCCGTCACGATCTGCAGCGGGAAAATGATGAACATCATCAGAAACCCGTCGACGATCACGGCACCCAGACGGGAGAGGCGACTGGCCAATTCGGGCGGCGCGTTGTGATCGACAAACGCGTCGGTCTGCGACGGATGCGCGGTCGGCGCGTAAGGATTGACCGGATCGTTGCCTGCTGATGGATCATTCATGTGCGGTGACTGCGTCGGCGGCCCGGGTGGCGGGAATGCAAACGAAAAGTCTAGCGAGTCTGCCCGCCCGATGCCAATCAAACCTGCGACGTCGGCTAAGATGGCAGGCTCTCTTTCATGATTCTTGGACGAAAAAAGCAAAACCAATGAAATCATTGCGATGTCTACTGTGGGGCATTTTTATCGCCGAATTGGCGTTGCATTACGCGACGGACTGCCCGGCGGCGACGACGTGGCAGGCCGGGTTTGCCAAACTGGACGTGACGCCGACCGAGCCGTTGCGGATGTCCGGCTACGGCAATCGTGATCATCCCAGCGAAGGGATCGACACGCCCTTGTTCGTCCGCGCGGTGTGCCTGCAATCGTCAACCGCGGATTCGCAGGACGCCCCGTTGGTCTTGCTCAGCATCGACAACATCGGACTCTCTGGCGCCCATACCCGACGGTTGGCTTCTGAAATCGAATCCAAACACGCAATCCCTCGCCAGCGCCTCGTCTTTTGCAGCACGCACACCCACAGCGGCCCCGATTTGGGCGGGCAGCTGTCAAACATCTTTTCCACGCCGCTTTCACAACCGGAAGCTGACGCAGCACGCCGGTATGTTGAACGGCTGGATGCCGCAATCATCGCGTCGGTCGCCGCAGCGAGGGACCATTTGCAACCGGCACAACTGGCCTATGGTGTCGGGCGGGCTGGGTTTGCGGCCAACCGTCGGGTCCTGACCGATGGCAAATGGAGCGGCTTCGGAGTGCAGTCGGATGGGCCGTTCGATCACTCCGTGCCCGTGTTGAGGATCACCTCACCCGAGGGAATGGTTCGGGGATTGATCTTCAACTACGCCTGTCACTGTACGACTGTCGGAGGCGATTACTACAAGATCAACGCCGACTGGGCCGGCTATGCCGCCACGCAACTCGAAGCTTCGTTTCCCGAGGCGGTCGCGCTGTGCACGATCGGGTGTGGTGCCGACGCCAATCCGAATCCTCGAGGCACCGTGCAGATGGCGGAAATGCATGGGCAGACCCTGGCTGCGGAAGTCGGGCGGATCGCGCGATCGGATTTGTCACCGGTCGACGCAACAGTCCAGGCACGATTCGACTATGCCGCGTTGTCGTTTGATCTGCCCACCAAAGAAGAACTCGAATCGCGGTTGGGTGAATCAAATCCCCAAACCCGCCGGCACGCCGAACGCATGCTCCAGGTTTTGAAAGAGAAAGGGCGGTTGCCGGCGACGTACCCCGTGCCGATCCAATCCTGGAAATTCGGTGACCAGCTGACCATGATCTTCCTAGGTGGCGAGGTCGTGGTCGACTACGCGCTCAGGCTGAAACGAACGTTAAATGATTCCGACCTGTGGGTTTCTGCCTACAGCAACGATGTGCTGGGCTACATCGCCAGCGAGCGGATGCGCGGCGAAGGAGGGTACGAGTACGATCGATCGGGAATCTATTACGGCCTGCCGGGACCTTGGGCGTCCGGCTCGGAAGACCTGCTGATTCGACGCGTCGAAGAGGTCGTCAACAACAGCGGACGACCGAAACCGCTCGGCCCCGCCAATGCGCTGCAATCGATTCACGTCGCCGACGCGTTTCATGTCGAACTGGTTGCGGCAGAACCGTTGGTCCAGGATCCGGTCAACATCGCCTTCGGTGACGATGGAAACCTGTGGGTCGTCGAAATGGGAGACTATCCCGAGGGCAGCAACGGGGGACGCGTCAAGTCGTTGATCGACATCGATGGCGATGGGACGTTTGACCAGGCGACCACGTTCCTTGACGGGCTGCCGTTTCCAACCGGCGTCCAGCCCTGGAAAGACGGCGTGCTGATCTCCGCGGCACCGGACATCTTGTTCGCGCGGGATACCACCGGTGACGGTCACGCCGACGATGTGCAGACCATCTACAGCGGATTCCGCTTGGCCAACCCACAACACCGCATCAACGGGTTCACATACGGACTGGATCACTCGCTCCATTTGGCGGCCGGAGATAACTTGGGGGAGATCCAAAGCGTCAGGACTGGTCAGACGATCGATGCGTCCGGCCATGATGTCCAAATCTGGCCGGACAGTGGGCGAATCGGCGTGACCAGCGGGCGAACTCAATTCGTCCGCAGCCGTGACAGTTTCGGCCGCTGGTTCGGCAACAACAATTCATTGCCGATGTATCACTTTCCTATCGAGGAACGAGACCTCAAACGCAACGCTGCCGTTTCCTACGCGAGCAACAAACAACAGTTGTTCACGCCTGCGCTCGCCCCGCCCGTCTTTCCGCTGACGTCGGCCTCCGAACGGTTCAATGATTTGTTCGCCGCCAATCGGTTTACGTCGGCCTGCAGCAGTATCGTTGCACGCTCGCCACATTTTGGCGACAACGAACTCGCGGTCGCGTTTGTGTGCGAGCCGGTTCACAACCTGGTGCACCGTGCGGCGCTGGTGCCCACCGGCGCAACGTTCCAAGCTCGCCGCTTGGAATCGGAATCCGATCGAGAATTCTTGGCGTCGACCGATCCGTGGTTTCGTCCCGTCCGTGCTGCGATCGGTCCCGACGGCATGTTGTACATCGTCGACATGTATCGTGAGGTCATCGAACATCCCGAGTGGATCCCCGATGCTTGGCAGGAACGATTGGACCTGCGCTCCGGGGAGCAGCTCGGTCGCATCTATCGAGTGCGGCCGAAGGGCATCAATCCCGCATCGATTCCCGTGTTGCGAAACCAGCCCGACGAAGCCTTGGTGGAAATGCTGCGATCACCGGTGGGACCATTGCGCGATCAAGCGCAGCGGACTTTGTTGCATCGTGACACCACCGCGATTCTGTCCACATTGACGTCGATGGCGACGGGCGATACGAGTCCGTTTGCCCGGTTGCACGCGTTATCCATCCTGGACACCGTGGGGGCTTTGGACGATCGGACGTTGGGCGACGCGTTGACAGATTCCCACCCCGGGGTTCTGATCATCGCGGCGCGGTTGAGCGGCCGGCGTCTTGCGGGATCGACCACCGTGCTCGACCGGCTCGCCGCGCTCACCACGCACGATGACGCTTCGGTAACACTCCAGGCAGCGATTGCGCTCGGGGAGTCGAATTCAGCAGTGGCCGGCGAACTGCTGGCCAAAATTGCGACGCGGCCGGATCTTGATCGATGGCTGGCCGATGCCGTTGCAAGTTCCGCGAGCGCCCACGCGACCGCGATCGCCGATGCGATTGTTCGCCAAGCGTCGCTGCAACCCGAGCAGTTGACCGAGCAACGCATCGGACTGTTGGGCAGCGCCTTATCAACCGCCAAGCAGCAGGGCAAACCGATCGAATCCTTGGCGGCGTCGCGATTGGATTCGCCCCATTTGGGTTTTGAAACACAGCTTCGTCTGGCTGAGTGTTTTCTGACCGCGATGGGGCGTTCCGAAGAGAGCCGTGCCGGTCTGGCGAGTGTGGTTCGTCCGCTTCAGCAACAAGCCGAGCGTGTGGCCGCCGACGTTGATCAAGCCGAGTCGATGCGTTGTCGTGCCGTCAGCTTGATCGGTCTGAATCTCGATGCCGACAATTCGGGGACCGCGGTCTTGCTGTCCTTGCTCGATCCGGCGACCCCGGCTGCGGTCCAATGCGAAGCCGTCACGGGACTGGTGCGGCAAAACGATCCTGACACATTGAAATCAGTGATGGATCGCTGGCCGTCCTTTTCGATCTCCGTTCGCGACCATCTGGTGTCTGAATTGCTTGCGAGTCGGCAAGCGACCGAACGGCTGCTTGAAGCGTTGCAAGACAATCGGATCGGCACGAATGAGATCTCGTTGGCTGCACGCGAACAGCTACTCCAATCCGGAAGTCGCTCGATGCGGGTGATGGCCCAACGGCTTTTTCAGAGTGGTGGTTCAAAAGAACGTGGCGAAATCGTTCGCGACTACCTGGCCAAGTTCTCCTCACGCAAAACAGCGGCTGACGTTGCGGCGACACAGGAACTTGAGCTCGGACGCGCGCTGTTTGAGAAACATTGCGGCGTGTGTCATTCGCCGGCCCCCGGCGGTGTGGCGATCGGTGCCAGTCTGGACAACCTGACCAATCGCAGCGACGCGGCTCTTGTGGAAGCGATTCTGGATCCGAATCGCGCCGTCGAACCCAAGTACCAAAGCTACGTGATACAAACCGACGAAGGCCGCACATTGGCCGGCGTGATCGAATC
Source organism: Stieleria maiorica (assembly GCF_008035925.1). Lineage (NCBI taxonomy): Bacteria > Pseudomonadati > Planctomycetota > Planctomycetia > Pirellulales > Pirellulaceae > Stieleria > Stieleria maiorica. The sequence goes on from NZ_CP036264.1 coordinate 3,825,414, forward strand.
TGAAGTCGGTGGCAGTTTGACGATCGCACACGCCGACGGAAAACGAACCACCATTCGCCGTGATCAGATCGAGCGGATCAGAAGCACCGGAACGTCCCTGATGCCGGAAGGATTTGAAACGACGCTCAACGTCCAGCAGCTGCAAGCAATCGTTCGTTACTTGCAGCGTTGATGGCAAGGGAACCAGGTTTGAGCCGATCCAACCACCACATCGGCCTCAACCGGCGCGATCTTTTGCCTTCAGCTCATCCAGATAGTCACAGCCCTTCCAGGTCAGTACGAGCGGCCCTTTGTCGGCAAGCGTGTCTTGGCCGAGTTCGATAAAGCCGGCGTCGGCAAGCAAGAACAGGTGCAGCGTGATTTGTTCCCGCTCGTAGCCTTCGATTTGAATGGACCCTTTGAACAGACGCGCCCCTTTGGCTTCGACAAAATCCAAAAGTTTGCGAACAAGCACCATGTCACGTTTCATCGTGAACGATTCCGTGGGGAAGAGAAAACATTCTGCAAAATGGTGCTCCGAACGCACCGGCGCAACGTTGTAGCCCGCGATCTGCCAGCGATCAATCGGCCGCCTTTGTCGCCTCCGCGTTCGATCAGTGCGCAATAAAAAACCTCTGCGGAGGGGCAAGCCGCAGAGGCCAGTGCGCCTGTGGGAAATAAAAACCCACAGGAACAGTTTCGTACTGAATGATGCAAGCATTATCAGTCACACTATGCACATAAATCCATGCGAATTTTGAACACAATTGGGTGAAAACCGTGACCTTCGGGCGGCCAGGGTGTCCACAAAGGAGGGGTTGGCCGCTAAGGTATAGTTGGTGCTAAAGGCTGCGGAGTAAATACGGGGGACGAACCGCCCTGTGTTTATCTGCCGCCCCTTTTCCAGGATTTTATCTTCAGTCTGAACCTCGCGGAGGTTGGTCCAAGGCGAATGTTTGCTGAGGATATTGGGGCGTGTAAGGATTCGGGGAATTGCCGATCCATCAAGGAGCGACGTCGTGACCGAACCGACCGTGGTGATTGTCGATGACGATCAGGGATCACTACATTCGTTGGCATTCTTAGTGGAATCCATGAACCTGCGGGTGCAGACCTTTGATCGGCCGTCGGAGTTTTTAAATCAGTTTGATCCGTCGGTTCCTGGATGTCTGGTTTTTGACGTCCGCATGCCCGGCATGAGTGGATTGGAATTGCAGACGGAATTGTCGAAGTGGGACTATGTTCCGCCGATCATCTTTGTATCGGGCCATGGCGATATTCCGATGAGCGTGCGCGCCATTCGGGCCGGTGCCATCGATTTTTTGCAGAAGCCGGTCAAGGATCAGGTGTTGTTGGACCGGATCAATGAAGCGATTCAGATCGACAAGCGTGCCCGCGAATCTTTGTCTCATGGCGACCCGTTGTCCGAGGCCGTGTCGCGGTTGACCAGTCGCGAACGCGAGGTCATGGATCTGTTGGTCCAGGGGCGATCACTGAAGCAGATTTCGATTGAATTCGGGATCTCATTCCAAACCGTTTCCAAACATCGCGCGCGTGTTTTGGAAAAGTTGCAGGTTGGCAATGACGTTGAACTCGTTCGACTGTGTCTAGGTTGCGAAAAGCCTTCTGGATGAGGCAAGCGACGACACGAATCGCCAAACGAGATGCGATTCAGCGACCCTCGCCGGCAATCCTTTCAAGCGTCTTCTCCGCCTGGGCGGATAAATACGGATCAGGATCGACCAGCAACTGCTCCAGCCATTGGGTGGATCGATGGTCGGCCAGATCACCCGCCAGCGAGACGGCGGTTTGGCGCAAGACCAACTGATCCGGTGCCGTTTCGGTCGCTGCGTAGACCAACAACGGAATGGCACCTTCCGGCCCTAAGCGACGAATCTGAGTTTCGTTCAAGTGTCTGGCTTTGGTGCGTCCGATCGGCGCCAGCAACTCATTGATGACAGCCGTCAGTTCACGATCGATCGGAGGACCGATCGCGAGTAGCGGCAGCTGCCAAACTTTGGCAACCGAATGCGACGCCGGCTCTCGTTTAACATTTTGCTTCGTGTCTATGGAAATCGATTCTCCCGGGCTGACGTCGTATCCGTTGGCACCGACGGTCATCTGTGTCGGCGCGTTCGTTAGCGAAGGGGAGGCACAGGAGGCGCTTGCGAACTCGATGCGACATTGAAACTCCGATCCGCTCGGGCACGCCATCGTTGCCGCGATCGAGGATGCTTCATCGTGAATCGCGAAGTTGACATTGATTTCGCATTGCTCGGCTGCTCGAAACCATGCCTGCCCCTCGACCAATTCGATTTTGGCGGCGTCATGCAAGATGACTTCGCCTGCCTTATTCAAACGGATCTTACACTCGTCGGGGGTTTGCAATTCACACAGAACGGACGCATCGGTTCGCACTCGCGATCCTTTCGTGATCGGCTCGCCGACGGTTTGTTTGACGGTGTCCCATTGTGTGCTGCCCGGCTTTAGGATCTGCACCGACCCGGTCGCACGCATCAAGGTTGCGACGATCGGAGCTTCGCCGCTGACCGGAACGCGGATCCTCTCTTTCCGAGCCCGAGTGGTTTGCTTGCCGATGATAACCACACCGATCAGCACACTGGCCGCGGTCGCGGCCCAGATGACCGTCCATGTCCACGGATTTCGGCGTCGGTCCGTTGCCGCCATGATCGAATTCTCGCCGCCAGATTGCTCGGCAGCCTGTTGCTCGGCAGCCCGTTGGTCTGCGGCACGGTTGATCGCCGCGACGGCATCATCAATCTGCCCCAGGCGGAGCGATGATTGCAGTTGCAGGTCCAATCCGGACAGTGACTCCCACCGGCGGCGGCACGCTTCGCATTCGGTGAGATGATGTTGGATGCGTTTCGATTGATGGTCCGAGAGTTCGCCATCCAAGCAAGCGCTGAAGGTGGATTGAAGTTCGTTACAGTCGTTCATGGGGCGTCCCCCGTTGTCGTCAACTCCGCCTTTAGCTTCATCCTTGCGCGGTGTAGCCGATCGTGCACGGTCGATCGGGCGACGCCCAGCCACGCTGCAATCTCGTCGTATGTCAGATTGTCGTAGTAGTGCAACAACAGCACCTCGCGTTGGGGTTCAGGGAGTGCCGCGATCAGTCGCATCAGATGTTCCTTCTGGTCGCGGTCGGCCGGGGCGTCCGCTTCGTTTTCCGTCGGGATTGATTGGACATCAATTCCGGCACTGCGACGGACCTGTTGGCGGCGAATCATGTCGACGCAGACATTGTGTGCAATTTGCCGCAGCCATCCGCCGATCGCGTCACGCGTTCGAAGTCGATGGAGATGGATGATCGCGCGAACAAACGTCTCCTGTGCCGCATCTTCGCTGTCACTGTCGCAAATCAGTCGCGCCTGACAGAACGCATAAATTCGTCGGTACCATTGTTGGACATCCAACCGGTCGGGTGCGGTCTCGTCGGTATGATTCGGCAACGGCGTCGCCGAGGCGGCGTCTTTTGTCAAAGCGTCGGGATCGGTTCGAAGGGCAGTTGTCTACCAGACGGATCAGGCATCCCGTCAGACCGGCGCGTTTCGCGAAAATGTCAAAAGATTGTTTATGACGTCCAACGCTCGGTTTTCTCCGGTCCGGCAGCCCTACCCGTGCGACTGGTTGTTATCTCAGTTTACCTTCAGACCGGTCAATTAAGTTTTCCAGCGGAGCGGACCCATGCGTCAGATTCTTGTTTTCTCAGTCGTCGCCACACTCCTCGCCGCGGTTGCGTCTCAGACGCATCGGCTATCGGCCGAACCGGATTCGAGTCGCAGTTCGATTACCGCACCGGCGATCCCCGATCCTACTGCCGAGCCGAACGAGGGCGGAAAACTGATCGTCCACGAATGGGGGACCTTCACCACGTTTTCCGGCAGCGACGGTGTTTTCTTGGACTTTCGACCATTGGCTGCCGAACACAGCGACCTGCCCGGCTACGTCCTCGATCGAGGTTCCTATGCCCCGTTCAGATTCCCGAGCAAGAGTCGACTGTGGGGCCGAGTCCGCATGGAGACACCCGTCACCTACTTCTATACCGATCGTGTCCGGACGGTGAATGTGCGTGTCGATTTCCCCGAGGGACTGCTCACCGAGTTCTATCCGCCGGTTCAATCCATGCAGCCCGCGATCGACCAAGCGAACATCTTTGGCAAAGGGGAGTTGATCGGCAAATCAAGTCTGGACTGGGGGCGCGTTGATTTGATCCCTATCAAACAGTTGTTGCCCGACCTCGCCGGTGCCGACAGCGGACGACATATCGCTCAGGACATCGTGCAGGTTTTGCTACCGCACGGCGCGAACGAGCAACACTATGCCGAGGCACGTGCGACCGATTCGGCGCTGGTGCATGTTCGCGGAAAGACGGGCCTGAACTTTCCGGAGACGGGGCATTTCGAGAAATTCCTTTTCTATCGCGGAGTCGGGAAGTTTCAATTGCCGATTTCTGCACGCTTTCAAGACGCGTCGGTCGTGATGGTCAACGATGCACCCCTACCGATTCGATCCGCAATCCTTGTCTCCGTCGACGGCAATGTGGTCAAAGCGGAAAAGCTGGCTCGGATCGATTCCGGCCAGTCCCTGCGATTTGATCAGGTCCGACCAGTGACCGAAGAAGCGTTGTCGGAGATGGTGCGCCGCAGTTTGGTCGACGAGGGGTTGTATGAAAAGGAAGCTGCCTCGATGGTCAAAACGTGGCAACACTCTTGGTTCACCGAAAACGGCACACGGATCCTTTTCATGGTACCACCGCCGATCACGGATGAATTGCTGCCGCTGCACGTCACGCCGGTTCCGGATGAAACCCTCCGAGTTCTCGTCGCGCGGATGGAACTGATGTCACCACGCGCCGAACAACGCATGATCGACGCGGTCGCGAAAAGCATCCGCGGTCGTGCGCAGCATCACGCCGAACAAAAAGGAAACAAGTCCAAGCCACGTTACCCGATCCCCACCGCGATCCGCGACTTCGGCCGCATGGCTGAACCGGCCCTGGTGAGAGTTAACAAGATCACCCGCGACCAAGCGATCCGCACGGAAGCAACGCTACTCCTCAAGCAATTGCAAGCCAACCCAACCAACTAACCCCCGCGCCACCCGGGGTCTGTCCCCGCGTCAACCGGGGTCTGTCCCCGCGGGTCCGAGTTCGGGGTCTGTCCCCGCGAGTTCCCTTTAATGCATGCATAAGAATGGCCTGACGCTGTTTGTTGGATCGATCGCAGTTCCGGTCGATTTTGGCTTGACCGCTTCTTCCTGTTCGGGTGGAATGAAGACAGTCAAGTGGAGTCGCACGGCGACTCGTTTTTTCGCTGCGAATGGTGGAGGAAGATCCTGATACCCGCAGCAGTTTCCAGAAACGAGTTGGGAGACTCTGCGATGGCAAGGACAAATCGTTCCGAAATCTTGGACCCACGCGAAATCCAAGCATTTCACGTGATGAGCCGAACCGCGCGAGGTTGCTGGCTTTTCGGCGACGACCCGGTTTCAGGCAAGAATTTCGATTACCGAAAGGACTGGATTGAGAACCAACTCAAGCGATTTGCGGCTTCGTTCGGCATCGACTTGACATCCTTTGCGATTCTTTCGAATCACTTCCACCTTGTGTTACGGGCTCGTCCCGACGTCGTCGAAACATGGGACGATAGCGAAGTGGCGCGTCGCTGGCTAATGATCTGCCCGGAACGAACGGACGCCAATGGTGATCCGATGACGCCGACGCAGTCAGAGTTGGATCGCATTCGGAGTGCTGCCAGTACGATTGCGGAGATACGGCTACGGCTCAGCAACATTTCGTGGTGGATGCGACTTTTAAATCAGCGAATCGCGCAGCGAGCCAATAAGGAAGATGACGTCGAAGGCCATTTTTTCCAGGGACGTTTTAAAGCAGTGCCTTTGGTCGATGAAGAAGCCATCCTGGCCGGTTCAGTTTACGTCGATCTAAATCTGATCCGCGCGTGTGTCGCGGAAACACTGGAAATGAGCGACCACACGTCGGCGCAGCGGCGAATCGAATCGCTCCGTACATCAAAGCAGCCGCAGGAGGAGCAGCCGAACACTTCAGATGATCGGAAAACGACCGATACCTCGACGTCATCAAGTTCACCGCAAGCTCGCCGCGCGGATGCTTTTCTTTCACCGGTGAACCTGAACGAAGCCATCGCCACACCAGGGCCGCATCCGAGTGAGTCGGGAGAACGATGTAGCGACAAGGGATTCTTGGCGATTAGTGAAGAAGCCTACCTGGAACTATTGGACTGGACCGCTCGGCAGATGTCCGCTGGAAAGCCCGGGAAGACGCCGGCCGACCTGCCTCCGATACTGAAACGCCTCGATCTGTCGCCTACACTTTGGTTGACAATCGTCGCGAATTTCAGTGAAGTCTTTTCAACGATCGCCGGTCGTCCCGAGCACATCGATCACGAGCGGACAAAACAGACCGGGCAACGCTTCTATGTTTCCCGGCACACTCGCTCGCTATTCGGGCACGCAGCGTAACCGTCGACCTGCAGCCGACATTCAACGCCGCCTCGACGCAGTGATTGATCACGGCCAGTGCATTGAAAGAAACATTTCGATCCTGCGGAGTTCGTGTAGGCCGTGCGATACCCGGGAAAGGCATTTTCCGGGCCTTTCGAACAAACATTGCCGCCGATGTCCGAGCCCAACGTCTACTTGCCGCCTGACGCTTTCGATCCGAGCATTCGAAACACCGTGAATCGCGTCCCTCCTTCGCCCAGGGTCTGTCCCCAGCCAACTGTGCGGGGTCTGTCCCCAATTGAATTCTTGTCGGGCGACTAGGTCGTTGCAGTAGCTACTGGGCCACAGTGTAGAACCGTTGTCCCCAACTGTTCTCCGTTGACCGCGCAGCGGGCAGAGGGGGCCCGGATCTGCCGGGTCGGCTGTAGGGAGAACAATTCAGGACAATAGTTCCACAAAGTCGATTAGCGCGGGGTCTGTCCCCGGTTGATCCGCAAAATCGATTAGCGCGGGGTCTGTCCCCGATTGATTGGGGTAGGACTGAGGGGGACATGGCTGTACGTGGTTATGTACAGTCATCGGTTGCGGGGAGGGGTGGCGAGGCGGACATGGTCTTGGGGAGTAACGTGACGCCGCTTACCGATTGTTCGACGCACCAGCGTTGCCAGACTTGTCGATACGCATTCTGCAGTTCGGTCACAAATCGCTGCTGATCGGCGATCGTCTGCCGCGTGAGTTCTCGTAGTGATCGGCGAATCTCGGCCAGTGACTCGAGATCGCCGGCAAGCGAGCCGACCAGCGAGGCGTATTGGTCCGTCGTCCTGGCAATCCACTCGGGTTTGCCGAGATGATGGACGATTCCCGCCGTGCCCCGCGACGGCCGGTTGTTCCCGTAGAAACCGATGACTGGAATCCCCATCCACAGGGCCTCCATCGTCGTTGTCCCGCCCGCCCACGGGGTTGCGTCCAGCCCGATGTCGATCTCGTGATAGGTTTCCAAGTACGAATCACCACGGTAGGTGCTGCGGACCTCAATTCGGCTCTCGCTGATTCCACGCTGAGCCAACGCGCTGATCAACTCCGCCTTCAGCGGTTCATTGAATCGGGTGTTGAACGCGAGCAGTTTTGAATTCGGGCATGCCTTCAAGGCAGCCGCCCACAAATCGTGGGTTGTTGATGAAATTTTGAACGGTCGGTGCAGCGATCCCAGCGTGACGTAGCCCTTGCCGGCCGCGGGTAAGGAAGAAACATCGGGAGCGTTTTTCGGCGGGGCGAAACAGAAGGATCCGCCCGGAATTCGAATCAACTCTTCAGTGTGCAACGTCGGCTCACCGATCGGGTTTTGCACGTCACAGGTCAAGCAATAATCGATCGCCTGCAGACCCGTAGTGTTCGGGTAACCCAACCATGAAATCTGGATCGGTGCCGGTTTGGTCGCAAACGCCGGCAACCGGTTTCCCGAAGTGTGTCCGGCCAAATCGACCAGGATATCGATCTGATCATCCGCGATTTGTTGTGCCACCTGCTGGTCGGAATAGCCGAGCGTGACGCGCCAATGATCGGCAAGGGATTTCAACCGCTCCGTCACATTGTCTCCGACTCCAGATTCATAGTAACAATAGACTTCAAACATCGATCGGTCGCGAAGTCGCAACAGCGGCTCGAAGAACGCCGTCACCGCATGTTCGCGAAAGTCCGCAGAAGCATAACCGATCCGCAACTTTCGCTCGCGATCGGGACGGTTGGTGTGACGTCGAATTGGCTGGACATTTCCGTGTCGCTCACCCCAGCGGATGTGTTCTTCGAACAACTGTTCCGGACTGATTTCCGGATCGCCACTCATCAGATAGAGCAAACACCCATGCGCGCTGCTCATTCGAGGGTCTCGTTTGACGGCTTCCGCAAAACACTCCGCTGCCTCGCGACGTCGGTCGGATTCGATGTACACGAACCCGAGCGAACAGAGCGCATGTGCATCGGTGGGATCGAGTTCCAAGGCACGTCGAATCTCCGTCTTGGCGCGCGCGACGTCCCTTAACGACAGGAGAACCGTTCCCAAGTAGTGATGCGCTTTGGCATTATCCGGAAACTCGATCACCAATTGCTCAAAGCGTTCAGCCGCTTCGGGAAGTCGACCGAGATTAACCAGGGTTCGCGCCAACGTCAACTTTGAGACCACATCGCCGGGGCGACAATGCACCACCCGCTGAAGCAGTTCCAGCGACTCTTCCCATTTGCACTGCCGCCGGTAACATTCGCCGAGGTTTCCCAGCACGTCCAGGTTGCCTGGATTTCGCTGAACCAGGTCGTGATAGACCTGTTCCGCGTCGTGCAAGCGATTCTGCCGGACCCAGCAATTGGCCAAGTTCATCGCGGCCTGTTCGGATTGCGGGTCGATTCGAATCGCCCGCTGAAACTGCTGTTCGGCTTGTTCTAAATGCCCGCTTTCGAGCAGGAAGACTCCCAGATTGTTGCGCGTCTCGGAATTTTCTGGGTCCGCCTCGATTACCTGGTGAAGCATTTGGTGGGCACGTCGGGCATCGCCGGCTGAATGATAGACGATCGCCAAATTGCTGATCAATTCGGGCTGATCGCCCATAAAGCCCCGAGCCTTTTCTAAACACTCCAGTGCACTCGGGTATGCCCCTGCGGAGTAGAGTGTCATTCCCAACAGGTGCCAGGCGTCGGCGTGATCGGGAACCACACTCAGGACTTCGCAGTACAACTGTTTGGCTTGTTCGAGGTTACCAGCGCGCTGCATCGCCAGCGCATTTTCGATCTTCAATGCAATCGCATGCTGCACATCCAGGGGAGCGGGCGCTGGCTGCGGTCGGCGTCTGCGTCGTTTCGGCGGTTTCGTTCTGCTACGTGACATCGTGCTTTGGGATCTAAGGAATAGGGCAGCGAAACGGCAACACTCAATCGCCGCGGATAACGCGACAGACACGTTCAATGTCGGCTTCATCAACCGCAGAACCGGTGGGCAGACAGATCACGCGATCGCCAATCGTCTCGGTGTTGGGCAAGGCGAGACCTTGATTCCGAGTCATCGAGCGATAGGGCTCCATCCGGTGACATCCGGGATAAAAGTATCGCCGTGCACGGACCTTCCGGGCGTGCAGCCGGTCAACCAAGGCGTCCCGACCGACGCCAAAGCGCTGCTCGTCAATCTCAATGACAACGTATTGCCAGTTCGTCTGCTGCAGATGGTCGTGCGTTAACAATCGCAGCCCATCGAGCCCTTCCAGGTGCGCCCGGTAGAGCTGGTGATTGTGCCGATTTCTGTCTATCAGTTGTTCCAGGCAGGGCATCAGGGACAATCCCATGGCCGCACAAACTTCGGGCATCTTCGCGTTCGTGCCCAATCCGACGACTTTGTCCATGCCGGCAAACCCAAAGCTTTTCATCCGCGTCAGACGCTCGGCCAGTTCGTCATTGTTCGTCGCGATCGCGCCGCCTTCAAAGGTGTTGAAAAACTTGGTGGCGTGGAAACTGAACACCTCACAGTCGCCGAAGTTTCCGATCATGCGACCTTGGTCCGCACAGCCAAACGCATGAGCGGCGTCATAAATTACGGCCAGATCGTGCTTGCGGGCCAACGTTTCGATCGCACTCGTCTGACAGGGAGTTCCCCAAAGGTGGACACCGACGATCGCGCTGGTGTTTTCGTTGATCAGCGACTCAATGCTTTGGAGACAAATCGTATGGTCATCGCGTTTGATATCGGCAAATACCGGCGTCAATCCGTTCCACTGCGCCGCGTGAGCAGTCGCAACAAACGTGAACGATGGGACGATCACTTCACCGGTCAGACCCAGAGCGCGATACGCCAACTGCAGGCCGAGTGTCGCGTTGCAGACCGCCACGCAGTGTTTGACTCCCAGATAGGAACACAACTGCGATTCCAGCTCTTTGACGACGTCGCCGTCGTTGGTGAACCACCTGCGCTGAAATATCTGGTCGACGAGTTGATTGAAGTAAGCGCGGTCGCCGACGTTCGGAGCCCCGACATGCAACACGTCATCTTGGCCGACCTCTCGATCAATCCGATGCAGGGTCTTGGTGGCTGACATTCGCGCTGCGCAGGGCCGATGAATCAATCGCTGAAAAAAACTCCTCTACCGATATCGTTCTGTCGGAAGAATGATTCCATGTCCTACAGGTGAAGCTGCGATTGGGCGGAATGCCCTTGCCACGCGGTTGGCGACAACGGATGCTCTGGTACAAATCAGGCGGCAAAATACGCAACGAGATGGCGAACTAGCGGTAGGAAACAGACTGGATCCGTGCGACGAGGGTTTTCCCTCGGGCACTTGCCGCTTGCGCTAGACCTCAAATGGAACGCCGCTTCGCCGACAGACAAGAAAGATGCTCGAGCACAGATCGGGATAGACTTGTCCGAGTTGGTAGCAGCCTTCCAGGTACTCATCGGAAATGATGTCGGTTTGCAGCAACCGGTCCCACTGGAAATTCGCCAGCGCCTTGAAGAAGATCCCGGTTCGATAAACCACATCAAGCCCGCCGGCACGTGCGTCGCGTTCCAGAGTGTCCAGCGAATAGGTGATCCGGTGTCCGTGCTCGCGTTCGGCATCGGTGACGGCACTCTGATGCGAAATCAGGCCCATTTTGACGGCGATCTGCCGCGATGGAGCATTCGCGTTGGGGCACACTAGGAGTAACCGCCCGTCGTCCGTTAGCCATTCATCGTTGATCCGTCGCAATACTCCAACAGGATCGTCGAGATGTTCGAGCACATGGGTCAATACGACGTTGTCATACTTCGTCGGTAGAGTCACCTCTTCAAACGTTCCGTGAATGCACTGCACGTTGCCGGCTAACGTCTCGTTCATTGCCTTGATGGCCGCATCAGAGGCTTCGACACACGTCAGGTCGTCAAAATACTTCAACAGTCGCTTGGTAAAGCTGCCCTGAAAACTTCCCAATTCCAGGCAGTTTCCCGGTCGAAAAAATGCCTCGAAAGACCGGATCATGAAGCCGTGCATCACGTCCAGGTCAAAATCGTAGGCGTATTTGTGTTCCGGCGTGTCTTGCAACTCCGCGTCGTAGTCGCGCGGTTGGTTGGAGTGAGTCATGGATCGATTCTCCATACGGAGCAGTGAGAGGAAACCAAGTAGGATCGGTATTCAGGCGTGACCACTCTGTGTCGACAGCCTGGAAGGCTATCCCACGGTCATGTTCCGGGCTTTGATTTCTGTTCGAATGAAAGCTGCATCAAGAGGTCAGAGCTATTGGTGGCGGTTTTGATGTATCCGAGTTTGGTGTACAGTCCGATCGCCGGCACATTGTTGTCGGAAACTTCCAACGAAATCACCTGGACCCCACGCTGCTCGACTTCATCGTGGCAGCGAAGCATCAAGCGGCGGGCAATCCCCTTCGATCGGTATTCCCAGAGCACACTGACGTTGGAAACGAATGCGCTGGCCGGCTGAGCCTGTTGGTCGACGTAGCATGCGACTAATCCGATCAGCTTTTTGCCGCGCCACGCCTCGAACGTGACGGAACGGCTGAACAACTTTTTTGCATACTGCGGTAAATCAACCCGATCGGTGAGCGGTGGGCGAAACTGCGCCGAACAGGCTTGGAGGTGCTTCAGAATCTCGGCACTCGTTGCGTGGCCGATTTGGTACTGAAACGATTGTCGTGCCGAAATCGACTCCATCATTCAAGCCTCCGCAACCGCGATCCCAAAACCACGCCGTCCGAACTGGTTTCCGTTGTACAGCAGATACGTGTTTTTGTTGTGACGAAAAACGTTGGGGTAGCACATCATGCGGCTGTCCCACGCGTCCACATTCTTCGAGCGTTCGATTCCAACGTGTCGGTCATCGCGCACCCAATGTCGGAGATCGTCCGAAGACGCGTAGCCGATCCGGTAGCCTCGCTCGGGATTGGTTCGGAAATCGTTCGCGTACCGGAAACAAAAATACATGTGATAGCGCCCCCCCGATTCGATCACCGTCGGCAGCGCCTGACATTCGTCTTCGCCGATCGCGTCGGCGATCAGTTGTTCGCCGTCGGTTTTTCGCCAATGAACTCCGTCGTGCGAGGTCGCGTGTGCGATTTTGTAGATCCGATCGGGTTCGGATTGACCGTGATATTGACGCCACGGTCGGCCAAAGATGTACCACATGTGAAAGACATCTCCGATCAGCCGCACAAATCCGTCGCCGACCAAACAGGGTTCGTGCAGGGTCGCCGAAAGAATCGGGCCGTTGTCATAACGCTCAAACGTCGTTCCGCCGTCGTCGCTGATCGCCAGCCCGATTCCCGTCTCGACCGACACGCCCACGCGTCGGCTCCAACCACAGGTGTACCCAAACACCTGGTCGCCGACGCGAACCGGACTCAACGGAAAGATGCCGTGCTCGTCGAAGCAGCCTCGTTCGCCGAGCGTGATCACGGGCTTTTCGGCAATGCGAAGGACTTGTTGCAGTTCCCAGTCGAAGTCTACGAACAAGACATGGCTGAGGAATTTGCCGGTGTCGCCGTCACGCTGGCGCGAGCAGAAATAGATCCGCACGAAACCATCGCAAACCAAGGCCTGCGGGGACTGAGCGAACTCGGTGCAGTCGGCCGGCAACTCGTGGTCGGTCGGATCAAACATGCGACCCTGTTTTTGCCATCGCAATGCTTGCGTCGTCACAGTTGCCCCTCCAAAACCGCGACGCCGAATCCGTGTTTGCCGACCTGGTTTCCCAGATAGAAAAGGTAAGTGCACCCATCGAGCTGAAACACATGGGGATAGCTGACCATTTCACTGTCCCAGTCGCTTTCGGAAACCGTGATACCGGCGCGGTCGTCGTCGCGCGTCCAATGACACAGGTCCTCGGAGAAGGCGTAACCGATCCGGTAGCCACCGCTCTTGCCGCGATAGTTGCGGCTGCGGCGATAACAGAAGAACATGTGGTACTTGCCGCCGGAGAAGATCACGTCGGGGCTGGCCTGCGCTTCGTCGGGTTCGATGCGGCTTTGTAGCAGGTCTTTGCCGTGCTTGTGCCAATGCAGGCCGTCGTCAGATGTCGCCATTCGAATCTTGTAAACCGGTTCGGCGCGAGCGTCGTCGACGATCCACTTTCTGCCCGCGATGTAAAACAAATACCATCGATCATTGAATCGGCGGATCTTGGGGCCGCTGATCACGAAGGGTTCATCGGGTGTGTATGGGATCACCGGACCAGGGCCGAGCTTTGTGAAGGTTCGACCACCGTCGTGACTCTCCGCGACACCGATCGCTGTGTTGAAGGGGACCGACTCGCATCGCGTCCAACCCGCGTAGTACGCGCGATACAACTCTCTGTCGCGGATCACGGAAATGGGATAGATGCCAAATTGGTCAAACATTCCAATCGCGCCCAGCGGAAGCACGGGCCGATCGCTGACACGGAGGACGTTTTGCGGGTCGGAACGATCGAGGTCCAGATAGGTCGAGTAACTGGTGTACTGCCCGCGCGAATCGGGTGCTGGACGACATGAAAAGTAGACGCGCAGGAAGTCGTCGTGCGGCACGACGCAAGGCGCCTGAGCGAACTGATCAATCCAGCCTGCTCCGGGAACGGATGAATCTGTCGGGTCAAAGACCTTGCCGAGCTTTCTCCAGCGATAGGGCTGCGTCATGACACCGGCGTGGGATTGGCAACCAGCGTGTATCCGTTTTCCACCCAGTCGCGGACCGTTTCAGTCGAATTGAACATCAGCACGTCCAGGATGGACAACCAAGCAACGAAAGGATAGTGGAACTGTTGATAACGACGGTTTTCCGATTGGATGAACCGCAATTCAATGCCCTTCCCAGCGAAATCTGCTTGATCATACAGCGACACACCGCCAATCGCGTTGACGTAGGTCGTCGCTTCCAAGGCGCGACAGATTGCCAAGACCTTGTCTTGACCACGCATGGAGTGGTCGATCGGAACGTTGGAAGAGTCGATGATGGAAGTCCGGATCCCCAGATGATCGCAAAGCAGTTGGATCGAGTGTTTGACGAATCGGAACAGGTTGGATTCCGGGTGGTCGATCGCGGTCGTGAACAGGTTCATCGTGGCGGCGAAGTTCGGGGCCTTTCGATAGGCCGCACGGACTCGGTTGAGAAGTTTGCGGCGATCAAAGTCCGTGGAAACCTCTCGCTGGTCGATGCTCGCGTAATCGGACGCCTTTCGCAGCGGAATCGAAAACAACACGTCGCCGCCGTTGTGCAGCATCCGATTGCGGTTGATCCAGCCTTTCTTGGTGTACTGCAAATTGTCGTACAGCACCAAGGAGTCCGCTGCGTGAAGCAGGTGAAAGTAGCCGATGTAGGGAAAGAAATACGGCTGCATAATGGCGATCCGCTTCTCCCCCATTGCATTGCCCCGTGATGGAAGTGGTCGGAATCCGAGCGTCGATTGATGAGCCGGATGCGGCATCACCCACGTCAACTGGATATCGTCATCGATCGGGAAAAGCTTGAATCAGCGGCGGGCGACGCTCATTCGATTGCTAGCAACTGGTGGTCACCCGGCAGGTATCCAGTTCCGTTCACACTCTGCGTGAGATCGAGGAGAGGAGAAGGTCAAAAAATTTGTTGGTCAAAAAATGGGGCCATCCGCGCAGACCGGCCCACCGCTGTTGCTCTCATTTTTTGACCAGCCAATCTTTTGACCCGTTTCCATCCACGATCAGGGACACGGAACTTCCAGTCATTTGCTTTCAACACTCGGGGTCTATCCCCACGGTATGCGGGGTCTGTCCCCAAAGAAATCGGTCCTGCTCTTCCGCGACGAGGAAACCCGCGGATGGCAGCGCGAATCCACGGATCAAAGGTAGGGGAACACCCGTGAACTATTGGTTCACTACGGGGTCTGTCCGCGTCTGCTGTGGACGGAACTTGAAATCGATTGCTTGCAACACGCGGGATCTGTCCCCTGTGCGACCTCAATCGATTGCTAGCAACTGGTGGTCGCCCGGCAGAGCCCCAGTTCCGCCCGGACTCTGCATGAGATCCAGGAGAGGAGGAGGTCAAAAAATTTGTTGGTCAAAAAATGGGGCCATCCGCGCAGACCGGTCCACCGCTGTTGCTTTCATTTTTTGACCAGCCAATCTTTTGACCCGTTTCTGTCCTCCCAAGACTCGGGGTCTGTCCCCCAGGAACCCGGTCCTGCTCTACCGTGTACAGGAGGGGGAACCCACGGATGGCAGCGCTAACCCACGGATCGCAGGTACGGGAACATCCGTGGAACCTATTTGTTCACTACGGGGTCTGTCCCCTGTGCGACCCAGGAGGGGGAACCCACGGATGGCAGCGCGCACCCACGGATCGCACGTACAGGAACATCCGCGGAACCTATTTGTTCACTACGGGGTCTGTTCACTACGGGGTCTGTCCCCGTCTGCTGTGGACGCGGGGTCTGTCCCCGTCTGCTGTGGACGGAACTTGAAATCGATTGCTTGCAACACGCGGGGTCTGTCCCCTGTGCGATCTCCTGTCCCCTGTGCAACACGCGGGGTCTGTCCCCTGTGCGATCTCGCTCGCGGGGTCTGTCCCCTGTGCGATCTCGCTAAGGGATTGATAGCAACTTGCGGTCACGTGGCGTCGTTTCGGGGTCCGCCTTCACGCTGCGTCAGACCCAGGAGAAAAGATGGTCGAAAAATTTGCTGGTCAAAAAATGCGGCCATTTGCGCAGACAGGATCCATCCCTGTTGTCTCAACTTTTTTGACCACCCCATTTTTTGACCCGTTCCTACAACACATCAGCCACCCTGCGCGACCGATTCCCTGCTGGTGGGCGTGAACGTGTACTTGTCGAGTTGTGGCGCGGGACGAGTGTCCGCCGAAGTTGGAACAGGATAAATGGGTGAGACTAACCGTCGAATTGTGGTCGCGAGTTATTCCATAACAGCATGCCGAGGATGAAGACCGCGATGCCGAACCAGCCGAACGTATCCAGTTCGGCGCGAATCGCTGTCCCGAACGCCCATCCGAAACAAAACACCGATAACACGCCCCACAGCAATCCCGGCTGGTGGTTGTCGTGCGTGGCGATCGGAGCGCGGTAGGGGTTCATGGGATGCGAGTGTGTCGGAAGACTGTGGTGAGCCAGGCGAATAGTATAATCAATTCCAGATTCCCGAGTGTCCAATTGACATTCAGGAAGCCGATTCCACCGTGGTTCCCCAATCATCAGCACCGTGATTACAGATGCAGATTCGAGCATACCAGCCCGCCGATCAGCCCGATGTCGTGTCGCTGTGGCGGCGGGCCGGGTTGACGCGACCGTGGAACGATCCGCACAAGGACATCGCGCGGAAGATGAGCGTCCAATCGCAGTGGTTTTTGGTCGGCGTGTTGGACAAACGGGTCATCGCGACGGTGATGGCTGGATACGATGGACACCGCGGTTGGATCAATTACCTGGCGGTCGATCCCGATCATCGACAAGGTGGCCGTGGGCGGGCCATCATGCAACATGCCGAGCAGTTACTGCTTGAAGCCGGGTGCCCGAAGATCAATCTGCAAATCCGTAAGGACAATGCCGAAGCCATCTCGTTTTATGAAACAATCGGGTTTCGCGAAGATGATGTGGTCAGTTTTGGAAAACGGTTGATTGACGATCAAGGAAACAAGCCTTTGAACACTCAAGTCCTGTACAAGATTCTCACGAAAACCGAGTGGGACGACGCGCGGGCCGCCGGTGTCTTCTCCGGTTGCGGTATCGATTTGACTGACGGTTTTATCCACTTGTCCGGTCGCGATCAGGTCCAGACGACGGCAAAGCTGTACTTTGCCGGGCGAGGGGATTTACGATTGGTCGCCGTCGATGCGGGCAAGCTGGGTGAAACACTACGCTGGGAGACGTCGCGTGACGGAGCCCTGTTTCCACATGTCTACGGAGACATCCCGCTGGAGGCGGTGATTTCGGTTGATCCGCTGCCGCGAGAACACGACGGCAGTCATCGGTTTCCAGACTCGTTCGGACTGCCGGAGCAGGAGAGGGAGTGAGGGGAACATCCAGGACGTCGGTTGTTTCCACTCCTGATCTTCCCTGTGTGTCGTTCCGACGGTTCCGCCTTGAAACGCATTGCAGGTGAGGCTTGCGGTACACACACCGCTTGCAGCCCAGGCGGAGCCCGGGCTCTGCAATATTTGGAGATTATGGTGGTTCAGAATCAAAGCGAGATCTTTCCGCAATGGATGGTCGACTCACAACCGCCATCGGGCGACGAAACACGGGTGACATCAGCCGATTCGCGCAAGCGTTCGGGCCCCAGCGTCGATGGAGGCCCAGCGTCGATGGAGGCCCAGCGTCGATGGAGGCCCAGATTCGATGGAGGCCCAGATTCGATGGAGGCCCGTAGGCTGGCGCCAAACGGCTGATTCCCAAGCGGGTTTCGCGGAATCGAAAACGCCAAAATCCTACGAACGAAAACGCGAACGAATCGAACGATTTTGCACAGCCCAGGCGGAGCCTGGAGAAATGTCCGTTCCCAGGCGGAGCCCGAAAACGAGGTGCATGAAATTTGTCACGCGAACGTGTAGTCGCCTTCGTAGGTTCCGGCGGGGACGGTGGCGGGAGAATCGCTACCGACCAGATTTGCGGTGCCTTGGATGGTGATGCCCGAGGCGAGGTTCAGGTTGCCGGTAACTTTCAGCGTCTCGCAACTCTTCAGCGACGGCGTGTCGGCGAACCGCTGATCGAGGTCGCTGATTTTTTTGAAGTAACGATCGTCCAAAGCGACGTGTGGCGGGACGCCGTTTCGCTGGGCGATCAGTCCCACTGAAAAATCCTGGCGGACTTCATAGGCATCGGAGCGTACGGCGATCAGGTCCCCGGTCGTTTTGACCGGAGCGAATCGCGAGCGGGGAACGCGAATGGCGTCGGTGTTCGGCAGCACTTCGATCGCGGCGCCCATCGCGGTTTCCAATTGGAAGACCGGAGTGGATGAAGGGTCTTTCGGGTCGACCGATTTGCGGTTGGTGATCGTCGGCAGCGAGACCACACCGTCATTTGATTTCAGGAAATCCGACAGTGCGACCAAGTCGATCCACAGGTTGTTCGTGTTGAAGTAACGGTGCGTGGTGATGTCTTGAAACTGTTCCTCTTCGTCACTGTGACACTGTGCCTTTTCACGCAGCAGCAATTGTCCGTCCGCGCGACGCGCCAGGTGGCCACCTTTACGGTCCGCGGCGGTGCGATCGGCGACTTCCATCAAGAACGATTTGCCGCTTTCGATGAAGTGTCCCAAAATGCTGAGGTCCAAGGTTGCCCCAAGGTTGTCCGCGTTGGAAACGAACAGGTAACGCCGTCCCTTTTGGAGCAATCGCCCGAGCGTCCCGCTGGTCACAAGAGCCGCGTAAATATCCCCGTGACCGGGAGGGCACCATTGCATCGACGGGTCGGCCGGCCAGACGGCGGGCTGGAGCGTCTTGGCGTCGATCTTGGGAACCTGGTGTTGCAGGAACGAGATGACTTCCACATCCAGATCGCCGAGTGCGCCGATCGCCGTGTCTGTTTGATCGGACGTCGAGAAACTATTCATCAGCACCAGTGGAACCGACAAAAGCTCGGCTTGGCGGAGGATAAAACTGAGGAAGGAATCTTCGCCACGCACGGGCAGCAACGACTTGGGGCCTTCCAATCCCATCGACGTGCCCAGCCCTCCGTTGAGTTTCAACACCGCGACCGAATCGAGTTTCGCCCGTCCGGCGTCTCGCAGCGTCGTCGGCAGCGTTTCTGCATCGACGACGTCGGAAACCGGAGAGATCTCTGCCTCACGGATGTAGCTTTCCGCGCCCGAGCCTAGTTTTTCGTAATGTTGTCTGAACAATCCCTTCACAATGTCGGGAACGTCGGCGTTGTCGAGAACGGCTTGAACGGCGGGCCAGTTGGAAGACATTTTGAACTGCGTCGACGGAGGAAAGAGCTGAACCGATAGGTTTATAGGTGTAAGGCGAGTGGCGGATCAGATCAAGTACGTTTGGGGGAGGAGTTCGCCATCACGCCTTTTTCGCCGCGACCGGCTTTTTTCGATTCGGGTACAGCTCGCGGCAAAGGTCGCATCTGGTTCCGTCACAGCCGCGCGCGGTACAGAATTCTCGCCCGTAGAAGATGATTTGCAGATGCAGCTTGTTCCAAGATTCGCGCGGAAACAATTTCTTTAAATCTTGTTCGGTCTGGACCACACTCTTGCCGCTGGAGAGTCCCCAGCGTTGTGCGAGTCGGTGAATGTGGGTGTCGACGGGGAACGCAGGAATCCCGAACGCTTGGGACATAACCACGCTGGCGGTCTTGTGGCCGACGCCCGGCAAGGCCTCCAGCTCCTCAAACGTTTGCGGAACTTGCCCCTCGTGTTTCTCGATCAGGATCTTTGAGAGTCCATCCAGGCTTTTCGCCTTTTGCTTGGACAGTCCTAAAGGACGAATGATCTCCAAGATCTTTTCTTGCCCGAGCGCGGCCATCTTTCCAGGCGTTCCGGCCGCGCGAAACAGCTCGGGCGTGACCTCGTTGACTTTTTTGTCCGTGCATTGGGCACTCAACAAGACGGCAACGAGCAGGGTAAACGCATCGGTGTGATCCAGCGGAATCGGCGTTTCGGGGTAGTGTTCTTCCAGGCGCTGCTGGACGAGCGCGGCGCGTTCTTTTTTCAACATGTCAGCGAATCGAGGAGGTCAAGAAAAAAGAGCCGAATGGACTTGGCGATTCGCCATCCAGGGTATGACGAACCTGGAAGCGTCTCTCACCGGATGCTTAGACGGTCGGTGGCGGCATCTTCATGTGTTCGAACGCCTTGCTGGTCGCCATGCGTCCGCGACGCGTTCGGACGATCAATTCGCTGCGCAACAAGAACGGTTCGACTTCGTCCTCCAACGTATCGCTGCTGACATTCATCGTGTGGGCGATCGCTTCGAGCCCGCTGGGGCCGCCGCCGAACACGCGGATCAGGGTTTCCAGATAGTTGCGATCCTGTTTATCCAGTCCCAGTTTGTCGATTCCGATCATGTCCAGCGAATCTCGGGCGACACCGATCGTGACGGTGCCTTTGGCTTTGATCTGGGCATAGTCGCGAACCCAATGCAATCGATTGTTGGCCAGCCGCGGCGTGCGGCGGCTGCGTCGTGCGATCTCACCGGCGGCCGGTTGGTCGATTTCGATGGCGAGTTTTCTGGCGTTTCGAATCACGAGTTCGCAAAGCTGGTCGTCGCTGTACCATCCGAGGTGTTCGCGGATTTGGAATCGGTCGCGGAGCGGCGCGCTGAGCATGCCGGCTCGCGTGGTGGCGCCGATCAAGGTGAAGGGTTGCAGTTCGAAATTCAACGTGCGGGCGTTGACGCCTTCGCCGAGTACGATGTCGATCCGAAAGTCCTCCATCGCCGTGTACAGGTACTCCTCGACGGCCTTGGGGACGCGGTGGATTTCATCGATAAACAGCACCGACCGTTCGGAGACGTTGGTCAGGTAGGGCAGCAGGTCTTTCGGGGCGCTCAGCCCGGCGCCGTTGGCCATTTGGACGGTCGTGCCCATTTCGGCCGGGATGACGGTGGCGAAGGTCGTTTTTCCCAGCCCGGGGGGGCCGTCAAACAGGATGTGTCCGAGCGGTTCGCCGCGTCCCGAGGCGGCGTCGATGGCGATCTTCAGCCGTTCGATCACGTCGCGCTGGCCGACCATTTCGTCTAGCCGACGGGGCCGCAGCTTACGCTCCCGGTCGTCCGGGTTGCTGTCGCCCGCCGACGCGACGATCGGTTCGCCCGGGGGCAAATCACCGGGGACGTCGGGATCGGATTGTTGGTAGACTGCTTCTCGCGCCATGGGGTACTCATCCGTGTGGAAACGCACTTGCGAAGGATTCTTTGCAGGGGTTGTTTTAACCGAAATTGCCTTTCAAGTCGGCGCGAGATTACATCGGTGCCCGGCGAATCTGCAGGGGGGATGGTCAGGAGTCCCCATCGGTGCCCGCCTACGCAAGGAATTCATCATGTCTGATCCCGTCACTTCGTCGCGTCCGATCGACGTTTCCGACCCGGCCATCGTCGCCCAATACGAACCGTACCTGCGGATGCTGGCCCGGACGAGAATGCGTCGTGCCTATCAGGCCAAACTCGGTGCCTCGGACATGGTGCAGCAGGCGATGATGCAGGCGGTCCAGGGGTTTGACGGTTTTCGCGGCTCCACCGAAGGCGAATTGCTGGCGTGGCTGAGGAAGATTTTGGCCCACCACCTGTGCCACTTGGACCGCGATCTGCACCGGGACAAACGCGATATCCGCCGCGAGCAGTCGATGGAACAAAAGCTCGCCGCGTCGTCCATGCGGCTGGAGGGTCTGTTGGCCGGAGACGGACCGACGCCCAGCCAAAATGTTGCGTTCGGCGAAAGTGTGATTCAGATCAGCCAGGCGATCGCCCGGCTTCCCGACGCTCAAGCCGATGCCGTTCGCCTGCACTATTTGGAAGGCATGAAATTGAGTGAGGTCGCTGAGGAACTGGGCAAGTCAACCGGCGCCGTCGCGGGGCTCTTGCATCGCGGCATGAAGGCCCTGCGAAAAGAGTTGGGCGAGTGAAAGGTTTCACGCACGTTGGTGATTCATTTAAAGGGTCCGCGTGGACTGCGCAGAATCTGGATTTTGCGGTGGTTCGGAATTCCAGCGAAATCACTCCGCGATGGACGGTCGACTCACAGCAGCCATCGGGCGACGAAATACGA
Organism: Stieleria maiorica; assembly: GCF_008035925.1. Classification (NCBI taxonomy): domain Bacteria; kingdom Pseudomonadati; phylum Planctomycetota; class Planctomycetia; order Pirellulales; family Pirellulaceae; genus Stieleria; species Stieleria maiorica. The sequence continues at coordinate 3,847,586 of NZ_CP036264.1, forward strand.
GTGCGATCAGCCGATTCGCGCAAGCGTTCGGGCCCAGCGTCGATGAGGGGCCCAGCGTCGATGAGGGGCCCAGCGTCGATGAGGGGCCCAGCGTCGATGAGGGGCCCAGTGTCGATGAGGGGCCCGTAGGCTGGCGCCAAACGGCTGATAATCGTTTGATATCAGCCGGTTCGCGCCAGCGCGAGCGGCCTTAGCTTTGCGGTATTGGGACAACGCGTGCACACCGGCGCGGGTCAGTCTCCCGCGAACGCTTCGAAACGCCGGCGAAGTTCCCCGTCGTCGGGGCCGTGCAACAGCAACACGTACCGAGCTCGCTTGGTCGCTTGCTCTTGTTCACCGATTTCGACCAGCCACTGGATCGCTTGAAGTTTTGCACCGTACCAGTCTTCGCTTCCGAGTTTCATCGTCGCGGCCAATCGATCAGCAAGCTCAATCGCGGACCACCTGGCCGCCTCGGAATCGCTACCGGCCAGCAACTGCATTCCGCGACGCAGTGACGGAGGCTTGGGATTCCCGGAAAGCGCCAGTCGTTTGATCGCTTCGACGGATGCTTCATCTTGAACGCTCCAAAGCTGTGCGGCAGCCGATTGCCACTCGTTCGCATTTGGCCAGGTCAACAGCTCGGCTCCGATCGCTCGTTGGGCCGTCGTATCGAGCATGGCGTCACGTTCCAGTCGCCACCGCGCCCGCGACAAGAGTGTGTCGTCGACGCCGTCGGTCGGGATCGCTCCTCCGCCGGCCCCGCCGCTTCCGCGGAACCGCTGAAGGTGCGTCAAAAACTCGGTCGAGCGATCTGATCCGGCGAGCGCTGAAGAATCAAACGCCATCTGCGGTCGATCAAAAAGCAAAATGGCAACTCGATGGATCGGCTCGGCGAGCGCATCGTCTTCGTCAGCCAATTCACCGAGCGTGGCTGCGAGCGAACGGATTTCGTCGGTGGCTTGATCAAGTTCAAGATCCGACAAGTAGTCAAACCACAACGCCATGGTAGGGCCGACTTGATCGACACGCTTGCCAAGCGTCAGCAACTCCAACGCATCACGCGCCGCCTGTTCCAGACGTCCCGATTGCACCAGGATTCGGCACAACCAGGCGTTCGCTTTGACCGCCGCATCTCGGGTCGGCCAGGTTTGCGAGACTTCTTTAAGAACATCTTCGAGCAGTGCGAGCCGAACCTTGGGCTGATCGACGCCGGCGAACGGTTTCGACGCCAGCAATGCGGCTTGCATCGTCAGGGTGTGTGCGATTTCGTGTGCGGCATGTTTTTGAGCGACACGCCGGAGCACCTCGATCGCCTCGCGGGAGTCCTTTGCCGCGATCGATGCTGCGGCGCTCTTGGCCGCGTACTGCAGCGCCGCTTCGGGACGCGGTTCGGCCAACGCGGCTTCTCGCAACAGCACCGTCGCTTGTCGAGCGTCACCACGTCGCAGCCAGTCCTCACCTTGTGCGGCAATCAACGAGGGGCTCATCCGGCGTGGGGCTGCCGTATCGGAGGGTGACTTGTCGCTCCGCAACAGCGCGATCGCGATTGATTCAGCACGCCGGCGGGCAAAGGCGCCGCCACTCTGCTCGATCCAGTCGATCCAGTTGGCGACGGTCCCATCGTCCTTCGCATCCGCCAGCAACACATCCAGTTTGGCAAAGTCCATCTCCAACCGTTCCGCCGCGGGGAGCTCTGAATCGGTCGACCGATAGAACGCATCGCAGGTTGCGCGTGCGGACGCCATGTCACCCTGGGCAAGTTGTAACCGAACCCTTAACGCGGTCCATCGAGGTGAGGTTTGATAGCCGGGTCGGTCTTGAACATCGTCAATAATGTCTCTGGCGGTCGCGATCTCTCCGCTTCGAAGCAATGCTTCGGCGCGGAGCCCCCTGGCGACACGTTTGGCATCGGAGCCGTCGGCCAACGCCAAAATCGCTTCCTCCGCAACCAGAGCGGCATCCGCGCCGGCGGCTCGGTAGTCTGTGGAATCCTTGGGGAACAATTCGCACTGCATCAAGGCGACCGAAACACGCTGAAGCAACAATTCCTGCATCAGTCGAAGGTATTGATCGGCAGCAAGTCCATCGGACTTCGTTCCCCCTCTGTTGAATTCACTGGAGCTCGAACTCCAATGGCGACTTGCCGCTTCATGCAACTCACTCGCCTCGAATTGCAACCGCGAGAGTTTGGAAAGCAGGGCGGTGGTCGTGTCTGGATTGGGGGGCGAGACCGAAGCGACAATGATGGCCGCCCGCAAAACCCGTTGCTGAACCGCCAGTTGGGTGGCCTCCAGGAATACATCCCAAGGGGAATCGGGGTAGCTGGGCCTGAGCCGCTCGATGGGCTGGCAGGCCGAGGCGATCAAGGGCTCAAGTCGCGCGATTAGGTCCGATGGTTTCCCGTTAAAGATCGCCGTCGCGTTGTTCTCGGCCAGAACCATCGCAAGCCGCGCCGTCCACTTTGCGTGCTTCAGCTGCCCTTCGGGATGGTGGCGCAGCTCGTTTCGGCAATACCACTCGGCCTCCTCCAGCCGGCCGGCGGCCAGCAACGATTCCACGACATCGCTCTCGGCGTCATCCGTCATCCGTCCAGCAATCACCGTATCAGCCAACGCAATACTGATCAGAAAGAGGATGGCCCCCCGAATGAGATTGCGGTGGAAACACCGAGACGCATTCATCGAGCATGTGGCATTACCACCAGTGACTTGACACCGCTCGTGACCACCTCTGATTTGCGGCGAGGTGGTCGTCAAGTTAATGCGCTGCAGAGCGGCATTGCCAGAGAGACGCTTCGTGGGTCGTCGCCGGAAAGCGATCATATTTGCGGGGCAGGTCGGGGGAGCCGAAATATTTTTTTAATTTTTTGTTGCCGTGCGGGTTCCATCGTGGACCTTTTGCGACGCCAGGCACCGACCTAGCGTAGCGAGTAGGTGGCAGATTTTCACCTCACCAGCGAATGTGATGATTCGGCCTTGATTTGGGCTCTCGAGCCGTGTTGAAACCTTTCTTGACCGCGTTGCGATGCACACTAGGATTCGCGGTTGTTTCTTTTTTTGATCGCTCTATCTCTGCCCTAGATTGCTTGAATGCTGAATTTCTTCCGTGCTAGAACTGCGAACGCAAAAGACGACTTACTGTCCGGATTGACGGTCGCGCTCGCGCTTGTCCCCGAGGCGATTGCGTTTGCGTTCGTCGCCGGCGTCTCCCCCCTGATCGGATTGTATTCGGCATTCTTCATCGGATTGATCACCGCTGCCTTCGGCGGTCGCCCCGGGATGATTTCCGGTGCCACCGGTGCGATGGCCGTCGTGGTCGTGGCGTTGGTCGCGATGCATGGCGTGGAGTATCTGTTTCCGGCCGTGATCCTTTGCGGCCTGTTTCAAATCACCGTGGGGATCGCCCGTCTGGGGAAATTGATTCGGATGGTGCCCCACTCCGTGATGCTCGGTTTCGTCAACGGATTGGCGATCGTGATCGGGATGGCACAACTGGGCAGTTTTAAAACCCTGGACCTGTCGACCGGCAACTTGGTTTACCTGACCGGGCCTCGGCTGTACGTCATGCTGGCACTGGTCGCGGTCACGATGCTGATCATCTATTTGCTGCCGAAGTTGACCCGGGCCTTGCCTGCGTCGCTGGTGGCGATTCTGTCGGTGACGCTGATCTCGGTGGCGATCAATCGCAGCGGCGTTATCTCGGGCGACGAACTGACTCCCAACGCCGTTGCAACCGTCGGCGACATGCTGAAGACAAACCTGAAGGCCAGTCAAATCGCCGAAGCGCGACAAGACGATCCGACCAACGTCGCCTCCGAGCAGCTGCTGGCCGACCTCCGCAACGTCAGCTTTCGAAACGATACCGTTGTCGGCCCTGTGCTGCGCGATTCGGCGACCAAGCCTGCCGAAGTGGCCCCGACGGAAGAGGCATCGTCGATCAGCGGTGGTTTGCCGATGCCGTTTTTTCTGCAGTACACCGTTCCACCGATGACGATGGAAACGCTGTGGATCATCCTGCCGTTCTCGTTGACCCTGGCGGGCGTCGGGTTGATCGAATCACTGATGACACTGACCTTGATCGATGAGATCACCGAAACGCGAGGGCGTGGTAACCGCGAATGTGTCGGACAAGGTGCCGCGAATATTATCTGCGGACTGTTCGGCGGCATGGGCGGATGTGCGATGATCGGCCAGTCGCTGATCAACGTTAATTCTGGTGGACGTGGCCGATTAAGCGGGATCACCGCGGCGGTCTGCTTGCTGGCGTTCATCCTGTTCCTAGCCCCATGGATCGAACAGATTCCGATGGCCGCGCTGGTGGGCGTGATGTTCATGGTCGTCATCGGGACGTTTGAGTGGGCCTCGTTGAAGATGGTCCGGCGAGTTCCCAAGGCCGACTTTGCCGTCATGGTTCTGGTCGCCGGGTACACGGTCATCATGCATGACTTGGCCACCGCCGTGATTCTGGGTGTGATCGTTTCGGCCTGTGTGTTCGCCTGGACGCACGCCACGCACCTCGGGGCGGAAACCAAAATCAACGAACACGGCAGCAAGATCTACCAGTTGCACGGCCCGTTGTTCTTCGCGTCGGCGACCTCATTCAAAGAGTTGTTCGACGTCCAGAAAGACCCCGAAGACGTGGTGATCGATTTCTACTACACCCGCGTCTACGATCAGTCGGGATTGGAGGCGATCAACGTTCTGGCCGAAAAGTATGAATCGGCCGGCAAACGATTGCACCTGACCCACCTGAGCGACGAGTGTCGCGGGTTGCTCGACAAAGCCGGTGACTTGGTGGAAGTCAATCTCTCCGAAGACCCGCAGTACCACGTCGCAACCGATCGGCTGGGATAGAACGTCTTGTGGGTGATGCTGTGCATCGCATCCGGCATGCTCAGGCTACCTTCGCTTCGGGCGTGAATTCCCGCCGGGGAACGATTGTTCCAATCGTTTGGTGAGCAATTGAGACAATGGCTCTACTCTCACTTTGTCGCCCTAGGCGATCCGTCGGTTGTACAGCCACCACTCGATCGCCAATACCGCTAGAACCGCCGCCAAGATCCAACGCCAGTACTCCTGACGGGTCTCGATCATTCCGGCGGTTTCAATCGTTTCATACCCGAGCTCAAACGTCTCGCGGGGTTGGATCTGGCTCTCCTGTCGGCTGAACAGGTTGATGCTGAAAAGGTCCACCAGTTTTTCGCCCGCGGTCACCCGATAGGATCCGGGCTGATCAGAATCGACGAATTCCACGCTGCCCGAACTGCCGGTTCGGATGGATTCCGGCGTTCCGCTGCCGCGGGCAATGCCGACCGATTCGATTTGGCTTTCGACACGCAACCGGATCGTATCGCCGGGCAAGAAGGAGGGCGCGGCGGTTGCGTCGGCTGCACCGGCGAGGTGTCGAAGGACATTCAACAGAAACACCGGCCATGATCGCTCGGCGTACCAATTGGTATTCGTCTGCGGCGTGCCATCGGCGGCCGAGGTGATGATTTCGAAACCCAGCACCAGATCCTGGTAGCCGTCGCGAGGTGCCAGGGCGAGCACCGTCCCGTTGTCACCGCCGACCAGTTCTCGTGTTCCGGTGGGGCCGCTGACCGATCGCCCCTCAAAGATCAGCAACGAGAACAATTCCAGATACTGCATCATCGGGTGCGTGCGATCGATGTCGACCAAGATGGTTTGGCCGGGGTCACTGGCCCATGCCCACTGGTCGCTCGGCAAGGCGCCGATGAAAAATGTGTTGGTTTGCGGCAGTTCTTTTGGCTGGCATCGATCAAAGATGATCAGATCATCCAGCCCGGCTTCGGACCGCGCCAAATACTCCGGCGAATCCAGATACCCCGGAGACTGGAAATCCGCGATGCAAACCTTTGCGGCGCTGTCGGTCGTCAGCCCGATCTCCAAGGGCTTGTTTCCCTCGGTCACGACCAGCACCGAAACGGTTCTCAGCGGTCGCAGGCCCGCATAAGCAAAGTTATCGATCGTCAAATCGTCATCCAGCGGTTGGTCGCGCGACGCGCCAGAACCAGGTGATTCCAACCGCAGTTCCAACGACGCCGCGGTCTCTTGTCCGGCCAGGGAGAACGTCACGCCAGTTTCTTCGGCGGGGGCCAGCGTCAATGATTCGGATTCGCGCCAAACGCCATCGACGTACAGCGACAGGTTGAACGTTTCTTCGACCGTCCCAAAGTTGACGATCGTTGCAAACGCTTGAGCGTCGCCCGGTTTTTCGACGTTGCGATCGGCACTGAAAGCGGTGATGGCCACGTTCCGCGATTGATCGGAGCCGACCTGCAGGTAGGTGGGGACGAGGTTTCCGACATTGAAATCGCTGACGTCGCGGAATCCGCCGTCGCTGTAGATCAACAAGTCCGCCGGCATCGGGTCGGCGACTTGCACGTCGTTTTCGTCCCCGGTCGTGCTGCTGCGGCGGGGATTGGCCAACCCGTCGGCCGCTTCGAGCGCGCCGATGATGTCGGTGGGGCGATTGGTCACTTGGGCGCGTTCCAACGCGGCTCGCAAACGCCCGCGGTCGCTGGTGAAAGACTGCAGCACTTCTGCGCGGTCGCTGAACGTAACCAACATCGCGGTTTCACGTTCTTCCATGTCGTCGATCTGCTCGCGGATCATCTTGCGAGCCAGTTCGAATCGATTGCGTTCTTCCCCGGCATCGGTCGCCATCATGCTCGCCGACGCGTCCAACAGGAACACCTTCCGGCCCTGGCTGGTCGATTCGCCCTGGACGCCGGGACGCAACAACGCGACCGCAGCGAGAGCAACGGCCAACAGTTGCAAGAACAGCAACAGGTTTTGCCGGATCCGCTGGAACAAACTGTTCACGTGCAGATCTTCGACCGTTCGGGACCACAGATACGTGCTCGGAATCTCAACCGGTTCACGTCGCAGTTTCAAGAAATACAGCAGAATGATTCCGGTCGGCACCGCGGCGAACAGTGCCCATTGCCACGGCAGAAGCGTTGAAATCCAATTCATCGCACAACGCCTCGTTTGCGCAAGTAGCGAGTCATGACGTCATCGACCGGCTGATCGGTTCGCACGGGCAGGTAAGCGATACTGCGTCGCGAACAGAACGTCTTGACGCTGCTGAGGAACGATTGCAGCGTCAACTTGTACCGATCCAGGACATAATTGTTGATCGTGATCTCGGTTTCATCGCCGTCTTCGCTGTCGATCAATCGTCGATCACCACGAATCGGCGGGTCGATCTCTTCGGGCGACAGGATGTGCATCACATAGACGTCCATCCGGCGGCCGACCAACATGCGAAGGGCCGCTTCGTAGCCAGATTTGTCCATCAGATCGGTGATCAAGACGATCACCCCGGTACCCGTATTGCGCAACGAAAAATCTTTGACGCCGTCGTGCAACGAAACATTGTCGCCGCTATCAAGACTTTCCAGGTACTGCAGCATCTTCCACAATCCGCTGCGGCCGCGCAGCACGGGGGCACGTCGGCCCTGGTTTCCGAGTGCTTGAACGCTGACCCGGTCGGCGCGACAAAGACCGATGTAGCCCAGTGCGGCGGCCATCTGTTTGGCCACGTGGAATTTGGTCGGCGTTCCAAAGTTCATCGACTCGCTGCAATCGATCAACGCATAGACGTGCAGGTCCTCTTCCTCCTGAAACAACTTCAGGAACAAGTGGTCCAGACGGGCATACAGATTCCAGTCGATCAACCTCAGGTCGTCGCCGGGAACGTAGTTGCGAAAATCGGCGAATTCGACGCTTTGTCCTTTCCGCTTGCTGCGGCGTTCCCCTTTCATCCGCCCACGAAACACTTTGCGTGAGACGAGTTCCAAACGTTCCAGTTTGGCCAGCAGATCGGGCGAGAGCAGCGGGATCGATTCGGTGGTGGCACTCATGGCCGCTAGTGTAGCGGAAGTCCGTCGGAGCCGTAGCGGAAGTCGGCACGAGCGGTAGCGGAAGTCGCCAAGACTTTCGGCGTCGTCAATCGCACTGAACTTCAAAGCGGCTTGCCGAAAGAATCAGCCGAACGGCGATAGGTCCGGCTTTTGCCGCCACACAACCCAGAGGATCGCCTACCGCCTGACCGTTGGACTCTCCATCTTGATCAAATCGACAAGCCGTCGGCGAGTTCCGCGACGCAACACCAACGCCGATCCCACTCTTCACTCAATCACCGTTGCGGTAAAGCCGTCGCCTTGGGCGGTCGTGCCGGGATCGAAATGGGAACGTCGTGCGATTCCGATGGCGACGGCCGCGTCCTCGCCCGTCGTGGCGACACTGGTCAGACGCCCGACGACTTTATCATCTGACCTGACTTCGCTGCCGGCAGTCGGGATCGCTCCGGAGGTTTCCCAGCGGACCAGTTGTTTTTGAACCTGGCCTAACGCGTCCAATCGAGCAACCGTTTCCTGCCCCAAGTAGCACCCCTTCGTGAAGCAGATCGACTGCTTGATGCGACTGGCTTCCTGGGGCAGATTCTTGTCCGACAGGTCGACGCCGAACCAGGGGAATCCGGCCAGTGTGCGGGCATGATGAAATTCCGTATCATCGCCAGGCATTTCGCCCGTCGAGCTTAAAACTTGTTCGATTCCTCCTGGCGTTTCGGTGACCAGCACGATCGTCTGGTCGCCCAGCCAATCCACGTCATAGCACATCGCGTTGGACTCGCCCCAATCGGTTTCGTCGCGCAGCGTCACCGGGGCGTCGGGTGCGAGCACGAAGGCGGTGTTGTCGGCGGAGCGATCGATCGGCGTGGCGTCTTCGCGGATCGTGTAGCGGTCGGCGTGTGCGGCGATCGCGTCGGCTTGACCGGGGGCTCCGATCAAGCGGAATCCGTCGACGGTGCGAAACGCCACGACGTGTGCGAGCGTTTTCCCACGCACGTCGGTCAGAAACGTTTCGCAGCCGCAACCGACTTGCAACGACTTGACGTCGTTGGTGGTCAAGTTGTTCAAGATCGCCGCGGCGTCCGTTCCGGCCAGGTCCAAGACGGTTGCAGCGGAGAGGCGGAAAACGGTGGACATGGATGGAACGGGGCGTGGGAAAAAGAGTTGCGAAACGCTGGTGTCCAGGCTTTAGCCGCACGTTCTCGCTGCTACGCAGCGAGCGGGAGATCGCCTAAAGGCTAGACACCAACGTGCGCTGGTGTCTAGGCTTTGGCTGCAGCGGGGACGAGCAATCGCTAGGTCACATCCTTAAGCATGTACTCTTGCTCGCGTTTGATGTCGCTGCCGTCGGGGGTGGCATCGTTGTCGATGTCGAACCACTCTTCCTTGTACTGCAGGTAGCCGCCCTTGCCGGCTTGCGAGTTCTTCAGCGCGACGTTGGCGCCGAGTGCGATGACGGCGTCGCCCATTGCGACTTCGGGATAGCAGCGGGGCTGGTTCTCCTTGTCGGGGTTGCGGATGCAATACGCCCAGTGCTCGATCTCTTCGCGATATCCGCGACTGACCGGTCCGGTCGCGGCGGTTTGGGCGACGGGCGCGGCGAAATCGCCGCTGGCGCTGGTGTCCAACGCATAGCCGCCCTCTTCTTTCTTGACGCCCACCTTGCTGCTGGTGTCGCTGTTGCGATAAAGCAACACATCGGTTTCCTTGTCCAACACCAACGTGCCTTTGGATCCCATGACGACTTCTCCCCAGCCGCCGAAACCGTTTCCGTTGATGGTGCTGTAGGTGACGACGACCTTCTTGTTGGGATCCTGCTCGTATCCGGGCACCGCCCCGTTGGGATAGTTTTCGACCGGATCGTAGTAGCCGACGTCAAACGTTTCGGCGTATTCCGGTCCGGGGAATTCGAAGGTGCAGTAGATATGGTCGCCGGCATCACGGTCGTGCGGCATGATGTGTCGGCCACCGACGGCGTGCACCGACAGCGGATGGACTTTCTTTCCGTCGCTGCGAAGCGAGGACAGGAAGATGCTGACGGCGTCCAATTGGTGGCTGCCGAGTTCGGCCATCAATCCGGCACCGGTGCGGTGGAACAGTCTCCAGCGGTGCAGTTCTTCTTCAGCGGTAAACATCTGGTCCCCGCTGGCGAAATCTTCGTAGCCGTGCTTTCTGGGGTCGACCGCTTTGTCGGCGTCCCAGGCTTCCCACTGGGCGATTTCGGCCTGCAAGCGTTTCACATCCGCTCCGGTCGCCGTTTTAAGTTTGGCTCGCCGGTGCGCTAAGTCTTTGGCGATCCTGTCGAACATCTTGCCGTTGGCCATTTTTTCGCCGCCGGGAATCGGCATCGACCAGCTGTCACGACCGGGCAGGTTACCGCGGTGCCATTGGGCGCGGATGTGGTGCAGCTGGCCCAACAAACCCCACCGGATCAGGTTGACCGCGTTTTCGTATTTGACGTTGTAGTGCCGTTGGTGGCCGGTGGCCAAATGCAGCGGATTGCCGTTTTTGTCTTTCCCGGCCGCAGCCATTCGGCCCATGACCTTGCACTGGGCGACGTTGTGAGCCATCAGCTTTTCGGTCAACACGTGCAGGTTGCGTTCCATCGCCAGCGCGGCGACCGGGGCGTGCAACCACAGCGGCAGCGCGATGATGACCGCTTCGATGTCCGGGTCGTCCAGGCATGCCATGATGCCGCCGTTGGAGCCGTCGTAAACCTTGACGTTCTTTCGCGCTTCGGCCTCGTTGCTGTATCCGGCGACGGAGATCAACCCGGGACGCCGGATCAATGCCGAGGGGCTGCTGCAGTCACCATGGAACGCACGGTGTTGGCTGAACGGCCGAATGTCGCAGATCGCTTTGACGTCGACGTAGTTCGGGTTGCAACCGCCGATCAGGACGTTGCCTTCGTCGCCGGTTCCGATCACCGCGATGCGGACGGGATCTTTGACTTGGCCGTAGCCGAAGTACGCGGCGCCCAGGCCGGCACCGCTGACGGCTCCGGTGGCGACAATGCCTCGCAAAAAGTCGCGGCGATTGACGTCGTAGTAACTGGTCACGGCGTTGTAATAGTTTTGTTTCCCTACTTCACGCTCGTCATTGGAGAGCTTGTCGACCATGGGATTCACCTCAGATTGGGGTTCGTGCTTGATTTGGGATGTGATGGGATTCGTCAGTCAATCGGAAGCGTGCGGGCGGCCTGGCTGCGGGTGAACCACTGGGCCGCGACGCTTCCCGCGCTTGCTAGGTGTCGGCGGGCCGCTTTGCGACGTTCCGCCGAATCAACAGGTGGATGAAAAAGTCCAACCCTGCGAAGCGTCCTGCTCCCGTTCCCGCCAGAACCAAACAGGCCATGCATTCGATCAGTTGGTAATTGCTACTCGTCGGTCCGGTTCCTGGCGGGTACTGGCTCAAAAATACTGAACCGAGAAAACCGGCCGCAGCTAACGCCGCAACGGGGGTGAACAGCCCCAACAACAAACACCAACCGACGGCCAAGTCGAAGTACGGCACGAATCGATTGATCACACTGGTATCGACCATCGCGGTCCGCGGCTTGACCAGTTCCAGCGGCGGAGAGAGTTGGCGTTGGTTGGGGGCGGCCAGTGAATTGATCGTGCCCTCATACCCCGCCCATAACTCGTCCAGCGCCGCGAGGGCGGGCTTCAGTTTCGCGTCGTTCTCCTTCTGGACGGTTTCGATTTGGCCGGCCAGACTCTCCACACCGACGCGATCGTCCTGCGTTTTTAACGCTTCAATCCGCGCCCGCCCCAGATCGTACTCCTCCAGATCGTCGGCGTATTCGTCCAACACCGCCTGGTGGTTTTTCAGCAGCGCTTCAAGCGCTTCGTTGGCGATCGCCCGTTCTTTATCACCAAAGGTGTAGTAATCCGCGGCGCGATCACGGTACATCTCCAACCACCAACGCGTGAATTCGGGATCACGTCGAACCGTACCGTCGTAATCCCAGACCGTTTTGCGAAATTCATCCGCCAACGGCCCCTTGGCGTTGGCGAAAAATGGTGCCGCGTCCCAATCGCCTTGACGATACTTTTCACTCCCTTCGCTGTGAAAATGCCAGCCGATGGAAAGTCGCAGAAGGACGAGCATCGTGATCGCGATGATGCCCAAGATTCGGGGCGAAATCCCCCAACCGACAGCTAATCGAAGAGGCGTGAGCAAGATGTTTCGCACGGTGACAGGAAACTCCAGGGCATGATAGGCGGGTGGGAAGTGGTGCGGCGGGGGGCCGGCGAAAGAGGGCGTTTCGAAAGACGAAACCAGAAGCCATTCATTATGGACGAGAAACCGCCTCTCGCCAAGGATAAACGGAGGGTGAAACGGCGACGATTCGACCGCTTCTTTTCGGTCGGGGCCCGCGCGGGCCCCGGTGTCCGCGCGTGTTTGTGGTTTTCGACGGTATTCGACACCACAACTGACTTTTCAGAAAACCGATTGTCGTCTACACTCCCCGGCCCGGCATTGCCTGACGGTGGTGGCCCTTACGACTGTGAATCGTGAACCTGGTCAGGACTTAAGTGTAGCAGCCATAAGCGGTGTAGCTTTGTGTGAGGGCCACCTCCGCCCGGCAATGAATTCCCGGGCAATGAAAAATGGCGAGGTCTTGCCAGCGGCAGGACCTCGCCATTTTTTTGTTTGCAGCCGATCGGATTCTACCGTCGGACATCGGCCAGAATGCTCCGCTGGCAGCGTTAGTTTTTCACCAGCTGGGTGTCGGTGACGAACGGATTGGTTCGGACGACGCCGACTTTGACCGGTGCCTTTACGCCTTGGCTGACACAGGGATTGGCCGTGCAGGCGGGCGGTTCGACCGGTTGGTATTCACCCGGCGGAAGATAGAAATCCGTTCGCAGCCGATTGCGATAGTTCTCCCCGGCCGTGACCAGCGGCGGCGACGCAAACGGGCTCATCCCGTAGGGACGCGCGTGGCGGGCGCCATAGTAGACCGGCGGGTTGAGGGCAAAGTGGGGTGGCGTCCGCAGCGACGATCCATAGGTCGCGCCGTAAGGCTGGTAAAAGCCGAAGGGGAAGAAGGGGTATCCGGCTGGATGAGCAGCGGAAGCCGCGTCGGTTCCGCCAAATGCAATCGCGGCCATCGCGGCAACGGCAAGGGCAATTCGTTTCATGGTGTACAGACTCGTTTGGTGTCGACTGATTCGGGTGAGAGATTCCCGAGCGGGAAACTCCACGCTAGTCGCAGCAACGATCCTTGCAACCGCTACCAGCGTCGAAACACACGAAAGCCCTAAAGGGGGTGCGGATTGTGCAGGCGTCACGCCGGCCTAGAAAAGACACGAAGAATCCGGCAGTGGTCTCACCCGCGGGCAAAACGTGAGATATTTTGCCGCGCCATCTCGAGGTCTGCCGCCGACGTGTCTGCCTCCGTAGCTACGCTCGCCAGAGCGTGGGCGGCGGCGAATCGCGTCTCCATTCGTGTCGCCACACGACACGTAGCCGGGGAAAGAGGTAGGAAGCTCTAGGCTTTGTCCCTTAACCCGGCAGGGGGCGTATGTGGTAGCGGAATTCGCCAAGAATTTCGGCTTTTCCGTTGTGGACTGTTGCGAGTCGAAAGCCTTGGCGGCCTCCACAGCGGGTTTGACAAAGCCTACCGAAACGCGGGAGCGGACCGAGGAGAAAGCGTTCCCCGCTCAGATGTAAAACATCACTTCGTCGCCCTGGGCCGAGCGGGCGGCGATCTCGGCCAGCGTGGTCCGGGCCAGCACCGCGCGCGAGGCTTCGCTGGCCGCGTCCCAGACCTCGTGCAACATCCGATTGGCCTTCGTGTCGGTCGCATCGGTCTGGCAATTGGAATCCGAACACCCGACCGCTTCGGCAATCTCCAGCAAATTCAGCTCCGTCGGGGCGACCGCCAGCCGATAGCCTCCCTGACTGCCGCGGATGCTCTGCACCCACCCCGCACTGCGCAGTGTTCGCAGGATCTGGACCAAAAACGGAGCCGGGATGCCGTGCCGCTGACTGATCTCACGCACCGCCACCGGGGCTTTTTCGCTCTGCCGCTGCGCCAATTCGATCAACGCCAACGTCGCGTAATGAACTCGTGCCGAGATTGTCACCGAACCACACTCCCCGGTTTCAGTCGTGAAGCCCACATTCGGTTTTCTGAAATCCGCTCCAACGCCCCGCACGCTCGTCTTCACCGAGCAGATTGGCACGCGTGCACGGCCAGCAACCCACGCTGGGATAACCCTGGTCGTGAAGCGGGTTGTAGGGGATGTCGTGCTTGCTGATCAGACTCCAAACCTCTTTCTTGGTCCAATTGGCCAGCGGGCTGATCTTCACGAGCTGGAATTTTTTGTCCCAACCCACGATCGGCGCCTTCGCGCGATCAGGGCTCTGGTCACGCCGGATCGCGCTGGCCCAGGCATGCAGCCCCCGCGCGGCTTCCTTTAACACGCGCAATTTGCGATCGAAGCAGCAGCGATTCGGTTCCGTCTTGTAGACCGGGCCGCCGTTGGCCGCTTCGTATTCCTGGACGGTCTGCGCTGGGTATTTGAATTCGACTTCGATCCCGTACCGCTCTTTCACCGACTCGCGTAGCGCCAGGGTTTCCTTGAACTGGTACCCTGTTTCCAAATTGAAAATCGGCGTCTCCGGGGCGATCTCGCTCAGCATGTGGATGATCGTCATCCCTTCGGGGCCGAATGCGGTGGCCATCGAGAACTTGGGGGCGAACCGCTCCACCGCCCAGGCCAGAATCTCCTGCGGGCTGGCCGATTCCAATCGCTGACTGTGATCGGCCAGTTCCGCCAAAAACTCCTCCGTCGGCGCCAGCGGGGGATCGGCAGCCAGCGCTCCCTGCAATTCGTCCTCCTCCGGCATGCGGTCGGGCGCGGTGTCCGTGACCACCGGAAGCGGTTTGGCACCGGTGTGGGGCTCGGGGGCGACAGACGGTTCGGCGGTCGAGACGGGTTTCATCGTCAGACTTTCACGAAGGCAAAGAGAAAGGCGAGGTTTTTCGAACCAGCGACCGCCCCTGCGATCGCTAGACCGAGTAACAATAGAAAGTTGATCCAGATAGTCAAGTATGGTATCGGCAGGTTCAAGGATCAGATTGAGCGGATTTGGGTTCGCGCGGTGCGGCCTGACGTGTCGAGTGAGCGAAATCCAACGAAAAACGATTCGGGACCAGACCGGCAGGGTGCTACAATCGGTTGATGTTGCGCCGATAGGCCAATACCGCTCATCCAAGCGTCGTTTCCTTGGGGAGGGCCCGTACCTTTGGGGAGGGCCCGCTGGCTCGCGCCAAACGGCTGATAATCGTTTGCCATCAGCCGGCTCGCGCCAGCTTCCGGGCGGCCGTGGCTTAGCTGTATTGGGCGAAAGGCTGCACACGAACGGAACACCAACGGAGCCCCCCTGCGACTCTTCTCCTCCTGCTCTGGCGCCATGATTCACCCCGACCACCATCGGCACAATCCGACGAAACGATTGTCGCTGCTCACCTTCGCAGCAGCTTGCATGATCATCGCCCCCGCGCCCGCACGCGGCGACACCGTCGAAATGCGTGGTGGAGTCCAGCTCGACGGCAAGATCGTGCGGAAGACGGACACCGGATCGAAACCGCATTTGATCGTCGAGGTGGATCCGGAGCTGCGCGTGGCGATCCCGCAGAGTCGCGTCGTCAAAACGGTCAGCGATCAGGACGAAAAACTGGTTTGGTACCGCCAACAGCTGGAACAAATTGGCGAGGATGCCGAAGCGCATTATCAATTGGCGCGCGAGTGCAAGGCGAACGGTTTATTGGCTCAGCGCGACTACCATTTTCAGCGTGCGATCGAAATCGATCCCGATCACCGCCAAGCCCGGTCGGCGCTGAAGTATGTTCGCGATGGCAATGAATGGGTTCTTTTTGCCGACCAACAACGACGTCGAGGATTGATCCCGACCTCCAGCGGCTGGGAAGTCCCGGAGGTCTACCTGCGCGAGCAGCGAAGAGACGAAATCGATCAAGCCTCCAAGGTCTGGATCAAGGAACTCGGCAAGCTGCGCGGATTCGTGTTGCGGCCGGGAAAGCGATCGGCCGAAGCTCTCGAAACGATCAAAGCCATCGACGATCCGCTCGCGTCGACCGCGTTGGCCGAAGCATTGGAGAAGTCGCGTGGAAACAAGCCCGACCCGAAATCGCTGCGGATGATCTATGTCAAACGCCTGGGGGCACTGCGGACATCTGTCGCGGTCCAGGCCCTGGTCAGGACGGGGATCTTTGAACCCGATCCGGGGATTCGCACCGAAGCGTTGATGCAGCTTCAAGAGTATGGTGCGTCGTCCGCGGTCGCGTCCTACCTGCCGCTGCTGAAAGGCGATAGCCGAAAACCGGCCGAAGTGACTGCGGCGCTCCGGGCACTCAACTATTTCCCCGAACCGGAACTGTGGGAAGCGTACGTGGATGCGTTAGTCACGACGCACAAGTCATTGACACCGAAAGGCCCCGGAATGTCGGTCGGCAGCAACAGCTTGGGCGGTTCGGGACTTTCCACCGGTAGCAAGCAAGAGGTGTTGACGAAAACGCAGCAGAACCCTGGCGCGCTTGAATTGCTCCGCCAGATCGCTCCCGGTGTCGACCATCGCTACGACCAGACAGCCTGGCGCAACCACTTTGCCGAACAACTGATGCAAGCCCCCGACGACCTGCGTCGCGATCCGTAGTCGGCAGACAGAACACGTGGGATCGGCTTCCACTCCGGTGAACCGCCCGACCCAAGGTGGCTACCTTCGCCAGAAGGTGGATCTCCGCGCATCTCCACGCTCTGGCGAGCGTAGTTACTTCGACAATGCCGGCGGCCGAATAAACCAGGACGCGATCGCCAACGGCATCATCGCAGCGGCGAAGCAGAGAATCGCGGGGTCGTAGCTGCCCGTGGCGTCGTTGACCCAGCCCATGATCAACGGTCCGCAACCGCTGCCGGCGACGGTTCCACACCAAACCGCCCCGCGAATACTGCCCAGATGTTGTCGACCGTAGTAGCGTACCCAGGCAACGCCGCTGACGGAGATCAGCATTCCCTGCCCGCCGCCGAACAGACCGGCAAACGCTTGCGCGCCGCGAACCGAAGGGTCCAAGTACAGCCAAGCGAGCGAACCGGCGACCAAAGCGGTGCCGATGCCCAACAGGCGATTCAACTTCAAGAAGTCCGCCAACACGCCTCCGCCCAACTGCATCGCCAGCATCGTCATGCCCAGGATCTTGAATAACCCGGCGGCCGTTTCCGGCGGCAGCGCTCGTTGTTCGCACAGTGTGAATAGATAGAACAACACACCGGTGCCGGCCATCGCCCAGATAATGTTCGCAAGTCCCAGGATGTAATACGAACCCGTCCGTGCCGCCTGAGCCAACGTCAATGCGTCCGGGTCCAGATTCCGATCCGGCACGGGCTCGTCGGAATCGGGCTCTTCGGAATCAAACGCATCGGAACCGGACTCGTCCGTGGCATGGCCGGGGGACAAACGTCCGGCATGACCATCCACGTACTGGCCCAGGTCTTCGGGCCGATTGCGGTACAGCAACAACACCAGCGGCAACAGCGTCAGAACCAGGATTGCCGCCAGCGACTGATACGTCGAACGCCAGCCGATGGCAGCGATCGATTCGGCCAGCCACTCGGGGACCCAGGCAAACGCGATCGCCGAGCCGATGCTGAGCACGGCCGAAACTCGCCCGATGCGATTACGAAACCACATCGCCGTGGTGTTACCGGACAACAATGTCAGCGAGCCTTGGCCGAGAAAACGCAGCATGAAAAACGCGGCTAGCAGTCCATAGAACCCGTTCACGCTGGAAGCGAACAGACAGGCTAACGCAAGCGCGACGATCACAATCGATGCGACACGCTTTAACCCATGTCGATCTGCCGCCGGCCCGACAAAGCTCAGCGGAACGGCTGCAAACAACGTCCCCAGCATGTACGCCAAACCGAGTCGGCTTTGCGTCAGATGCAAACTGTCAAGCAACGCCGGCGTGAACGCGCTGACGGCAAACGTCTGCCCCGGACTGGTCCCCACCTGCATCAGCATCGCGATCGGCAGCATCAAGTAGCCATAAAAAAATGGCAGCCGTCGCGCCAGTCGGTCGGAAAGAAAATTCATGGCCAGGCTTAGAGGCGGCTTGTGGTTTCAATTGACGCGCCGAAGTCTTCGCAATCATGCTAGCCCGACGCGTGAGCGAGGGGCCATCTATCGCCCGCTCGCATGTTGAAAACACCGGGCCGAATGACGTCAAATATCGTTCTGGGTTGTTCGTGAGGAGCGTTTACCGCTCGCTGTGGCTTTGACCACTTGGGTGAGATTGCTCTCTCACGCGTCGTTCCCAAAATACTCAGCCCCGGATCATACCCTCGACGTCATTCGACGCCAGTCGCCAGACATCACGCCGTGCGTTGGATCACCTGTTCGGCCGCAATGGTGGCCAACGCTTTGAGCGTCAGTTGGGGATTGATTTCGCAACCGGCGGGAAACAAGGAAGCATCGGCAACGGTCAGGTTGGAAACGTGTTGGCCGCCATCCGTTTTCACCTGGAACGTCGTCGGGTCGACCACGTCACCGATCGACGCGCCGCCTTGGCCGTGCGTGGTCAGCAAGTTAACGAATGCCGGACCGCGGCGGCGGATTTGGCGAATCGCCCACTCCAGATCGTCCATGTCACGAATCCGCAGCGGACGGCCGCCGCGCAGCAACATCGCTTTGGTCGGCAGATGCAGCGTCACACCGTCATCGGGCTTCGCGGCGGCGAAATAGATTCTTGCGATCCGTTGCATGCCCAACAGCAAGATTTCGAATTCATCACAATCCAACGAAATGTTCACCTTGCCACAATCGTCGATCGAATTGCACTTTCGCACCTGCGTGGGCACGACGATGCCGGCCATCGACAGGTGATTGAACCGTCGCATGGTGCAGGCAAACTCTTTGAACCATCCTGTCAACGCCAAGGCGACGGTGCCGGGGAAGTGAAACCAATTCTCCAATGCGGGTTCTTCGACAACCCGGCCGTCTTTTTCGACCATCCGGCGGTCAACCAAGAAACACTGCGTCACGCCCGGTTCGGGGCGATCAGAATCCGACGGCCAAATCGGTTTGTCGAACATCGCATACACCGCCGTTCCCACGTTGGCGGTGAAGCGTTTGCCGAGATGGCGGTTTCGATAACCTCCGGACTTTAGCCCCTGGGCGATCAACCTGGTCGTGGGGCCGATGCCGGCGGCGACGACGTATTGGTCCGCGGTCACGGTCGTGCGGGTGCGGCAACCATCGTCTTCAACGCGTGTGACGTCGACACCGGTGACGATCGGTTGCCCCACGGAATCGGATTCGACACGAAGATGTTTCGCTTCGGTCCGGTACGAAACGCGGGCCGGTTCGGGATTGTGCATCGCCTGGACTAGAAAGCTGTTGGCACCGGTCGGCGCGTACGGATGTAGTCCGCCGATGTGGTCGCCGAAACTGTCGACCGAGTTGTCGCTGCCGCATCCCGAACAATGCAACCGCATGGCGACCGGTAGTGGTTGCACGTCCTCGCCGAGTTCCTTGCAGCCTTCTGCGAATCGCATGCTGCGGTCGCTGACTTGTGTCTCGGTCACCGTAGTGTTGACGCCGAGTTCGGCATTGATGCCATCCATCAGCAGGGCCAGTTGATCGTAGCCGAGCCCTGTGGGCTGGCGGCCGGCCCATTTCGATTCATAAACCTCGCGCGAGATGGGCAGATGGATGGCGTTGTTGACATAGGGTCCGCCGCCGAACACCTTGGCCTGGCAGACATTGATGGTTTGTCGCGGTGGGATCTTTTTTCGCCGGTGGGGAAGCACCAGATCGAGTTTCGAATCGACGTTGCCGAGTCCGCCGCTGATTTGCCCGCCGGCGTCTTTGTAAAGCCGCATCAGGACTTCATCGCTGCGTGGCGGCGCCAGGCGAACGTTGCCATCGGAGTCTTCGATGCGTTGGACCAACGCGTCGGGACTGACGAAATCGCCGTAATCAAGAATCAGGACCTTGCGGCCTTGGGCGGTCAAGCGTGTCGCCGCGGTCGCGCCTCCGGCGCCGCTGCCGATGATGACCACGTCGTAGTGCTGATTCAGATCCGCCAGCGGCGGTGCGGGCAAGGAAACCAGACTGGAAACCTGTTCGCATTTCTTGCTCCAGCCCAATCCGATCAGCTCTCGGGCGGGCGAACGCGAGTGGATCACCAATCGCCCCAGCATCGACAACCCGCTGACGGCCATGTGCAACAGGTGGTCGTCGTCCCACAGGATCAGCGGAGGTGCACCTGCACAGCGCTGGGTTTCGCCTTGATTGAGCAACCGGCGTACGCCCTCGGGGGCGTGATGTTTCAGGCGTTTGGCCGTGTGTTTGACGCTGTAGACGTCCAGCCACAGCAAGGCGACGCTCATGCCCAGTTGCATGCGGTACGGCAGATGGTCGGCGTAGCGCAGGACGTCGTTGGCCACCTGGCATGCATTGTCGCCGCAGCGTCCACACCACAGCGAATCAATCTGGGCCGCCATGATCGCCACCAGCGTGTCGAAACGCTTTTCGCGAATCGTCTGCATCGGGCATTCATGTGTCGGTTTGTCTCCCCAACCGAACAGGCTCAACGGCAACAGTCCCGCAGCCACGGCGCCCTTGCCGAATTGTCGTCGGTTGATTTCGTGGGCAAACAGGTGTGTGCCAAGTTTTGACAGATTGTCCAGCGAAGACAAATCGTCCATCAGGCCCTTCCTTGGTCCATGGTCTGCGTCCTATTTCTCTGCGGCATGCTTCTTGATGCCTCTGTCGCGTTTCTCGATCGCTCTGTTTCGGCAGAAACCAACCGTCGTTTCGCTCAACTTCGTCGTCGCAGGAATCAATTTGGAGCCAAACCACGGCGCGCCTGCGGCATTCTGCACCGGCGGCCCGACGACAACGATCGTACCGATTGCACCAGATCAATCGGGCTGTCCCGCACTCCCCGGGGTCTGTCCCCGTTTCATGACAGGACGTCCCTTGTGGGTGGCTTGCATGTTTTTTTCGGGGGGCTGGTCGCCCGGGGGCTGTCCCCGGACGTTAGTCCCCGTGTCACCGCGACTGAGAATAACCCACGGATGGCAAAGCGTGCCCACGGATATCCGCCTGCTGGACATCCGTTGGTTCGCGCTGTCATCCGCGAGCGTATTCGTCAGTTCAGGTCAAGCGTCCTCCGGGGTCTGTCCCCGAACTCCCCGGGGTCTGTCCCCGAGCTTCTGGGGTCTGTCCCCGAGCTTCTGGGGTCTGTCCCCGGGCTTCTGGGGTCTGTCCCCGAATGAGGGGGCAGTTGGACGGTGGAGAATCGCCCGAGCGTGGCGGTGAGAGGCTGGAAGCCTGTCCCACTTGGGCCGGGCGCCGGTCTGGGTGATAATCGGACGCGAAACGAATCCTTGGGCCTAACCCGGTGATGATCAGGATGGACAAACGAACAGATCTAGTGACCACCGAAAAGCTGCCTCGGGCGGAGTTTCACCTCAACCAACCCTTCCCACCGGCCGGCGATCAGCCTCAAGCGATCGAGCAACTGACCAAGGGATTCAATGCCGGATCCTCGGCTCAGGTGCTGCTCGGGGCGACCGGCACTGGAAAAACCTTCACCATGGCCAACGTGATCGCTAACGTCGGCCGGCCGGCGCTGGTGTTGAGTCACAACAAAACACTCGCGGCACAGCTGTACAGTGAATTCAAGGAGTTTTTTCCTGAGAACGCCGTTCACTATTTCGTCAGCTACTACGACTACTACCAACCCGAAGCCTACATCCCCCAGCGCGACGTCTACATCGAAAAAGACGCTTCGATCAATGAAGAAATCGATCGCTTGCGTTTGGCCACCACCAGCAGCCTGGTCAGCCGCCGCGATGTCGTGATCGTCGCCTCGGTCAGCAGCATCTACGGCCTCGGTTCGCCGGAGGATTACAAGCAGTTGGTCGTCGGCCTGACGCGTGGCGAATCGATTCGCCGCGATCATTTGCTGTTAAAGCTGGTCGACGTGTTGTATGAGCGCAACGACATGGCATTCGAACGCGGCAAGTTTCGCGTCCGCGGCGACAGCATCGAACTGTGGCCCAGCTATGAAGAATTCGCCTACCGCATCGAGATGTGGGGCGACCAGATCGACCAGATCTCGATCATCAAACCCGTCTCCGGCGAAACCGTCAAAACACTCTCCCAAGTCTTCATCTACCCCGCCAAACACTTCGTCATGCCGGACGATCGCATCAAACGTGCGATCAGCGTGATCCGCGCAGAACTAAACCATCAGCTGGAGTTGTTCCAAAAACAGGGCAAGTTGCTCGAAGCCCAACGTCTGTCCGCGCGGACACGCTTTGACTTGGAGATGTTGGCCGAGGTGGGGCATTGCCCGGGCATCGAAAACTACTCGCGTCCCTTGTCGGGCAAAGAACCGGGCGCTTCGCCGGATACACTGTACGAATTCTTTCCCGACGATTTCATCACCTTCGTCGACGAATCACACGTCACCGTGCCCCAAGTCCGCGCGATGTACGCCGGTGACCGCAGCCGAAAGCTGACGCTGGTCGACCACGGTTTTCGATTGCCCAGCGCGCTCGACAACCGACCGCTGAAATTCGAAGAGTGGGAGGAGCGAACCGGCCAAATCTGCTTCGTCAGCGCAACCCCCAGCGATTACGAATTGGAGCGGACCGGCGGCGAAGTCATCGAACAGATCATTCGCCCAACCGGGTTGTTGGATCCGGAGGTCGAGGTGGTTTCGGCACGCGGTCAAGTCAATCATTTGATCAACGAGATTCGTGTCCGAGCCGAGCGGGACGAACGGGTACTCGTCACTGCCCTGACGAAACGGTTGGCCGAAGACCTGGCGAATTTCTTCCAAGAACAAAACGTCCGCTGTCGCTGGCTGCACAGCGAACTCAATGCGTTTGAACGCGTGGATCTGTTGCAAGAGTTGCGCGCCGGGCACTTCGATTGTCTCGTCGGCGTCAACCTGCTCCGCGAAGGCTTGGACCTGCCGGAAGTGTCACTGGTCGCGATCCTGGACGCCGACAAGGAAGGATTTTTGCGCAGCGAAACCAGTTTGATTCAAACCATCGGCCGCGCGGCCCGAAACGCCAACAGCAAAGTGATCTTGTACGCCGACAAGGTGACCGATTCGATGCGAATGGCGATCGATGAAACCGAACGCCGCCGCGCGATCCAACAAGCGTACAACGACGAGCATGGCATCACCCCCGAAACGGTGCGCAAAAAGATCAAGGCGGGGATCGAAACCGACGCCGCCAAACGCCGCAAAACGGCCGCCAAGGCGCAGGAAGAATCCGAAACCACGTACATCACGCTCGAATTCGTCGAAGCGTTGGAACGCGAGATGTTGTCGGCCGCCGAGGACCTGGAATTTGAGCGCGCGGCCCAGCTGCGCGACCGGGTCCTGCAGCTGAAAGAAAACATCGGTAAACCGCTGGCGGAGGTCGAGGTGGACAAACCTGCCAGTGCGACCGGCCGTCAAAACCAACGCGGACGCCGCAAAGGCACCAAGGGGACCGGGGGACGGAGCAAGATCCCGCGCCCCAAACGCGGGTGAGCGGCGATCGGCGGTCAGTTCGCGACGACACCCACCTTGCCTCGTTCCCAGGCTCCGGGTTTGTAACGCACTGCAGCGGGGAGAAAATCAACGGACGTCAGGCGGTTCACGCAAGTGCCCCTGTTTCTTAGCCGTCGACAGAAATCGGGTAAGAAGATTTCGGGGGTAAGAAAATGATGAAATGCACCACCCATTCGATTCAGCTAATTTTCCTACCTCCAAAATCTTCTTACCTCTCCATCGTGCCACGTCGTCCTGTCGAGCCGGTAACGAAGAGGAGGGGGATGACAGAATGATTCGCGCACAGAATGGTGGTGCGATAACTCCAGCCGGCTAATCTCG
The DNA here is from genome assembly GCF_008035925.1 of Stieleria maiorica. Taxonomy (NCBI): domain Bacteria; kingdom Pseudomonadati; phylum Planctomycetota; class Planctomycetia; order Pirellulales; family Pirellulaceae; genus Stieleria; species Stieleria maiorica. Next base: position 3,871,381 of record NZ_CP036264.1, read on the forward strand.
TCCCCGCAGGGTTTTCCTGATCGGAATCCGGCTGCCCCGAAGTGGGCGAATCGCCCCTCGGAACGGCGGCGCCTGGCTGTTAATCGGCGCTCGCCGCGGGTACGATTCTCGCCATGACTCCGATGATGAAACAGTACCACGAGGCGAAGGCGGCGTGCGGTGACGCACTGCTGCTGTTTCGCATGGGCGATTTTTATGAACTGTTTTTGGACGACGCCAAAACGGCCGCCCGCATTCTCGGGCTGACCCTGACCAGTCGCGACAAGGACAGCGCCAATCCGACGGCGATGGCGGGATTCCCCCATCATCAGCTCGATTCCTACCTGAGCAAGTTGATCCAAGCCGGGTTCCGCGCCGCGGTGTGTGAACAGGTGGAGGATCCGAAACAGGCCAAGGGGTTGGTCAAACGCGAAATCACCCGTCTGGTCAGCGCGGGGACGTTGACCGACGACGATTTGCTGAATCCGCGCGAAGCGAATTATCTGGCCGCGGTCGTGTTGCACTCGCCGCGGAAAGGCAAGAAACAGTCCGACGAGCCCGTCGCGGGAATCGCGTGGGCGGAACTGTCCAGCGGACGTTTCTGTGCCGGCGTGTTCCCGGTGTCGCGGGTCGAAGATGAACTGGCGCGGATCGGACCGGCCGAAGTCATCTACCGCGAAGACGACGCCAATTTTTCACCGGATTCGACCGCACCCTGGTCGTGGACGGCGCGGCCGGCGTGGAGCTTTGCCGAAGACGCGTCGATCGAGTTGCTGTGCAAACAGTTCTCGGTCGGTTCGCTCGAAGGGTTCGGATTTCGCGACGATGATACCGCCGCGATTCGCGCCGCCGGCGCTGCCCTGACCTATCTGCAAGAAACACAACCCGGCGGCCTGGACCACTTTCGATCCATCTCGGCACACCACCGCAGCGGCGTTCTGGAGATCGACGCCTCGACGCGGCGCAGTCTGGAGATTACGAGAACGCTACGAACCTCCTCGCGCGACGGATCACTCGTCGATGCGATCGACATGACTTGCACGTCGGCGGGATCGCGGTTGTTGGCCGATTGGATCGCCGCACCGCTGGTCGACTTGGACGCAATCTGCCATCGGCATGATGCCGTCGCAGAATTTCACTCGGGCGCGTCGCTGCGCGGCGATGTCCGATCGACGCTGAAGCAGACCTACGACATCACACGGTTGTTGGCTCGAATCGCAACCGGTCGAACCGGGCCGCGCGATCTGCAACAGGTTGCGCGGACACTTTCCGGGTTGCCGACGCTGAAAGCCAAACTGGCCGGGCGAAAACCAAAGCGCATCGCACATTTGGAGTCCCATCTGCATCTGTGCCCCGAACTGCGCAGCGAATTGGAATCGGCGTTGGCCGACGAATGTCCGCTCAACGCCGCCGACGGAAACTTCGTTCGGGAAGGCTTCGATCCCGAACTGGACTCGCTGCGCGAATTGGCTGCCGGCGGAAAGCAGTGGATCTTGGAATACCAACAAGGTCAGATGGACGCGACCGGCATCCCAAACCTGAAGGTCGGCTACAACAAGGTCTTCGGGTATTACTTGGAGGTGACCAACGCGCACAAAGACAAGGTGCCCGCGGATTTCATTCGCAAACAAACGCTGAAGAATTGTGAACGCTACATCACGCCGGAGTTGAAAGAGTACGAGGAGAAAGTGCTTGCGGCGGATGAAAAGGCATCGGCCCGCGAGCAATTGATCTTCCACAACCTGCGAACTCGGACGCATCAGCATTTGGCCACGCTGCAGGAAGTCGCGGCGGCGATGGCGGAGTTGGATGTGTTGGCGGCGCTTGCCGAGTTGTCCGCACAGAGGAACTGGGTGCGTCCGCAGATGACCGATGACTCGGTGCTGCGGATCGAAGAAGGCCGGCATCCGGTGTTGGATGTGTCGTTGCCGCAAGGCGAGTTCGTGCCCAACGACTGCGTTCATTCGCCGGAAACCGGAATGATCTTACTGATCACCGGCCCCAACATGTCGGGAAAGAGCACGTACATTCGACAGGTCGCTCTTATCACCCTGTTGGCTCAAGCCGGATCGTTCGTACCCGCTCGCACCGCGTTGATCGGGATCGCCGATCGGATCTTTGCCCGCGTGGGAGCCAGCGATGAACTCAGCCGCGGCCAAAGTACGTTCATGGTCGAAATGGTTGAAACGGCGCGGATCTTGAACACCGCCTCGTCACGATCGCTGGTGATTTTGGATGAAATCGGCCGCGGCACCAGCACCTACGACGGTCTGTCGCTGGCTTGGGCGATCACCGAGCACTTGCACGAACAAATCGGTTGCCGCACGCTGTTCGCCACCCACTACCACGAATTGACTCAGTTGGAAGAGTCACTGCCGCGAGTTGCAAATCTGAATGTGGCGGTCAAAGAATGGAACGACGAAGTAGTCTTTTTGCACCGCATCATTCCAGGCGGGGCGGACAAGAGTTACGGAATCCACGTCGCCCGACTGGCCGGCGTGCCGAGTGAAGTCAACGAGCGTGCCAAGGACGTGTTGGCACAGCTGGAAATCGATCATCGCGATGCACTGGATCGGCCCACGATCGCTCCGCCGCAGGGACACAACGCTCGTGAAGGCGGCTCGTACCAGTTGACGCTGTTCGGGTTCGCCGACCATCCGGTGCTCAGTCAGGTGCAGCGATTGGACCTGAATTCAATGACCCCGATCGACGCGATGCAGTTCCTGCAACGGGCCCAACGCGAATTGCAGAGCAATCCGGTGGTGAAAAGCTAGTCTTCCGCCGCAGTTTGATTTTCGGGTAGCCGATGCGTTCGGAAAGTCGCCGTGTTCTCCGAACTCGGCACCCGCAAAAGCGAAGCTTTGCCCCGCGCCGACCTCGGAGAGGACGGCGACTGTCGGACCCAATCAAAACCTGAGCTGCGACCCGATTTTGCCTTTCTTTTTGGCAAAAAACTCGATCTTTCGTGAAACCCTGCCGGCTCGGCGTGGTTTGAACAGGGTACATCCCGGCACGGGGCCTGCTGAAAAACGGGCGGCCGTCGGGGGTCCAGGCACGACGGAACTTCTCCGTACGACACTCCTCTTTCAGTACTTTCTGGGAATCGAATTCTATGAAGATCACAAGCGGCCCGATGGCCCTGTTGTTCGCGGCAATCTTGGCGATGGTCGCCTCGGATGTAATGGCTCAACGCGGTGGCGGCGGCCGGCCGGGGGGCGAAGGACGCCCCGGTGGCGGGTTCCGTGGTGGCCCCGGTGGAGGATTCGGTGGCTTCGGCGGTGGGCGAGGTCCCGGTGGCGGCTCGATTCTGGGGCTGTTGCAAATCGAAGAAGTCCGGGAAGAAATCGAATTGATGCCCGACCAGGAGGAAGCACTCAAGAAAATCGCGGATGATCGCCCGCAGATGGAGCGTCCCGAGGGCATCGACTTCCGCGACCGCAGCGAAGAAAACCGAGCCAAGCTGGAAGAGTTCATGGCCAAAATGCGGGAACAACGCGAGGAGTTCGAAAACAAAGTTCGCGAGCAATTGGAAGAGGTCCTGTTGCCCGAACAGATGACTCGTCTGGAACAGATCGAAGTGCAACAGATGGGGGCCGGTGCACTGATGAACGACCGCGTCGCTGGCAAGCTAAAGTTGACTGCTACACAAAAGGATGAACTTCAAAAGACGATGGAAGCGTCACGCGAAGAAATGATGGGCAAGATGCGGGAGATGTTCCAAAGCGGAGACCGAGAAAACATCCGCGAAAAAATGGAGGAAGCACAAAAGGAAACGGAAGAAAAGCTCGTTTCGGTGCTGACCAGCGATCAAAAGAAGAACTTCGAAGAACTCAAGGGCGAACCCTTCGAAATGCCGGAGCGACAAGGCCGTGGAGGCTTTGGTGGTCGCGGCGGATTCGGCGGACCGGGAGGTGATCGCGGTGGACGCGGCGGCCCGGGTGGAGATCGCGGTGGACGCCGAGGTGGAGGTGGACGCCCTGAGTCGGAAGAATAATTTGACCGAACGAAGTTAATCCTCTTCGCTGCTCGAATCGAAACGTCGACTGCAGCGAAGCGCTCCGCTGTATCGACCAGGGACAGGTTCTCCATGTGAGACCCTGTCCCGTTTTTGTTTCAAGTTTCAACAGCGACAACTTGGAAGTTGGAACTTGAAACCTGAAACTATTGGAACAACCGTTTCAATCGTCACACCTTCGTTGCGTTTCCGCATCATCCGAGGTTGCATTTTCGCATCATCGGCGTCAGTTGCGTGCTAGGGTTCCTCGGACGAGGTCTGGATGGCCTCCTTCCCCGATCGACTCCCCGCATGCGTCTGATTCAAGCCGATGTTCGCTGTCTACCCACACTCAAGCCCCCGCGCGATGGCCGTCGATGCTTGCGCACGGACCGCGGTGACGGCGTCAACTCGTGCGAGTCGCTGGGTGTTGGTGGTGATCTTGGTTCTTGTTCAATTGGCCGGCTGCTCGCGACTTCGACTTCCCGCAATTGACCCGACGGGGCAACGGATTTTCAATCCTCTACCGGCGACGACATCGATCGCGTTGCCCGGGTCGGCTGGTGAAGGTCGGCTGGGGAATTGTTTTCGAAAGCTCGGTGACCCGCTGAATGTCCGTCCGTTTTCGCTGCCCGAGCCCGCGTTTCCTGAGCCGGCCGACCCGCCCGCTTGCCTGACACCGGTGCCAAACACACCCGCGGCACCACTGACGTCCGTCGGCGGTGCGCCCAGCGGACCTTGTGTGCCGAGCGCCCCCTGCACGGAGGACTGCAAGCATGGTCCGCCGGCGATTCTGTACGGCAACGAGTGCCAAATGAAAGAGCTCTGCCGGTTGCCCAAACGCGGCAAACGAGGCTGCATCCTGCTCTCGCCGCAAAAGATCGTCGCACCGGTCGGTGGCGAGGTTCTTTTGTTGTCGGGAATCTGCGGCGACCAGGGCTACCTGCAAGTCGGCGAGCCGTTGGAGTGGATGTTGACGCCGGAAAGCGTCGGCACGTTTATCCAAGTCGGTGACGATGACCCGGGCGTGATGCATCGTTTGGCGCGGATCAAAAAAGCGTCCAAACAAGATCCCTCCTACGCGTTCGGCGTGACCAGCACCAAACGCGTCAAGATCACGCGCGGAAACCTGAACCCCAACGACGACGTGCAACTGGAAAAAGGGCAAACATGGATCAGCGTCAGCAGCCCCAGTGAAGGGACCAGCAAGGTTACCGTGCTGGCACCCGAGAGTGAGTGTTGGGATCAACGAAAAGCGACCGCGACGATCTACTGGGTCGATGCGGCACGCCAGTTCCCGGGAACCCAGATCGTACCGGCGGGAACCCCAGTCACGTTGACGACGCGGGTCACGCGATCCGAAGGCATGTTGCCGGCTCGGGGATGGAAGGTCTACTACGAAATCATGCAGCCCGAACTCGGTTCGTTCGCTTCGACCGGGGCGTCCTTCGTCGAAGCCACCGTCGATGGCGAAGGCAACGCGACCGTTCAGTTGATCCCAACGCCGGGCACCTCGGGCACTGCAGCGATTGCCATGCGCGTGATTCGGCCCGGCGGTGAAACCGACAACATGCCGCCGCTGACGTTGTTCACCGGCGAGACGTTTGTCACGTGGAGTGCCCCTCAATTGGCGATCCGTGCCGGTGCACCCTCGATCGCGTCCTTCGGTATCCCCTTCGAAGCCGCCGCGGCGGTGTCCAACCCCGGCGACCAAGCGGCCACCAACGTGCGTGTGGTCATGCAGATTCCGCCGGGCGTTCAAGCATCCAGCACCGATTCATTCGCACAGAACCTGCCGAACGCAATTGTCTGGGAGATCGGTGAATTGCCGGCCCAGCAGGAATTGGATCTGTTGCTCAATGTCACCACCGAATCTTCGATGGTATTGAACTTCGAAGCCCGCGCGGATGGACCATTGGTGGCGACCACCTCGGTCACGGTGGACGTGTTCCGACCGTCGTTGGTGTTGAGTGTTGCACCCGAAAAAGACCGTTACGAGGTCGGCGAAGAGGTGACGTTTAATATTGACGTCCGAAACACCGGTGATCGACCGCTCACGAATCTGCAATTGATCGCCAATGGCGACGATTCGATGCTGCACACGCCCAGCAACTTACGACGTGTGGTTAAACCCAAACAGGATCCCAACACGCAAGAAGACATTCCGCTACAGCCCGGTGAAACCTGGCCCGTTGCCGTCACCTTCATTGCCACCGATCCCGGGCGACGTTGCATCCAGCTGGAAGCGACCGCTGATGCCGGCCAACGTGCGACGACCGAGTCCTGCGTGACGGTGGTCAACCAGCCACCGCCGACACCTGCGGTCAGCGCGACGCTCTCCGGACGCAGCAGGACCTCGGTCGGTAACGAAACACTGTTCCGCGGCGTTATCGTCAACACCGGCAGCGTTCCGCTGGACAACGTGAAGGTCACGATGGCCTATGATCCGCAATTGAGCCCACTCGGGGCGACCGATCAATACTTGTCCGATTCGCGATCCGGCCAGTACATGATCGAGTGGGTGATCCCGCGTATGGAACCCGAAACCAGCGAAACCTTGGAAGCCAATTTCCAGGTCATCGGAACCAACCCGCGAAGCACCGTCGTGTTGGCCGTTGAATCACAACAAGGCGCCCGAGCGAGCGAACAGTTGCAGTTCGAAATCTTGCCCGCCGCGGTCCGACAACCCGCCCCAGCACCGGCGCCCCCGAACAACCTGCCGCCGGCCACGGCGCCACCGATGATTCCCGATCGGCAACCTGTGCCAGCACCTGATCAGGGGCCGGCACCGAGTCCGACGCCTCGCCAGCCGGCCGAGCCGCAAGCATTAGGATTGACGATCACCGGCCCTAATGCGGCAGTGTTCGTCAATCAACCGATCCGCTACGACTTGAAGGTCACCAACCCGTCGTCACAACCTGACGGCAATGTCAGCATCCGGTTTAATCTGCCCGAAGGGGTCGATGTGATTCGGGTCACGCAACCCCTGAGTCCTGAATTGGGCGAGTTCAGTCCCAACGGCGGCTACATCTACTTGAAAGACATCGGAACGCTCAGACCGTTTGAATCGATCGACTACCTGATCCTGTTGACTTGCAATCAACCGAAAACGTTCACGATCACTGCCGAAGCGGTCAGCCGAGGCAAACCGCTGGGGGCACGGTCCGAAGTGACGACACAGGTGTTTAGCGATCAGTGAGGCCCCCTGCCAGCACGACGCGTCAGCGAGTGGCTGACGATGGAAGCTTCATGCACCCGGGCCGCTCGCTGACCGGCCTGTTGATTTAGTCCGATCCTACGTGGGATTAGCCGTTTCGCGCGAGCGTACGGGCATTGAAACAGCAATAGTTTGCACCGGCGCCCGTAGGCTCGCGCCATACGGCTGATTCATTCAACAGGCCGTCACACTGCCCGCTGGCATCCGGTTCTACTTCAACTTTGCGGCGAAGTGCGGTCCGCCGTACAGAGCGGCGTCGCCGAGCATTTCTTCGATGCGTAGCAATTGGTTGTACTTCGCCATCCGATCGCTTCGGCTTGCCGAACCGGTTTTGATTTGACCGGTGCACAGTGCGACGGCCAGGTCGGCGATCGTGCTGTCTTCGGTTTCACCACTTCGGTGGCTGGTCACGGCGGTGTAACCGTGGCGTCCGGCCAATTGGATCGCATCGATCGTTTCGGTCAGCGAGCCGATTTGGTTGACCTTGATCAAGATGCTGTTGGCGATTCCTTCGTCGATCCCTTTTTGCAGACGCGTGACGTTGGTGACGAACAAGTCATCACCGACCAGTTGGACGCGATCACCGACGCGCTCGGTCAGTTTCTTCCAAGTGTCCCAATCGTCTTCGTCGCAACCGTCTTCGATGCTGCAGATCGGATACTTTTCGCACCAGTCGGCCAGGAAGTCGACCATTTCGTCGCCCGACAACTGCTTGCCGTCGATCGAGTACTTCTTTGATTCACGATCGTAGAATTCGGTCGATGCGGCATCCAACGCGATCCAAACCTGCTCGCCGGCTTTGTAGCCCGCTTGGTCGATCGCTTGCATGATGACGTCTAGGGCTTCCTGGTTGCTCTTCAAGTCCGGCGCGAAGCCGCCTTCGTCACCCACGGCGGTGTTGTAGCCCTTGCTGCTGAGCACCTTTTTCAGGTTGTGGAAAATCTCGGTTCCGCAACGCAGGGCGTCGCTGAATCGTTCGAATCCCAGCGGCATGACCATGAATTCTTGGATGTCGACGGAGTTGTCAGCGTGCTCACCACCATTGATGATGTTCATCATCGGGGCGGGCAACAAGCGAGCACCGACGCCACCGAGGTAGCGGAACAGGGGTTGCCCGGTCGAAGCGGCGGCGGCGTGTGCGGTGGCCAGCGAGACGCCCAGGATGGCGTTGGCACCCAGGTTGCTCTTGTTCTCGGTGCCGTCCAGAGCCAACATCGTGGCGTCGATTTCCGCTTGGTCCAGCGCGTCCATGCCTTGCAGGGCTTGGCCGATTTTCTCGTTGACGTTGTTGACGGCAGTTTGGACACCTTTGCCCATGAAAACCGACTTGTCGCCGTCACGCAGTTCCCAAGCTTCGTGGGCACCGGTGCTGGCACCACTCGGGACGGCCGCTCGGCCGTGGGCGCCGTCTTCCAGCAGAACTTCGCATTCGACGGTCGGATTGCCGCGGCTGTCCAGGATTTGGCGTGCGTGAATCGCTTCGATCAGGGTCATCGGGGACCTCTCAAGGGTGTTGGGGGTGTGGCGGGGAAGTGTTTTGTTGTCGACGAGCGCGTGCCATCGCTTGTCCATTTGGGCGGCATTCTGTCCAATGCAGGTCAAAGTGGCTACCCGCCAACCGTTTTTGACGCATTTTCCGCCGTTCTGCTAACTGCAATGTTCACTGGTCTGGTCGAAACAATGGGCGAGATTGTCGAAATCGTCGACGATCCGCCCGGAAAACGCCTCCGAGTCCGATCCCCACTGGTTTTCAGCGACGCGGCGATCGGCGACAGCATCTGCATCAACGGGTGCTGCTTGACGGTCGTCACGCTCGATGGCGACGTGGCCGATTTCGAAGCCGGCCTAGAAACGCTGTCGCGGACCAATCTGGGCAATTTGGTCGCCGGTGATCGCGTCAATCTGGAACGCTCGCTGGCTGTCGGCAGCCGGATGGGCGGCCATTACGTCAGCGGCCATGTCGACACGCTGGGCGAATTGATCGAAAGAACCGAAGACCCGCCCTGGGCGAACCTGCGGTTCCGCATCCCGACACAGTACGCCAGCCAAGTCGCCAGCAAGGGCAGCATCGCGATAGACGGGATCAGTTTGACGGTGGTCGACGCCGACGACGATTCCTTTTCCGTCGCGTTGATCCCGCACACCCTGGCGATGACAACGCTGGGATTTCGCAACGTCGGGGACGCCGTGAATCTGGAAACCGATCTTCTGGCCAAGTACGTTCAACGCTCGCTGGGGTTACTCTCGGACGACCAGATTGACGACCCCAAGCTCAATTCGGACGCATGAATCAACCACGTCAAACAGCCAGCTATCTCTCCAAACGACTCACCGAAGCCGGCTTGCGGCCGGTGTCGAAGTACGGCCAGAACTTTCTGATCGATCTGAACCTGGTCGACTTGATCGCCAATTCGGCCGAACTGCGAAAAACCGACGTCGTCTTGGAAATCGGCACCGGCGTCGGATCGTTGACCTCGCGGCTGTCCGATGCCGCCGGGGCGGTCCTGTCGGTCGAAATCGACAAGAATCTGCACCAGCTAGCCAGTGAAGAGTTGGCCGGTCGCCCGAACGTCAAGTTGTTGCAAGGTGACGCGCTGCGGAACAAGAATTCGCTGCGAGCTGATTTGATCGAGTTGATCACCGAGGCGATGCAGCGGATCGGCAGCGAGGCACGGTTCTTGTTGGTCGCCAATTTGCCATACAACGTGGCCACCCCGATCATTTCCAATCTGCTGCACCAATCGCCCGCGCCCGATGTGATGGTCGTGACCATTCAGAAGGAGCTGGCCGAAAGGATCGTCGCCGAGCCGGGGACGAAAGACTACGGGGCGCTCAGCATTTGGATCCAGTCGTTGTGTCGTGCGGAAATCGTGCGGATCCTCGGTCCCAAAGTCTTTTGGCCGCGACCAAAAGTCGACTCCGCGGTGATCCGTTTGGACTTGGAGCCGCAGCGTCGCGATGCCATCGCCGACCTGGATTATTTTCATCAGACCGTGCGAGCGTTGTTTTTCCACCGCCGAAAATTCTTGCGCAGCAACGTCATCAGCGCGATGAAAAACCGTCTCAGCAAACCGCAAGTCGACGAGGTATTACAGTCGCTCGGTCACGGCGAAACCGTGCGGGCCGAAGAACTTTCCGTCCAGCAAATCCAACAACTCGTCGAAGCCCTCCGCATCGCCGAGGCTAACGCGGGTTAGGCCCAGCCAATGCCAGCACGACGCGTGAGCGAGTGGCCAGCGATGGTGTCTGCCATTAGGTGGGCCGCTCGCTTACCGGCCTGTTGATTTAATCAGCCGTTTGGCGCGAGCCTACGGGCGACAGTGCATTTTCTTGGTATTGGAGGCCCGTACGCTTGCGCGAAACGGCTGATCCCACGTGTGATCGAATTAAATCAACAGGCCGTTACGCTTCCCGCTGGCATGGGACACATGCCATTGCCAGCACGACGCGTGAGCGAGTGGCCAACGATGCTGTCTGCAATTAGACGGGCCGCTCGTCGCCCAACTTCAATCCTCCTCCCCTAAGCAATACAAGTACTCCTGGCGCCTTTCGCCGTCGTAATGCGCCACGCGCGTGTAGATGCGACTGTCACAGATCGTCGGTGTGGCGAACACGCTCTCGCCCAACTTGTTCTCGCCGATCTTCTCGAATCGTTCCGGGGCGGCTTTGAAAATGAACGTTTCGCCTTGTTCGTTGGTCGCGTAGATTCGGTCGCCCACGAGCACCGGTGAACTGCTGAAGTCTCCGCCCAGTCGTTTTTTCCATTGGGTTTCGCCGCTCGCGCTGTCTACACACTCCGCGATCCCGGCATCGAGTGTCATGTACAGGTAGCCGTCCTTGTGCAACATCGACGGAACATAGACGCGAGTGTTGGTCCGCCAGGCGACTTTGCCCGAACCATCGGCCACGATGGCCGAGATGTGATTGTCGGGATAGCCTCCGCTGGAAAACACATGCTTGCCGTCGGTCAGGGTTGTCGTCACGCATTCCGTCGTCGCCCCTTCGATCTCCCAGAGCGTGGCGCCGGTGGCGGGATCCAGGCTGGTGATCAGATCGCAACCGGTAAACACCAGTTGGTCTTTTCCGTCGACGGTCAGGATGGAAGGTGACGCATAGTTCGGTTTCGCAGGACGATCGCGCCGCCAAACAATTTCGCCCGAAACACGGTCCATCGCGACAATCGCTCCACCGCCCTTGTTGTCCGCCGAGCAAATCACCAATTCTTTGTAGATGGCAGGCGATGATCCATAACCCTGGTGAACGACGTAATCGCACAGGCGTTGTGTCCACACGATGGTGCCGCTTAAGTCCAGCGCGGTCGTGTAGATCGCTTCGTCATTGAAAAAGTTGATGAACAGTCGCTCGCCGTCGGTGGCAATCGTCGATGAAGCCGACGACGCCTTCTCGTTCGCCTTTCGTTTCCCCTTGGACTCGTACTCGCCTTGGTGCACGATCGCTTCCCACACGACCGATCCCGTTCGGCGGTCAAGGCAGAGCACGACTTGCACCTTTCGTGTGTCATCGGCGGTCGCCAAATAGACATGTCGGCCCAACAGCATCGGTGACCCGTGACCGCGGCCGGGGATCGCGGTTTTCCAAACCACGTTTTCGTTTTCACTCCATCGCGTCGGCGGGTGCTGGTCGGCCGACGCACGACCGTCGCGTTGCTGGCCTCGCCACCACGGCCAATCCGACGCCGGAAACGAAGGCGTTTGGGCGGACGCCGTGTTCATCGCGAGCGTGAACAGGACGGCGAGGAGGATCAAGGGCGTTCTCATTTTCGTTTCATTCGTTTCAAGGTGTGAACTTGTGCGTTGCTTATGAAGCGTTTAGCGCGCAGCGGACTCCGCCTGCGGCTTTTTGATTGAGTCAATGGTCCGAGGTCGATTTGATAATGCCAGCCCGACGCGTGAGCGAGGGGCACCGCGCGGCCCCTCGCTCACGCGTCGGGCTGGCATCAACAGGGATCTACCTTCTGGCGACGCCGGCTAAGCTCCCAACGCCTGTCGCAGCGCCGGTTCCATCGCATTGGCCTGGTTGAAAAAACCGAGATCCGATGGGTGTGAACCGTCCGTCGTGTCATCACGATTGTCCGCCAGCAGACTCTCGCCGTCGACGTAGAACAGACGTTCCGTTCCGGCGTCCAGCAGTCTGCGATAGGCCGCCTTGAATGCCTCACGACTGGTCTGGTTGCGTGTTTCCTGAGACTGCAATAACCACGAACCCGAATAAGACCGATCTTCGACCAACACGATCGGAACGTCCGGATGGGCGTCGCGAAGTTGTCGAACCATCGGCTCGGTCCGTTCGGTGATTTCAGCGGCGACCATGTTGGGCAAACAATCCAGCACATAAACCGACGGATCGAGTTCGACCAAGAACTGACCAACCTCTTTTTCAAGTTTGCCATTGCCGGAGAATCCCAGGTTGATCACCGGTCGATCAAGGCGACGACCCAGGATAGCCGGGTGGGGCATGCCGGGCCGCGATGCGCAGGCTCCGTGCGTGATCGAAGTGCCATAGAACACGATCGGCTTTTCCGTGCGTGGTGCGATCGGTTCAAATTGAGAGCTTGAATCGACACCGATCTGCAACGATTCCGTCCCGTTGTACAGCGGCAAATAGATCGAGTAATTCCGCATCCCCGGACGAAGCCCCTGGACCAGCGTCGTCTTCATGTGTTGCTTGTTGGGTTTACAGACGGCCACCCACTTCCAATTGCCTTGTTCGTCCTGGGCGTATAGATCCAGCCCGCTGACACCGGTTGCCGGCATATGGGGCATGGCAAGATTGGATGATGTCACCGCATGGTCGACTTGGATTTCCGTCGCATCGGTTCGAAATCGGACCATCATTCCGGCCGAATGTCGACTGAGATTCCAGACGGCGTTGCGGACGACGCCTTTGGCTCGGGCAGGCAAGCGATCAAAGTATTTTTCGGTGTCATCAAATCCGCGGCCTTCGATCCCCCAGTCACGGACATCGTGCCAATGGACTTGGGACGATTCGGCTGCTGCGGAGGAATCGGCGGCCAACGTCAGCCGTGGGGCGGCCGAAGTGGCAATCCCCGCAGCGGCGACAGAGAGAAAGTTGCGTCGAGAGAACGTCTGATTCATCGGGAGGAACTTTTTCGGTGGGGGAGTGGTTTTCTGGGGGGATGCCTATCATAGCCACCCTCTGCGTCGCCGTGTCGCCTCGCGAAACCGCCAACTGATCGGCTATAACGTCAGCGCGACGTACTCTCCCGTTGGTGTCTAGCCTTCAGGCGATCTCCCCAGGGCGGCGATGCCGCCCGCATCCAGGCGTTAGCCCAATGCCACCTACTTTTGATCACAAACTGAGCCGTAGGCGCTAGCCTCGGGCCTTACCTTCGATCCCAAACTGAGCCGTAGGCGCTAGCCTCGGGCCTTACAAGTCTCGAAGGGCAATCCAAGGCCCGCGGCTAGCGCCGTCGGCTCATTGAGTAGGTGGCATCCAGGCGTTAGCCGATGCTCAGCTACAAAGAATCGCCTAAAGGCTAGACACCAACGTTTGCCGAGCCCTAGTCAGGGGCCCGTGCGATTCGTCGCGCCGATGACTCGACCGCTATCCCAGTGAGTTCCAGGATGCCCGATGTTTCACTGCCGGCGATTTTTGCCGGAATCCCCCTCAAGAATCCGTCCCTGTTTCGTCGCATCTGCGTCCCGATCGGTGATCCGGCGGCCTGGATCGAAACACCGGATCATCGCGTCGCGATCGTTCGTGACATCGAAATGGACCGCGTCCGTGGCAGCAGCAACGCCGACCGCGTCGTTTGTCCGGCGGATTATGAACCGGCCGGCAAACTGGACGCCGACCGCGAAACCGCAACGGCGCAAGCGGTCGCGGAATACTGTCGGCGTGAAAACCTTGCTTCCGTTCGCGTCGACCGCACGTTGCCGTTCGTCTTTGCGTGGCACCTGCAGCAGGCCGGAATCGAATTGTCCTACGATTCGGATCTGGGTGTCATCGACCGACGTCAGAAGACCGAGCAGGAAATCTCCTGGCTGGCCGAAGCCCAGTCGGTGACCGAAACGGTGATGCGATTCATCTGTGAAACCATCGCGCGGTCAACCGTGGCTGCCGATGGGACGCTGGTGCACGACGGGGAGACGTTGACCAGCGAGCGAACGCGGGCGATGGCGGCCGCCGAGTTTCTGCGCCGCGACTATTCGATGTCGCACGGTGCCATTGTGGCGACCGCCCCCGACGTGGCCGACTGCCATCATGCCGGTACCGGAGCGCTTCGGACGGGCGTTCCGGTGATCGTCGACCTGTTTCCGATGAACAACCAAACGCGCTATTGGGGCGATTGCACGCGGACGGTCGTTCACGGCCAGCCGACAGAAATGGTGCGAAAGATGCACGCCGCCGTCGTCGCTGCGAAAGCCGCCGCCGTCAAGCAATTGCGCGTCGGACAGACGGCAGAGTCGGTGCACTTGGCCGCCGATCAGGCGTTGCTGGGCGCCGGGTTCGACTCTTCACGAGGAACCGTCTCGGACCAACCGACGATTCAACACGGCACCGGTCACGGGATCGGCTTGGACGTCCACGAGCCGATCCTGTTGGATCTCGGCGGCGGCCCGGTGTTGGAGCGTGAGGTGTTCACCGTCGAACCCGGGCTTTATGGACGCAGCGTCGGCGGTGTCCGCGTCGAAGACATGCTGGTCGTTCGCGACGGCGACGCCCAGAACCTGAACCAACTGCACGAAGGACTCGATTGGACATGACACAACCGAATCAAAATCAATCCGCGGTCGCCCGAATCGGAATCGTCACGGTGTCCGATCGCGCCAGCCGTGGCGAGTACGAAGACTTGGGCGGGCCGGCGATCGATGCCTACCTGAAAGAAATTTTGACCAGTCCGTGGACGCCGATCACGCGCGTGATCCCGGATGAGCGAGAGGCGATCGAGGCGACGCTGCGGCAGCTCTGCGAAGTCGAGCGTTGCTGTCTGGTGGTGACGACCGGAGGGACGGGGCCGTCGGCGCGCGACGTGACGCCGGAGGCGACCGAAGCGGTTTGCGACCGCATGATGCCCGGATTCGGCGAACTGATGCGTAAGGTTTCGCTGGAGAAGGTACCGACGGCCATTCTTTCCCGGCAAACCGCCGGCCTGCTCGGTGACAGCTTGATCATCAACCTGCCGGGTAAGCCCAAAGCCATCGCCGAATGCCTGGACGCCGTCTTCCCCGCCGTCCCCTACTGCATCGACCTGATGCACGGCCCGCGATTAGAAACCGATCCCGAACGCTTGGCGGCCTTTCGCCCGAAATCAAAATGACGCTCCGGAATCGCGCCGCGATTACTTGTATCGGTCGGATCTTAAGCTGGATTCGGCGTGCTCACGCCGTGGCGGTACGACGTTTTGCCGATTAGCCTGTAAATCACTTGCCACGCCCGCCGATTGTTGCGTTTTTTGCAATACTTCGGCTGTGCCAATGTCGCTCCTTTTTCACTGCGTTTGGCCAGACGGGCGAGCCCGGTCGAACCGCGAAAAATAGTCAAATCCAAGTCCTTTAAGTTGGCCATGAAGATGGACTCGACCAAGGACAAGATGTCACGGTTTGCAATTTCCGTGGATACGCTGTCTTTCCTTTGCCCCATCATGTAGGGAGCGCTGTCAATGTCGTCAAAGAAGATCACAGCACCTTTGTTCAAGTAAGGGTAATAGCCGTAAACTTCTTTGTAGACATGATCGGCAGTATGCAGCGAATCCACGTATAAGATGTCGATTCCTTCCTTCAGAATCCCAGCTGCTTCAAAAACTCGTTCGGTATCCGAGGAATCAGATTGCACAAAGGTCCACTGCCCCGACCGCGCCGCATTGGAACAATCGCGGACGTCCACTGACACTAGAGCCGAGTGCTCCTTGTCGGCAATCGCATTCAGAAACACCCTTGTGCTTTGGCCTTGATCAACGCCCAACTCAAGTATCGTAACGCGCTCTCTCTGCGCGGCGGCTTGATGGAGCTCCAACAGCTGTTGTGCAACAAAACGTTCCTCGCCAACCGCGTTTCTCGCAGACAGCAATTGTTCAACGTGTTCCTGGTATGGCATTTCGATCGCAACCCTCGCTAGGACATTTATTGCGTTTGAAAAATAGTGATACAGCCGTCTGGAGCGATGAATGATGACTGGAAACACGCTTCGGAAACCAATCGGTGTGCATCACCAGTCACGTAAATCTAGGTTCGCCAGAAGGGCGTGGCACGATCCGGCGCGCCTTTGACCGGCACGCAATCAATTTGACATTGACCTACGTTTTTTTGTTTTCGACGAGGCCTCGGTACAGCGAAGCATAGCGTCCGTAGATTGCGCCGTGGGAAAAAATTGATTCAGCGAGCCGCCGTCCGTTGCTGCCGAAGGAATCACGCCGTTCGGGATCGTTCAATAGTTCAAGGATCGATGTGACAAGTGATGGGTAATCACTCTGGGAAACAACGATGCCACACTCGTGACGTGACAGGATTTCATGAGCAGAACAGACATCGAATGAAACAACAGGGGTTGCGCAGGCGATTGCTTCGATCATGCATCTTGCAAGCCCTTCTTGACGCGTCGGTACGACGACCAAGTCAAGTGCTTGATACCACTTGGAGATCTCTGACGAATACCCCACAAAACTCAGTCGGTCTCGGAGCCCCTTCGCCTCTGACAATTCACGACACGCTCGGGCGTATTCATTCTGTTCTGGAACGAAATCACCGACGAAATGCACCTTGGCGTTGGGCAGGTGCTCCAAAAGTGGGCCTGCAGCCTGGTCGATGAAATCGAGTTGATTCTTCTTCTCCGAAAACGTTGCGACGTATCCAATCGCGATTTCACCGCTCGCGATCCCAAGTTCAGAACGTAAGTCTTGGCGATCCTCATCACATACCGGATGCATCACTTGGCCATCCACGATGCTGTAGATCACATCGATTCGGATTCCAGTGAACCGGAGAAATCCTTCTCCAACCAGATCTCGGTACGCGTCAGCCATCTCATTGGACAACACGAGCAATCGATTTACCAACAGGAGCTTTAACCGATACTTCCACACGATCGCTTTCCCCGTTGTCGATCGTGTGTCACGCAAGTTGAGAACCACCGGAACACGGCAAAGGTACGCCGCGGGCACGAAATGCCAAAACGGCGCGGGATCATTGCAATGCAAAACCTGGATTTTTCGTTTTCGAATCAGACGGAACGTCTGCCAATTCGTTCTCAAGTAGCTGAACAGCCGTCTCGCCTTGGCAATCCAACTGGACTTCCAAAATCCATCCCCGACTCGGTAGGGAAGCTCAAACACGTCGACATGCTTCCCTGATCGTCTCCAGCGTTCGTTCACCTCAGTTGATCGTTGCGTCACGACACAGCTGTTTTCGGGCAGCCGGTCAATGATCTGCGAGATGCTCTCCACGCCACCATTTGCGGCATTGGAAGTTTGGAAAATGGCGAACAAGACACTCGGCACTGAATGTTCCTGTTGCTGAGACGGTTGCCCGCTCAAGTCATTTCTTAAGGATGTCTCCCGATTCACTTCCATCCCGTCACTCACCAAGCCTCGCCCGGACGGTGCCCCGCGCGTTTCGAATTGGCGGTCTCAAGATAGACATCTCGAATCTGTCGGACCATCGTCTCGGAGCTGAACTTCTGGGTGATTCTCGCATATGCGGCGCGGCCCATTTTTTCTCGCAGCGTCGGGTCGGCCAAGAGAGTCGCAAGGGCGCCGGCGAGTTCGTCGATGTTGCCCGGGGGAACGAGGATTCCAGTGGTGCCATCGTCGACCACATCAGGAATTCCACCGACGTCGCTCGCGACGACCGGACGTCCCATCACCATCGCCTCGAGCAACACACGCCCCATGCCTTCGAAGTCGCTTGCCAAGATCGCGATATCGAACATCGCATTGAGATTTGGAATGTCGGACCGAAAACCCGTAAAGACGACATGGTCTTGCAACTTTAAATCGGAAGTTTGCGTTTCGAGTTCGTCGCGCAAATAGCCTTCCCCGACGATCACAAGCTTTGCACTCGGATAGGAACGGACGAGTTTGCTCAACGCGTTGATGGCAACTGCATGTCCTTTCCCATCCCATAGCTTCGCCACCAGTCCGATCACCAAGTCATCCTGTCGCAGACCGAGACTCTTCCGCAAATCCGTTTGATCACAGTCACATTTGAACTTGTCGATTTCAATCCCGCTATAGATCTTCGTGTACTGGTCTTCATGCCCGATTCCGACACGAAGCCCCCAGTCCTGCAGCGGTTGTGAGATCACGATCAGTCGATCGGTGACTTTGGCCGCCCAGCGTTCAAGATGGATAAAAAGTTTTCTGCGCCAAGGCGTTTCGGAAGAGTGGAAGGCGAACCCATGAATCGTATGAATGATGATTGGGGTACGGCAGATCCAGGCGGCCAGCCTGCCGAGTATTCCACCCTTGGAGTTGTGCGTGTGAACGAGATCATACTTGCCTCGTCGGATAATCTTGATCAATTCGATCAGAGCCCGCAGATCGTGGTAGGGGCTGATCGGTTGAACAAAGTGATCGACCGGGTGAAACGGGATTCCGGCGCGTTCAGCCAGTTCCCCAAGTTTTCCACCGGGCGCACAGGCGAATTCGATTTCGAACTCCGTCGGATCCATGCCCTCCATTGAGAGATAAGTGTTGATCCCGGATCCGCTGATCACGGACATCACATGAATATGAAGAACCTTGACTCGTCGATTCATTTCTTCCGGGCCTGCTTCGTCTCCTGATACACTTCTCTCATAAAGCGTTGACGTCGAGGTTCGATCTCCGATCTCAAAAATCGAGATGCTGTCGTGATGGCTTGCGTGGAAAGTCGCGCGAGTGTCTCTCGACTGCCGGAAATCTCTCGCAGTCGCGCTTTCAACGACGGAAGATCACCGGGACGCACCAGACACTCTGGGGGCACGGCTTCGGACATGCCCCCCACGTCAGATGAGATACACGGAAGACCGCGCGACATCGCCTCGGGGACCGTTCGCGCCAACCCTTCCTGTCGCGACGGGAGCACAAACAGATCTGCGGAATCCATCTCCGAAAACACAGGGTCTCCGAACGGCAGGGCACCGACAAATTTGACGCGGTCTCCCAAATTCATCTTGGCCGCAAGTGATTCAAGATCGCCACGGTATTGCCCGTCACCAACGATCTTCAGCGTCAGGTCCAGGCCTTCGTTGACCAATTCCCCGACGGCCTTGATCAGAACATCTTGCCCCTTGTACAGACGGTTCAGCGCGCCGACAAAGAGCAAACGGCAGGGGGCAACCGAAAACGATTCCGCCGAACGAGGCACCGAGACAACTTGTTCCAATTGCACGCTTGATGCATGAGTTGACAGCGTTCCAGGCTGCGGCGGATAGCGTTTTTGCAAGGCGAACTCCGTGACGTAACACGACGCCGCGGCGCGTGAACATATCTTGCGGAGTTGACCATAGAAGTAGCGGCGAAAGAACGGGCGAAACAGATTCGCCTCGGCGCCGGGTGCATAAACGTCCCACGGGTCGCCTACCACCTCCACCCCATAAGGACGATTTCGCTTGCAAAGTACGCCGGCCGCCGCGGTGGGGAGGATTTGTGGGACTCGCAGGATCACCGCCTCCGCTTCCTCAAGAGATGTCATCAGACTTCGGCGGATTGCACGGTAATTGACTACAAATCCTCGCGGACCTTCGTAGTACGGCACGGGCCGGAATCGTACCCGGTCGCTCTCAATCGGAGTCAGTTTGTCGGCAGTGGCCGCCGGACGAACGCGGCAGACCGCATCCACGGAATCAAAGACGGTCAGGTACCGTTGCCAAAACGTATCGCCGAACATGGTGTGGGCGCAGACACGCCCTCTGTCGTCGCAAACAAACTTGTGATCCAGAACGACCGTGACCTTCATTCGTTGCTCTAACCTTGTGCAGTGGTCGCATCGATGAATTCGGCGTATTGATCTGCGATCACACTTGTGTGAAACGACTGAGCCCTTTTGATGCCGTTCAGAGACAGTTCACGTCGCAGCTGTGGGGCGCGGATCACCTCGATGATTTGATCGGCCAATTGCTTGGGGCTGCGGGGAGGGACGAGAAGCCCACTGCAACCATGCGTGATGATTTCCGAAGGACCATAAGGGCAGTCCGTTGACACCACCGGGGTGCCCACACCCATCGCTTCGACGAGGACGTTTCCAAAGCCTTCCCACCAAGAGGACAATACAAACAAGTCTGCCGCCGCAAAGTGGTTTAACGGCTGCGTTTGAAAGCCCAAAAACTCGACGTCTTCAGCAATCCCCAATCGATTCGCCTGGGCGACCAGGGTATCGTGAAGCGGCCCCGTTCCCAGGATCTGCAAACTCGCCTTTTCGCGATCACGCACGATCCGAAACGCGTCCAACAGATCGCAAAACCCCTTCTGTTCGGTCAGCCTCCCACACGCGATGATCTTGAAGGTGTCCGACGAGCCTTGTTCGGCTGCCCCATTGGCCGCGGCGTCGTCCGATACGATCGCCTGTTCAAGCGGATCGATCGCGGCGTTGTAAATGGTTTGTGTCGTCGCGTTCAGCGACGGAAACCGTTGATGAAGGTTCTCTGCGACGCCGTTGGAAATCGCGATCACACCGTCCGCGTCCAAGATCGCATCACACACGCCCTGTCGGAATTTTCCTTGCATCATTCGGCTGCGTGAATCGAGGCTTTCGTCCAAGTTGTTCTGGATCGCGACCACGTGCTTGAACCGATGTGAACACCTCATGCGAGCCCGATAACAGGTATACGTGACCGGTGGCAGAAATGAGATGACGCAAGCCGGTGCAATCTGATCGATCAGCTTGGCGAGCGGAGACGTCGCTACGTGACAACCGGCAACCGTGGACAAGCGAACAAATACTGAACCGATGTGATGGAGATGAACGCCGCCGGCCAGACTCTGCTCGTAGCTTCCGCCGGCGCGGACCACTGCGACATGGATCTCGTATCGGTCAACAAGCGCGTTCGCCACCCGCACAAGATGCTTTTCGGCCCCCCCCCGACCCAACGTGACCGATAACAGTAATAGACGTTTCTTCGGAGAGGACATTGCTTCTCTGGCGGCGACCGCCCGAACCTTGACGATCGATAAACAGACGTATTCGGTAAGCTATTGGTAGCACAAGCCGCGTGGTCCCAAGGAACGCCGGCCGGTGCCCGTGAACCTACTGGGAAACACCTGCCTCGTAAACCCGCGGTCTCTCCAAGCCCGCGGCCCGGACGCCTTTCTGTCGAACAACGTGGATCTTCGTTTGACAAGGAAGGTGCGTTCATCATTGGATTGGTGCAAACGGCGGCATGACTGTCCGACAGGGATCGAGCGAGTCGGATCAAGAGGGCTGAAACGCGCAAGCGGCCAACAACTTTTCCGCCCGTGCCTCCCACGTATATGCCATGACGTCGCGGCGTGCCTGATCACCCAATCGCATCCGCAGTTGAGCATCTTGTTCCAGTCGCTTCAACTGGCTGACCCAGCGGTCGATATCGCCATACGGAGCGATCAGGCAATTGACGTCCGGACGTAAAACCTCTTGCAAGACCGGGAGATCGGAGGAGAGGATCGGACGTCCGGCCGCCATGTACTCAAACATCTTCATCGGCGAACACACCGCAGCGGTGTCTCCACGCCCCGACGTGCCAACTTTGTTCGCGTACGGCATCAACAAAATGTCTGCCGCTCGTAGATAGCCATAAACCTTTTTCGGCGGAACGAAACCTTCAAACCGCACGTTTTTCAGGTGCTGTACTTTTGAACGCCACTGCCGAATGTCCTCTTCTCGTCCTCCGATGACGTGGAATGCAATGGCCGGATTCCGAGATGCCATTTCAACAACGACCTCGATGCCTCGCCCCGGATACAGGTGTCCGGCGTAAACGGCCGTCAGGCCCTGTCCCTCGCCCACGCCGACCTCATTCTTTGCGTCAAGCTGCGACAACGAGGACGTCGCCAATCGCGCGTCCACCCCGTCCGCAGCGACGACGACCTCGCAACTCGAATGTGTCACGTCGGCCAAACGCTCTTTCAGTGCCTTGGTGATCGCAATCAGATACCGCAACTGTTTCTGCCGTGTCGCATGAAAAATGCATCGAGATTCCAGCGACCCGTCGATGGGAACCTCGTGCAATTCCAGAATGGTCGGCCTGCGGAACAGGGTGCTCAATCCCCATGCGGTCCAAGAAATTCGAGTGTGATACAGGTCCGCCCGCGTGTTCCGAATCGCGAACAGAGACAGAATGATCGCGTACCAAAACTTAAGTGGACGAAACGACCGAACCTTCACGATTTCGAATGTGCGAGGAACTCCATAAAACGCATGGACGTCTTCGACGTCTGCTTCAATCCCTTCTTGATGATCAGGGACGACCAATTGCACGTCGTGACCGAGCGTTGCGTAGGCATGACACATCTTCATGACGTGAACGCTATTGGCTGTTCGCGAAGGAATCATTGACGTCGCGATGTAGCAAATTTTAATCGTTGCCCCCCTCGTTGAGATTGCGGTTCCCGGCCCGATCCAATTGACGCCACCCCATCCAGATTTGCATCCAATGCACGTTTGTCATGAGTCCGGGTGCCTGGCACGCACGAGTTCTCCGAACGCGAAAAGGATGATCAGAGTTGGTACGACCACGTAGACCCAGCGACCGAACGAAAGTTCGGAGGGTTCGAGTCTGGTCACGGTCAGTAGATAGAGCATGCACGCGATCGCGGAATATCGAAAACGAATGTAGAACGTTCCGATCGAACAAAGGATGCGTCCCCAAACGAAGAAGACGATCGGAATCGCGACGATTCCGCCACTCCAATATGCCTCGCCGAGTGCGCCCATGGGAATCGCACCGCTTCCGTATCGTCCGTAAAACACCTCCGCACACTGCGTAGCAAGCCCCTTGGGCTTGTTCTTCCAGATTCGTCTGGGGATGAATCGATTGATGTAGCCGACATAATTCATCCCATATTTGAACGGGACGTACTTGGGCACTCGATAAACGATCAATGGAACGGGCGAGCCACCCCGTCGTTGCTGCAGGTCGCTCCAGGTTTTTTCCATCGCTTCACCGATGTCGTTGTCCTGAAACGCGCTGAAGTTTACCCGTCGCCTCCCGTCCCAGTTCGATCTTCGGTACTCCCCAAAGATTCCGATCGACAGGAACAGTAAGAACCAAATGATGCTCAGCCTGGCCAATGAAACGGTGCGCGTGCGAAGTACCCAACAAGCGACAATGATAATGACCGCCGAGACGATTGCCGATCGGCGCCCCGCGGTCAGGTAGTTGACGGCAATCGAGATCGCGGTGAGCGCCCAGAAAACCGGATTGAAACCGGGGTTCTTGCCGACCAACATCAAAAACGCCGGCGGCAAGACAATCAATCCACATAACGTCGCGTAAATTGACGCATTCGAAGCATCTTTCACCCAAACCTTGGCCGCATTCCCTCGGGTGATGTTTTTTAAGTGCGGATAAAGGCCACCCGATAGATCGATCAGCAGCCAGAATGCCACCAAACCGATGACCAGGGACGCGATGACGAAGTAGGTGACGATGTTCGGCCGATTTCGAAACTCGATAAAGTTCCAACGTATTCCCCTACCGGTGAAGAAACCGAAGTAGGTAAAGATTTGGGCAAGGATGTACAGTCCCGTCACCTTCATGTACATGATCGCCACCCCCTGGGCACTCATCGCCGGCAACCCGGGGATGTGGCGATATCCGATCGCGCTCTGGCTGAGGCTGGGGATCGTCCCCTTCAAAAACAAATAGGCAGCGATGACGTACAGCGGGTGCAATAGTCCCACGCCCGGCAACCGGTACCAGAGCGGAAGCGTTTGTATGGCCGTGTACAACGTGAACAGAAGCAAACGGGAGATCGGGTACGGGGCCGAGTCGCGGTCATTGAGCCCCACCCACCAGGCAAACGCAATCGCCATGACGATTGACAACCGAGCCAGCAACTGAACCGACTCGGAGATCTCGACGAACGGATTTTCATCGTCTTCGTCGGGGTTCGTAGCGATCGCTTGATGAACAGTCATTGAGGGATCATTTCTTGGGAAAGATCAACGCCGATTGCGTTTTATATCTCGAGATGCCTCGCCGGCCGACCGACCGCTTCGCTGATCCATTGGAGACAACTGCGATGATAATTGTCCCATGACATGGTATGGGAGAAATCATACGCCTGCCTCGAGTACTGCATCCAAGACCGTTCAGTCCCAAGGATCTCCAGCATCGCTTTGCCGATCGCATCAATGTCTCGTTGAGGCGTAAGTAGCCCACTGACACCATTGTTGATCGCTTGCTCATGCCCGCAACCGGTCGAACCGATCGACGGCGTTCCCCAACTGTTGGCCTCAAGGTGAACCAGACCAAAACCTTCGAAATGGTCGTTTTCATTAATCGATGGCATGAGCAACAGTTTTGCCCGCATGTAGTATCCCCGAAGCGCATTGGCATCCACTTTGCCTACCAGCCGGACTGCGTCGACCAAGTCCAACTGGGTGACAATCGCTTCGATTTGAGAAACGTAGTCGGTCAATCGTGTGTCACCGATGACATGAAACTCGTATTGCGGGAAACGCTCGCGGACCCGATGAAACGCCTGGATGGACTCGACAATGGCCTTACGGGGTTTCAATTGGCCGACTGCGATCACGAGGTTTTGTCTCTGACCGATGGATCGCAGGTATTCTTCCTCCGAAATCATTTGATCACAACCCAGCGGCGCCACTCTCGATCGCTTGGCGAATTCATGGTTTGCCACGAGCGATAATTGCTGTTGCGTGTACTTGCTGTTGCAGAGAATCAGGTCGCATCGGTCAAACGATTTCAAATACAACTCGCGATTCGCACCACGCAAGGACTTGATCGCATACGTGCCGTGAGCAAAGCACACCAAACTCCTTCCGCGCTTGGCCAATTTCGCGGCAAGCGGCAGCAGATCCTCGGTCAGGCAAAAGATCAAAACGTCATCAGGCAACCCCAGTTTGCGACATTGCACCAAATCACACAGGATCCTCACGCCCCGCGTTCGCCCCCCCTCTTTCGAATGCAGTGTGGCAACGCGGACAACGGAAACCGTTCCGCAGTCGACATCGGCCGGGTCATCGGTCAACACCGTCACCTGGTGCCCGTCGCGCGTGAATCGACGGATCGTTTCGACCGCCACTTTCCCCCAACCGTTGGTCGGCGAAAGGTGTGATGTGATGAACAGCACGTTCATTCGCCTGAAGTCCTGACGAAGACGACCATTCCCATCGCGAACATGGATTTCCATAACGAATTCAGTAGCGGGATCCCCTCGTACAGATGGATTGTTGCATCGCGCCGCAAGCCCAATTGCCCCAACCACCACTTGAGATCTTTGTAAGTCCAAAATCGAAGGTGCTCATTGGGTTGCATCCGCCACTGCATCAGAAAACGGCCACTCAAGAGCCGCAGCCGGTACGGGAAATAGCCTGAATTGGGAATGCTAAAGAAGACTCCCTTTTTCGCCTTTCGCGTCAGACCAAGCAGGACCTTCTCAGAATACTGGAGGTGCTCGAGGATCTCGAACAGGACGATGTAGTCGGCATCCGGCAATGCCTCGACGCTTTCCAAATCATTCAAGTCCACGGTCCGTGTCTGCAAGCCTTGTTTTTCGAGGAACTTGAGCGCGTCCGCGGAGTAGTCCACCGCGGTGCAGTCCAGATTCTCAACCTCGCTGCGCAGGTAAAGCAGCACGCCACCGTCTCCGCAGCCGATATCGAGCAGACTCGAATCGGGCTCGATATAGTTTAAGATCCATGACGCACGCTCTTTCTGGAACGGCGTGATCGCCCCCAATCCCTCGGGACGCTTTTCCTTCCAGTATTCCTCGTACTGTTCGTCCAACCGCAAGTCGGGCATGGCGCTGAACAGGAAATAGGCCGACTTGAACGCATTACGCAGTTTGTTGAGCATCGATTTAGTGAACTAAGTTGTATTCGCCCCGGGCAGTATTGGCCCCGAGCAGACGCCGGGAAGGCCCGCTAGGCACAGTGCAAGAGACTTCGTTGACGCTGAAGGGCAACCAGCAAGTACAGGTATCCGCCGCCCCATGCAAATGCCAGGGCGGAGGAAATGGAATAAACACCGACAATGGGCTGGAACAGTAGCACGATCAGAAAATAACCGGTGGCGACAAACAGGACGCCCAGCAGCTGCGCTTTGAGCAATTTCAGGCTTAGCACCAACGGCTGGACCCAAAACAAGGCGATTTGGACAAACATCCCCGCCAGCAGAATCCGGAAGTGGTAAACCGCAGCCAACGAATCATTGCCGAAAAACGTCACGATCACCGGCTGACAGACGAGAAACGCCAGCAAGCAGGCTGCCGCGACCGTCGGAGACCACAGGCTCACGACGCGTTTCAGGAAGCTCCGCAACCTGTCATACCTCCCCTCCACCACCCACTCGCTGAAGTCTTGAAAAAAGTAGGGCGCCAACAACGAGGGCGCGATCTGGATCTTTTCAGCAAGTGATTTCGCAAGTTTGTAATGTCCCACATCGGTGGCGGTTCCGAAGTGGCCGATCAACAGCATGTCCGACCCGTTTTTGACAAGCCCCGACAACGTCGATGTGAAAAAACCCATCTTCAAGAAATACCAATAATCGGCGTAACGCGCGTCATGCCAAAAGCGGAATGGATTTGCAAACGCGCGCAACCCGTCGCGAATCAAAGTCGTTATTTCGGACGGTCTCGATTGGTATCGACGTATAAAGTGAACGATGAAGCCGAGTTGAAAAAGTCGACTGACCAATACGACGGCGATGTAGCTCCAGAGGGTTGAGATGTTGAGACCAAACAACACGCACAACCCGAACAACAACACGACCTTGCTGGATAACGACGCCGTGGCCATGTACCGAAAGGCACGTTGCTCCCGGATCAGCGACGTGTAGGTGTCTTGTGGAAACGCCATCAGATTGCCCACGCCCAGCAATAGGACCAGATCGTAGGTGACGTTCAATCGGGCGAAGTAGTCCTCGGCGAGGGATGCCGCGATCGCAACCATCGCAACCGACACGCAGCGTGTTGCCAAATCGATGGAAAGGCTGACTTTGACCAATGACGAAACGGCCAACTCGTGCTTTCGAAATTCGATCAAGCACCGTGTCAACGATTCGGTCGTTCGAAATGCGACCAGCGATGTCGAGACCGCAAACAGAGCTTCGAGGACGCCGACCGCTCCGTACCCTGCCGGAGAAAGCAGGCGGTAGGCGACAAACGTCGTGCAAAAACCGAGCGCGATCGAAAGGGTCTTCTCCGAAAACAAGACCCCCAGATCCTTCACGAATTTTCGTCTGTGAATCAATCTGAAGACTTGATTGCGAGAATGCGTTCCGACTTGGAATCTTCACCGATCACGGTCGCATTTCCGAAGAGGTCTCGAATCTGCTTGGCTTGATCATTCCCCTTACGCACGTCGATGATCAGGCGTCCCTCCGGCCGAAGTCGTTCAAATGCGGGTTGGAGGTAGGTCGAAACCGGATAGTGGTACCCCCACGAAATCAGCGAAAAGATCAGATCGAACACCTGGTCGCCGAACAGAATCTCATTCTCCGGCGTCGCCTCTTGTGTCGTGATTCGGCTCCGATCGACACCATTGAGCGTCAGGAACTTCTGTGCCAAATCGAGCGAATTATAGACGGCCCCACGTGACTCGAAATGATAAAACACTTTCTCTTCCATGCCCGTCTTGTCGAGCAGGAACAGGTCGCAACGGCCGTTGTAGTGATCAAACAGCAATGCATCGATCCCCGCGATCCCGCAGCCGATGTCTAGAATTGCGGACGGCTGTTGTGGTAGGTGGGGCTTCATCGACTCCAATTCACGGCACATGTCGGCGAAATAGCTGATCGCGATGTGATTCTTGAAAAGCCGCGATTCGAATTGGACGATCGATTCGAACGATGTCAGTTTCTTAGCGAGTCGATAGAACCTCTCGTATTGCGGGCTCTTTAGGTACTGCGTTCGTTGAAAAAGGATATACCTGTAAGCGTCGCGCGGGATGCTGAACTGGTTCATGAACTCGTGGGTCCGTGGTGTGGTCGCCGAAGGCCGTTCGGCTGAAACTCGATGTGTGGATTTGTGGACTGACGCTTGTCTACTTCGGATGTTCTTGTCCGGTGCCCGCGTCAGTTGCCAGACTGTCGGCGATCACTTTGAAGGGGTAGTGCTCCGGCAGTTCGGCGTACGAACTGGTCGCCAGTTCGAAGGCGTCCCGATCCAAGCCGGCTTCTATCAATCGCTGGATGATCCGACGCCGTTTCGGGATGTCGGTCGGGGTCAGTCGGACTGCGTGGTCAAAATGCGGAAGCGCCGCCGCGGCCTTGCCCTGAACCAACAGAATGCCCCCGGCAACTTCCTCACAGCGAGATCGCTCGTCGATCCTGGTGCAAGCTTCACAGTCCAGATGTTCGATTGCACGGTTCAGGAACGCCAGTGCCTGATCGCGAGACGAACGATCAGAGTTGGGATTGTCCAACAGGTAGCCTGCTACGAATCGTTGGCAGATGGCCAGATCGGCGATGTACCGGGATATGTCTCGATTCGGGTCGGCCATCGCATGTCCGAGGGCCTGCCTGGTCTTTCCGGGATCAATACTGGTGCAATGACGCCAAAGCTGTGCAGCCAAAGGCTCATCGCCTCCCGCACTGGCCAACTCGGCGAGCCGCGCCGAACGATCTGCAGAGTTTTT
The DNA here is from genome assembly GCF_008035925.1 of Stieleria maiorica. Lineage (NCBI taxonomy): Bacteria > Pseudomonadati > Planctomycetota > Planctomycetia > Pirellulales > Pirellulaceae > Stieleria > Stieleria maiorica. Next base: position 3,900,332 of record NZ_CP036264.1, read on the forward strand.
CTGCAGTTCGGCAAGCTGCACCAGCGCGTGTGCGCTGTGTGATCGATTTTGATGTGCAAAGTCCAGGCTGACTAAATTCTCGCGCGCAACGATTCCGAGCGGCAACCGCTGCAACGAGCGACGCGCCGACGCGACGGCGGACCTGTATTCGTCCGGCAACGTTTCCATTTCGCCTGAGACGCCATACCAACGCTTCCGGAGCTGATCAACTTTCGTTGACTGTAGTGCTTCATTGAGCTCATCCGCACTGGTCGGATTGATTGCTGCAACCAGCTTGAGGCGAGCAAGCGTTCGATTCAACCTTGTGACGAGATCCAGTAATTCCGGTGTGGGCTGGTCGATACGAGCCGACGCAATGGTTGACAGTTGCGCATTCAATGATTCTGCGCTACTGGGCTCGGCCGAAAGCTGTGAAGCGATCGACTGAAGCAAGTATTCGTCGACCGCATCGCGTCGCAGGCCCGGCAGGCAAAGTCCTACCGAAGTGGTCAAAACGCCTAACGTCA